>JAQVCP010000040.1 GCA_028689735.1 Hespellia sp. | reverse complement strand
TACCAAGAAATAATTTTGAAACTAATTTACCTTAACACAAGAACTACCTAATTCTATTAAAGCAGCCCCAGTAAAAACCGGGGCTAATGTTTCACTTATTTGGGGACATTTTCAAAAACGCTTGACATGTATTTTGGCAAAAAAAAGAACTATAAAGTTCTTTTTTTACTCTCTGCTTCTTTCTTAGATCTGTCCTTACAGTTTTTTTGCAATTGCTTTAATAAATCCTTCGCTGTTTAAAACAACCGGCTTCGCAATGGTGGTAATCAAGGCAAGGTCTTTGGTCATGCAGCCTGATTCGATGGTGTCGATGGTCGCTTTTTCCAATTTATCTGCAAAATCACATAACTCTTTGTTCCCATCAAGTTCTCCACGTTTTCTAAGAGCCCCGGTCCATGCAAAAATGGTTGCCACGGAGTTGGTAGAGGTCTCCTCTCCTGCAAGATGCTTATAATAGTGACGCTGTACAGTACCGTGTGCTGCCTCATATTCATAGTATCCATCTGGAGAAACCAGCACAGATGTCATCATTGCAAGAGAACCAAATGCAGAGGATATCATATCACTCATGACGTCTCCATCGTAGTTCTTACATGCCCAGATAAAACCTCCCTCAGACTTCATGACACGTGCAACAGCATCGTCAATCAGTGTATAGAAATATTCGATTCCTGCTTCCTTAAAACGAGCATCATACTCTTTATCATAGATCTCCTGGAAAATGTCTTTGAACGTATGATCATATTTCTTAGAAATGGTATCCTTTGTCGCAAACCAGAGATCCTGCTTGATGTCCAGCGCATAATTAAAGCAGCTTCTTGCAAAGCTTTCGATGGATTTATCAATATTGTGCATCCCCTGTGCAACACCGGCGCCAGCATAATTGTGAACCAGTTCCTTGATTTCTGTTCCGTCTTCTCCGGTATATACCAGTTCTACCTTTCCTGGTCCCGGAACCTTGATCTCAACGTTTTTGTAGACATCTCCGTAAGCATGTCTTGCAATCGTAATTGGTTTTTTCCAGGTCCTTACATTGGGCTCAATCCCTTTTACTACAATTGGTGTACGGAAAACAGTTCCATCGAGAATTGCACGGATGGTCCCATTCGGGCTCTTCCACATTTCTTTCAGATCATATTCGCTCATACGGGCTGCATTTGGAGTGATTGTTGCACATTTTACAGCAACACCATATTTTTTGGTTGCATTGGCAGAATCTACGGTAACCTGATCGTTGGTTGCATTTCTGTGCTCCAGACCAAGATCGTAGTATTCTGTCTTTAAATCTATAAATGGATATAACAAATCGTCTTTGATCATTTTCCAAAGAATTCTTGTCATCTCATCTCCATCCATCTCGACTATCGGGGTTGTCATCTTAATTTTGCTCATAATTTTTCTCCTTCATCTTTTAACTTATAGCCTTGTTTTCTCAAATTCTGCAACACGTGCAACACATGCTCGTTGGCAAGCTGTTCTGCCAGATCGGCGTCTTTCTCTTTGATTGCCCGCAGAATTTGTTTGTGTTCTCTGATTGATTTTCTTGCACGTTCCTCAGATATCACGGAATCCCTTCTCGCGATCTGAACGTAACGATGAAAATCAGTCAGGAGATGTCCCAAGATTTTACTGGCAGATGCTTCGTATAATACAGTATGAAAACGGCTGTCATAATTTGTTACCTGTTCCGCATTGCTTGCAGAGCTTTTGTTCATATGAAACTCTGATAACAAAATAATCTCTTCTAACTGACTGAGCTGTTCCTCGGTGATGTTCTCCGTTGCCCATCTGGCGCAAAGTCCTTCCAAAAGGGAACGAATCATATAAATATCTTTCACATCTTTTCCCGTGATACCGGTTACGTAAGCACCTTTATTTGGTATGATTGTGACAAGTCCTTCCAGCTCCAGCTGACGAAGTGCCTCACGCACCGGTGTTCTGCTCACGCCAAGCTCCTTGCCTATGGAAATTTCACGCAGCTCATCATGCTCCTTGTAACGTCCATTGAGAATATCATCATGGATTTTCTGGAAAACACGACTGCTTAGCGAATACTCCTGATGTTCTTCCATCTTTCCCTCCATTCAAAAATAATTTGTATATTTTGTATAATTGTATACAATTATACAAAATAAGTCAATCCCTCTTTCTTACTTTCTTGAACTACTTTATGATTCCGATTTCTTGAACGATTGAAAAATGCGAAGATGTTCTCTTTTGTGCATCTTCGCATTCTATATTGTTTTTAAACAATCACCGTAGTCTTCCACTTTCATACTTGATCAACGTATTCAGATAATTCATGATACTAAGATAACGTTGATCAATATCTGTCTCATTTTCAACAAAATCAAGACTTTCCGCAACCACAGACAGAAAGCGATCTGACAGATGATTGCGATGTGCCTGTAGGAATTCCATTTTCTCTTCATTTTTTTCCTGGTCCAGGAAATCAAATATAAGCTTTTGCATGGTATCTTCTGCATCTGCACTTTCCTGAAGTTCAAACCGATATCGCTGTTTTGCATCTGGGTATTTATTGTGGTCCACCCGGCTAAGGAACATGGCAAGTGGTCTCACAAAGATTCCATGGTCACCATAGAGTGCCTCATAGACCACCATTTCCTCTCCGGTTTCTGTATGCTGTGCAAGATGAAGAACAAGATATTCCTGTCCTTTAAAATGCCGGTAGACTTCTCCTGCTTTCGGTTTTTGACGTACCATCCTATCGCCTCATTTCTTTTTACAGTTTTGCTCCAATCAGTTTTGGAGAATATCCATTTTTTTCCAGTGCCTTAAGTATTTCGTTTTTGTGTTCGGTTCCAAATGCTTCTAAAGTGATACGAAGTTCTACTGCAGCACTGCGGTTCGTGTTAACAAATTGATTATGCTCCAGACGGATAACATTTCCTTTTGCCTCAGCGATGGTCTCAGCAACTTTAGCAAGCTCTCCTGGCTTATCTGGAAGGAGAATTGCAACGGAAAAGATGCGGTCGCGTTGAATCAATCCATTTTGCACAACAGATGACATGGTAATCACGTCCATGTTACCGCCGCTGAGAATACAAACGACCTTTTTGCCGCGCAGATCCAGTTGCTTTAGAGCCGCAACGGAGAGCAGGCCTGAATTTTCTACCACTATTTTATGATTTTCCACAATATCGAGGAATGCACCTATGAGCTCCTCATCCTTTACCAGAAGAATATCATCAACATTGTCTATGACATAAGGAAGGTTCTGGACACCCACCGCCTTTACAGCGGTACCATCTGCAATTGTATTGGCACTGTCCAGAGTCACCACTTCTCCAGCCTTTACTGCTGCTGTCATGCTGGCTGCGTTTTCCGGCTCCACACCGATGACTTTAATCTTAGGATTAAGCATTTTCGCAAGTGTAGAGACTCCCGTGATCAATCCACCACCGCCGATTGGTGCAATGATGTAGTCTACTGTTGGAAGTTCCTGGATAATCTCCATGGTGATGGTTCCCTGTCCGGTTGCAACATCCAGGTCATCAAAAGGGTGAACGAATGTATAGCCATGTTCTTCTGCCAACTCATATGCTTTGGCACAGGCATCATCATAGACATCCCCATAGAGTATCACCTCTGCTCCATAGCTCTTGGTTCTATTCACTTTGATTAGAGGGGTAACTGTCGGCATAACAATGACTGCCTTACACCCAAATGCTTTGGCTGCATAGGCAACACCCTGAGCATGATTTCCCGCTGATGCAGTAATCAGTCCTTTTTCCCGTGCTTCCTCTGTCATTGTACTGATTTTATAATAGGCACCGCGAAGCTTGTATGCTCCGGTGTGCTGCATGTTCTCCGGTTTGAGATAAACCTTTCCACCAGTCTGTGCACTAAGATAGTCGCTCTGGATCAATTTCGTCGGATTGGTCACTTTTTTTACGATTTCACTTGCTTCTTCAAATTTTTCTAATGTTAACATCTACTCTTCCCCTTCTTCCTGTTTCTCCTCTGTATAGAACAAAGCATCCACAAAACTGTCTGCGTCAAATTTCTGCAGATCGTCAATCGTCTCCCCAACACCAATATATTTTACTGGAATTCCAAGTTCCGACTGAATTGCCACTGCGATTCCGCCCTTTGCTGTCCCGTCCATCTTGGTGAGGATAATTCCGGTAATATCAGCGACTTCATTGAATTCCTTAGCCTGTGCAAGGGCATTCTGCCCCGTGGTGCCGTCTAAGACCACCAAAGTCTCACGAAACGCTTCCGGATATTCACGTTCGATAACACGGTTAATTTTCTTGAGCTCTTCCATCAGATTTTTCTTATTGTGAAGTCTTCCCGCTGTATCGCACAAAAGGACATCTGCGTTCCGGGCTTTCGCTGCTGCAACAGCATCGTAAATGACTGCAGCCGGGTCAGAGCCTTCCTGTCCGCCAATCATGTCTACCTCTGCTCTGTTTGCCCACTCCTTCAACTGCTCTCCAGCTGCTGCACGAAAGGTATCTGCCGCCGCCAGAATTACTTTTTTATTCTGGTTTCTCAGTTTTCCGGCAAGCTTTCCAATGGTAGTCGTCTTGCCCACACCATTGACACCGATGACAAAGACCACGGAGGTCTTCTCCTCGAATTCATAAGCGGTCTCGCCCACATCCATCTGGTCTTTGATGCTGTCAATCAGAATCTGCTTACAGTCCATCGGCTCTTTGATATGCTGCTCTTTCACCTTCTGCTTCAGATTCTCAAGGATATCCATCGTTGCGCGAACCCCAATGTCTCCCATAATCAGTGTTTCCTCCAGCTCTTCATAAAAGTCATCATCAATGTTGCTGAAGCCGTGGAAAATACTGTCCATTCCAGATACAATATTGTCCCTGGTCTTTGTAAGGCCTGACACTAACCGTTTAAAAAATCCTTTTTTCTCTTCTGCCATGTCTTTCTCCTATCCTTCAGACGGTTTATCCATCTTTTCAATCTCTTCTTCCAATAAGTCAACAGATACCAGTGCCGAGACGCCTTTCTCCTGCATGGTAATACCATAGAGTCGGTCTGCGGCCGTCATGGTACCTCTTCTGTGGGTAATAACAATAAACTGTGTATTCTTCGTCAATTTATGCAGGTACTGTGCAAATCGCGTGACATTGCTGTCATCCAGCGCCGCTTCAATCTCATCCAGCAGACAAAATGGCGATGGCTTCAGATTCTGGATTGCAAACAACAGTGAAATTGCTGTCAGCGCCTTTTCACCACCGGAAAGCTGCATCATATTCTGCAGCTTCTTGCCCGGCGGTTGTGCAATGATCCTGATTCCCGCCTCCAGAATATCCTCGTCATCCATCAGCTCCAGCGTACCTTTTCCTCCGCCAAAGAGCTGCTTGAATACGATGTCGAACTCTCTTGATATCTCTGCAAACTGCTCTGCAAACTGCTTACGCATGGCTGCATCCAGCTCTTCAATAATCTGCACCAGTGTAGCTTCCGCCTCAATCAAGTCATCATGCTGTACTTTGAGAAATTCATACCGTTCTGAGATTACTTTGTAATCTTCAATGGCATTGACATTGACAGAACCCAGTTTTTTGATTTCATTTTTCAGAGTCTGAATCTGTCCCTTCATAAACGCAAGATCTGTCAGATTTTCATTTCGAATCTCCAAGGCCATATTGTAGGTAAGCTCATATTCTTCCCACATATAATTAATCTGCTTCTCAGATGCTTCCTCGTAGCCTTCCTTCCGGCTGGTCAGTCGGAAGCATTCTTTATCCAGTTCTGACATTTGTTTTGACAATTCTTCCCGCCTGGCAATAAAATCCTTATGCCGCTGATTTAATTCATCCCTTTTCGCTGTCTGAAGCTTGATTTCATCATTGATTTCAGCAAATAATTCTTTGGAGTTTTCAATGGTCTCCCGAATATTCTGAATCTCTTTTTCTTTCTGCTGGATTTCCTCGGAGGCTTCTCCTTTGTTGGAATTAAGCTGTGAGAGTTCTGTCTGGAACTTTTCCAATTCCTTCTCGATTCGGGTGATATTCTCATGCAAAAATTCATTCTGCTGCTCCAGTCCGGCATAATGAAGATGGACTTCCTCGGCTTGTTTGATCTGTACGGATTCCTCTCCCCGCTTTTCTTCCAGTTCTTTCTGCAGATTCTCAACCTTTTGATTCAGATCTCTTTCCAGCTGCTGCGAGGTTTCTAATTCCAATTGAATGGATTCCTCGTTATCACTAATTTCTGCCACCTTACCACTTAGGGTCAGCTCCTCTGACTGAATTCCTTCCAAAGACTTCTTGGCCTCTAACTGACGGAGCTGAATCTGTTCCATATTCATTCTGGCCGTGTTCTGTACCACATATGCCTTCTGAAGATTGTGATTGACTTTGTCGATGGTATTATAGCAGGAAGCTCTCTGATCCTTCACCTGATTGACCTGGGTTTCCATGTCATCCATATCCTGCTTGAGGAGCTTCACCGTCTTCTCAAACTCTTCAATCTCCCGTCTTCTGCTCAGCAGATTGCTGGAATTCTTGAACGCTCCTCCGGACATTGCCCCGCCGGGGTTAATCAGATCTCCTTCTGTAGTAACAATTCTCAGGGACTGATGATATTTTCTGGCAAGAGCGATTCCATCATCGATTTTATTTACAACAATGGTTCTGCCAAGTAAGTGGTTGGAAAGTCCACGGTATTTTTTCTCTACTGTTACCAATGTGTTTGCAAGTCCAATGACTCCCGGCTCAGAGAGCGCATCCTGTTGCTTGAATCCGCCGCTTCCATTGATTGCTGTCAGTGGAAGAAAGGTAGCGCGCCCAAACTTGTTCTGTTTGAGGTACTGAATCATTTGTTTTGCCGTTGATTCATTGTCGGTTACAATATTCTGAATACTGCCTCCAAGTGCTGTTTCGATGGCAATTTCATAATCTTTCTCTACCTTGATGATATCTGCAACCACACCAAGAAGTCCCGGTACACGATCCTTATTGCTCATTACACGCCGGATACTGTTGCCATATCCATCATAGCGCTCGGTAATGTTCTTTAATGATTCCAGTCTGGAAAATTCCCGGTGGTATGCTGTCTGTCCAATTCTCAGTTTTTCATTACATTCATTAAGCTGCTTTTGGAGACGTTCAATAACCTGCTCGTTCTCCTGTACCTGAGTTTTATATCCGTTGATCTCCGTTGTTACCCGGCTTAATTCCTGCTCATGAAGGGAAAGCTCATGGCTTTGTTCTTCGGAAACACTGGACAATTCCAGTATTTTTGAACTAAGCTGTGATCTTCGTTTCTTAATCTCTCCCAGCGTGGTATCATAATGCTGGATCTTTGCCTTCGTTGATGCACGGTTGCCAAGCAATTCCATGATTTCATTCTGGCTTTTTTCTATGTCAGCAGTCAGCTGTGCAATGCTGCTCTGTACCTCAACCAGTGATTGGCTGGCCTCATTGTCCTTTGCTGACATCATAGAAATCTGTTCCCGGATTCCATCCCGTTCTTTTGTGAAATGTGCCCGCTGCTGCTCTCTGGACTCGATATCCGCCAGGATTGCTCTCTGGCGGTCTTCAATATGCTCATCATTCATCCGTGCAGTGTTGATTTGTTCTTTTAAAACATTAATCCGGCCTTCTAACTGTTGTTTTAAGAGAGTTGTCTCATTGAGCTGGTTCTTTGATTTTTCGATGACATTTTCAACCTCATCTACTTCTTCTTCGATTGCCTCATACTGCGTCTTGGTATTGTCATATCTAACATTGGTGTCCTCTAATTGTTGGGATGCAATATTCAGTTTCTGCTCCGCATCTGCAATTTGTTCTTTGACTCGTGCAGTCTCCAATAAAAACATATTAATATCGTAGGTTTTTAATTCTTCCTTTTTTTTCAAATACTCTCTCGCCACCGCAGACTGACGCTCCAAGGGCCCAATCTGCTTTTCCAGCTCCGAAAGGATATCATTGACACGGGTCAGGTTCGACCGTTCATTTTCAAGCTTCTTGACAGACAGACTCTTGCGCCGCTTGAATTTGACGATTCCTGCTGCTTCGTCGAACAGTTCACGCCGCTCTTCCGGCTTTCCACTTAAGATTTTATCAATCTGGCCCTGCCCAATGATAGAATAGCCTTCTTTACCGATACCAGTATCGTAGAAAAGTTCATTGATATCCTTCAGACGGCAGAGAGATCCATTAATCAGATATTCGCTCTCGCCCGAACGGTAGAGCTTTCTCGTAACTGTGACTTCATTAAAATCAATGGGAAGCTTGTGGTCTGTATTATCAAGCGTAATTGCAACCGACGCAAAACTCAGTGGCTTCCGGTTCTCTGTGCCTGAGAAAATGACATCCTGCATGGAGCCACCTCGAAGCTGCTTGACACGCTGTTCCCCAAGTACCCATCTGACAGCATCTGCGACATTGCTCTTTCCACTTCCATTTGGTCCAACAATGCCGGTAATTCCATTATGAAAATCGAATTTTATCTTGTGGGCAAAGGATTTGAACCCCTGTACCTCAATGCTCTTTAAATACATGAAACACCTATTTTCACTTTCTCTTTTTTAGCTCCATAATCGCGGCATAAGCTGCTTTCTGCTCTGCCGCCTTTTTGGTTCTGCCCTCACCGATACCATAGCATGTCTTACCGATGGACACTTGTACGAGAAACGATTTATTGTGGTCAGGCCCCTCTTCCTTTAACAGTTCATAGGAAAGCTTCTCCTCAAACTGTGCCTGCACCATTTCCTGTAAGATAGTCTTGCTATCATAAAAGAGTTTTTTGTCCTCCACATCATTCAAAATATGATTGCGGATGAACTCTTTTGCATTAGTAAAACCACCGTCCAAATAGATTGCACCGATCAGTGCTTCCAGTGCATCTGAGGTGATAGACTCGCGCTCCCGGCCTCCGGTTGCGTCCTCTCCACGTCCCAAAGACAAATAGGAACCCAGATCAATCTCACGTGCGCAAAATGCAAGCGCTGGCTCACAGACCATGCTTGCTCTCGTTTTAGTAAGCTTTCCTTCCGGTTCTTTCGGGTATTCTTCAAATAGAAATTCACTGGATACCAATTCCAAAACCGCATCTCCCAGAAATTCAAGACGCTCATTGCACTCGTATTTTGGTAAATGTTTTTCATTGGTGTAGGAGCTATGCCGCATTGCTCTTTCCAAACGCTTGATATCTTGAAATTTGTAACCTGCTTTTCTCTCTAATTCTAATAATTTTGCATTCATTTCTGTTGTCCTTCCTGCCGGATATTTCATAGCATAACGAAAAAGCCCATACATGGGGCTTTTTCGTTTATTGAAAATGACGAGCTGTTCACAAAATATACAGGGCGTCATTACATCTTCTTTATCTGCAGCTGCCAGGCAGCCGGCTTTTGGATCTTTCCATGAGAAATCACTTTTCATCCGTTTTCTTTATCCGGAGCAGCGATCAGGTTCCTTATGCTGTTGCTTCTTTGATACGGTCAACAGCATCCTGAACAGTAACAATCTTCGCTGCTTCTGTTTCGTTGATCTCAATATCAAATTCTTCTTCGATTCCCATGATGATCTGAAAAATATCTAATGAATCTGCGCCAAGATCGTCTACGAATCTTGTCTCCGGTTTAACCTCTTCTTTTCCAACATTAAGAACATCTACAATAATTTCCTGAATCTTATCAAATTCCATTTCTTTTTCCTCTCTTTTCTTCTATTCTTCAACGGTGTCTGCCGCTGCCTGAATCTGTTCTTTGATTTTTTCGTTAATTTTCTGCTTTTTGAACATCTCACATTGGATGATAGAGTTGCAGACCTCTTTTGATGTTGCGCTTCCATGTGTCTTGACTACAAGTCCATTCAATCCCAGGAGCGGTGCTCCACCATATTCTGTTGCATCAAAAGTCTTTAGTGTTGCCTTCAGCGCTGGCTTAATGAGCAGTGCACCAATCTTGGATCTCAGTGAAGTCATCAAACTTCCTTTGATCTTCTTAACTAATACCGCTCCAACACCTTCGTAAGTCTTGAGAATTACATTGCCGACAAATGCTTCACAGACAACAACATCTGCTCCGCCACTGGGAATGTCTCTCGCTTCAATGCTTCCGGTAAAATTAATATCCCGGCATTCTTTCAGCAGAGGCATGGTCTCTTTGACAAGTGCGTTCCCCTTTTCTTCCTCAGCCCCGATATTAACGAGTCCAACTCTCGGATTCTTGATCCCGATAACATGTTCCATGTAAATAGAACCCATCTTTGCAAACTGTACCAGATGAGATGCACGTGCATCCACATTCGCACCACAATCAATTAAAAGAGTTACACCATTCTCGGTTGGAACAAGAGGTGCCAACGGTGGTCTCTCTACGCCTTTGATTCTGCCCACAAGGACCTGACCGCCTACTAAAATAGCACCGGAGCTTCCTGCGGATACGAATGCATCTGCCGTTTTGTTCTTGACGAGCTTCATGCCGACTACAATGGAAGAATCCTTTTTTTTACGAATTGCGTTCACTGGTGGTTCTGCTGTCTCAATCTTCTCCGTTGCATTCACAATCTCAATCTGCTGCGCCGGATACTCATATTCCTGCAGTTCCTTTTGGATCAATGCTTCTTTTCCTACTAAAAGGACCTTGATGTTCTTACTTTTTTTTACTGCGTCTACTGCACCTTTTACAAGTTCACCAGGTGCATTGTCTCCGCCCATAGCATCGACTGCTACGACTGTTATATCTGACATTTCATTTCCTCCTTAGTGAGGTACTTCCACACTACATCCATAATTTTACTAAACATCTTATTAAAATGCAAGAACAATCATCACTCTATATCATTCGTTTTTTCTAAACGAACGAAGAGTTTCGCCTGCGAAACTCTCGCGCCGAAGTGCGGTCACCCCAGTGACCATATTCCATTTGTGCGTAGTGCGCATCCCCCGGAGGGTTTTTATGTAATAGGAAAGTTCAGAGAACTTTCCTATTACATAAAAATAGAGACCTCCACCTAAGTGAAAGTCTCTATCTCGTCTTAATTAGTCAACTGAAACGATTTCTTTTTTGTTGTATGAGCCACAAGCTTTACATACTCTGTGAGGCATCATAAGTTCTCCACACTTGCTGCATTTTACAAGATTTGGAGCACTCATCTTCCAGTTTGCTCTTCTTTTGTCTCTTCTTGCTTTTGAAGATTTATTCTTTGGACAGATTGACATAGGTTACACCTCCTTAAAATTCTTAAACACATCGCGGATAACTGACATTCTCGGGTCAAGACCTGTATCTTCACAGCTGCAGGTTCCCTTATTTAGGTTTTGACCACATACATTGCAAATACCTTTGCAGTCTTCCCTGCAAAGAATTTTCATCGGCCATCCTATCAAAATCTCATTATAGAGCAATTTGTCTACGTCAAGATTGTATCCGTCAATATAATTAGATTCGTCTAATCCTTCTACCAAATCGGCATCTGACTGATTCAAATCCACCGTCTTAACGAAATCCAGATCAAACTCCTTCTTCACTTCCTCCAAGCATCTGTCACACGGAATAGCAATCACAAGCTTTGTGTTGCCGGAAATTGTAATCTCCCGTTCCTTCACATGCTTCACAACAATGTGAACGTTCTCTTTGCTTAAAATCGGAAATGCGCCCAGTCTTGACTTGAATACTTCAAGCTCCAATGGAACATCTTTTTCAATCGTCCTGTGCTGTTCTGATAGAACATCTGATAGGTTAATTAACATAATTATTACTCCTATTCATACCTAAACTATTATAGCATGGAAAATCTGTTTGTCAATAAAATAATTGCATTATTCTGGGAAAATTTGTTGTATTTTTGTTATTGGTATAGAAACACACTTTGCAAGTAATATGATAATGCGCAAAAATTCTTTATATATTATATTTTCCAAGAATATTTCTAAGGCAAAAATAGAACAGAAAGCAAAAACTCTCTGTTCTATAACTCTGCTTCATTCTTTTATAACATTAAAGTATATTTTCAAAACAGAAAGGATTCTGCTATCTGTCAGGAAATTTATTGGCAGTGCTTACAGCAGTGCTACTGTTTCACGTGCGATTGCAAGTTCTTCGTTTGTTGGGATTACCCATACCTTCACTTTGGAATCCGGTGTTGAAATGAGGCATTCTTCTCCTCTTCTTCTGTTCTCCGTGATGTTGAGGTTGATTCCAAGATACTCAAGGTAAGCACATACTCTGGAACGTACACCTGGCACGTTCTCTCCGATACCTGCCGTAAATACGATACTGTCCACACCGTTCATGACTGCAACGTACTGTCCGACATATCTTGCGACATTGTAACAGAAAGCTTCGATTGCCTGTTCTGCTTTTTTGTTTCCTGCCTTTGATGCTTCAAATAAGTCTCTGAAGTCGCTTGACAATCCATCAGAAAGACCCAGTACGCCAGACTCTTTGTTCAGGATGTCAAGAACACCTTCTAAATCCAGGTTTTCTTTATTCGCAAGGTATTCTACGATTGCAACGTCGATGCTTCCGCATCTCGTTCCCATTGCAAGACCTGCAAGTGGGGTGAATCCCATAGAAGTCGCAACAGAACGACCATTCTCGATTGCAGTTACAGAGGCTCCATTACCAAGATGGCATACGATTGTCTTGGTCTTATCTGCCGGTCTCTGCATGTACTCAGCCAATCTCTGGGATACATAGCTGTGGCTTGTACCGTGGAATCCGTATTTTCTGATTTTGTATTTCTCGTAGTATTTGTATGGGATTGCGTAAAGGTACGCTTTTGGTGGCATTGTCTGATGGAAAGCGGTGTCAAATACTGCAGACATCGGGACATTCGGCATAGCCTTCTGACACGCACGGATACCGATTAAGTTTGCAGGATTGTGAAGTGGAGCAAGGTCGGAACACTTGTCGATTGCTTCCATAACTTCATCAGTGATTAAAGTTGCTTTCGAGAAGTACTCTCCACCATGTACAACACGATGTCCGACTGCGTCAATTTCCTCAAGACTCTCGATCACACCGTTCTTCTTATCTGTCAATGATGCCAGGACGTACTGGATTGCTTCGTCATGAGTTGGCATTGGTTTCTGACTTGTCTCTTTGATTCCATTTGCAGGAGCATAAGTGAACTGGCCATCAATACCGATTCTCTCACAAAGGCCTTTTGCAAGAACAGATTCTGTCTTAGAATCAATTAACTGAAATTTCAAAGATGAACTACCACAGTTGATAATTAAAACATTCATTTTTATTATTCCTCTCTTTTGAATACTTGATTTATTGAGCCTGTGACTGAACTGCTGTGATTGCTACAACACCGACAATATCGTCTGCAGAGCATCCACGGGATAAATCATTGACCGGTGCTGCGATTCCCTGTGTAAGAGGACCGTAAGCTTCTGCCTTTCCAAGTCTCTGAACCAGTTTATATCCGATGTTACCAGCGTCAAGGTCTGGGAAAATAAGTACGTTAGCATGTCCTGCAACCTTGCTGTCCGGAGCTTTGGACTCACCAATCTCTGGAACGATTGCCGCGTCAAGCTGTAATTCTCCATCAAGCTTTACTTCTGGAGCTAATTCTTTTGCAATCTTGGTTGCTTCTACGACTTTGTCGACATCTGCATGCTTAGCACTTCCCTTTGTAGAATGAGAAAGCATTGCAACGACTGGTTCTTTTCCTGTCAGAAGCTGGAAGGAATCAGCAGAAGAAACTGCGATGTTCGCTAATTTTTCCGAATCTGGATTCTGCTCCAGTCCGGAATCTCCGAAGAGGAATGTTCCATCTGCGCCCATATCACAATCAGGCACTACCATAATAAAGAATGCAGATACTAATTTTGTGCCTGGCTTTGTCTTAAGAATCTGAAGACAAGGACGAAGTGTGTCTGCTGTAGAGTGGCATGCACCGGAAACCATTCCGTCTGCATCTTTCATCTTGACCATCATCACACCATAGTATAAGTAATTTGTTAATAATAATTCCTTTGCTTTTTCCTCAGTCATGCCCTTTGCCTGTCTGAGTTCTACTAATTTTGCAATATAACCTGCCGTCTTATCGCTGGTAGCCGGGTCCACGATCGTTGCTCCGGCGATGTCGTATCCTGCACCGTTCTTCTCAATCGCTTCCTTGCTTCCTACAAGAATCAGATTGGCCGTTCCTTCTTTTAAGACAGTCTCTGCCGCTTGATAAGTTCTTTTGTCTTCTGTCTCCGGAAGTACAATTGTCTTTTTGTCAGCTTTTGCTCTTACTTTAATTTCATCAATAAATCCCATAGTAAATCCTCCATTTTTTCTTTCATTGACATAAATCAATTATATCGCATAAGTTTTTTGTATACAAGCGATTTTTTGTGCATTTTAAAATACAATCATCGTTATTTTTATAACAATATAGTGGTATTTCACAATATTCATTTCCATCATTTCAGTCTATAGTGTATAATAAAAGAAATACGGCATTTGTATACGAAAATTAATTGGAGGATTTTTATGAAAACAGTTGGTATTATTGCAGAATATAATCCATTTCACAATGGGCATCTTTATCAGATTGAGAAAGCAAAAGAGCTCACGGGAGCTGATACTGTGGTCGTTGTTATGAGCGGGGATTTTGCCCAGCGCGGGACCCCTGCCCTGCTTTCGAAGCATCTTCGCACAGAGATGGCACTCCGTGCCGGAGCATCGCTGGTATTTGAGCTGCCTGTTTGTTATGCAACAGGCAGTGCAGAACTTTTTGCGCTTGGTGCGGTATCCCTTCTTGATAAACTCGGGATTGTTGACAGCATCTGCTTTGGCAGTGAAAGTGGTAATCTCCAGGATTTATCAAAGATTGCAGACATTCTTTCCGAGGAACCAGAAGCTTATAAAAGGGCACTGCAGGCAAATCTCAAATCCGGAATTTCTTTCCCTTCCGCCCGTGTGAATGCTTTGAGTGAGTATCTTGAACCGGAAGATTCCTCTTTCCTGTTAGACAGTCCAAACAATATCCTTGGTATCGAATATCTGAAAGCACTTCGGACACTCCACAGCCAAATGGTTCCATATACTATTTTGCGCAAAGAATCCGATTACCACGAAGTAGAGCTTAATACATCCTACAGTTCCGCCTCTGCCATCCGCCGCCAGATTGATCGACTGGATGCCTTGAAAGGGCAGCTACCATCTCACTGCCTTACCATATTAAAAGAAAATTACAATGTCTGCTATCCCATTTTGCAGAATGATTTTTCTTTGTTATTAAAATATCGAATTCTGAAAAAATCACCAGGTTCGTTAATAAAATATCAGGATGTTTCCAAAGAACTTGCCAACAGAATCAAAAATATGGAAACCGATTTTCTGAGTTTTGACCAGTTCTGCGAATTACTAAAAACCAAGGAGATTACTTATACCAGAATCAACCGTGCGTTGCTTCACATTTTACTGGGAATGCGAAAGTCTTCTCTTGAGGCTTTCCAGAAGGATGGGTACCACTACTATGCACGTCTTCTTGGCTTTCGGAAAGATAGAGAGTCCTGTTTGACCATTGTCAAAAAGCAGGGAACACTTCCGATTCTAACCAAGCTCAGTGCGACTGCCTATCTGCCTGCCGTGGCCCAGAAAATGCTTGACCAGGATATTATTGCATCCAACTTATACGAATCAGCTGTGACAGAAAGATTTAAGACATCTTATGTTAATGAATATACAAAACAGATTGTACGCGTATAAAGGAATGGATTACAATGATTTTTTCATTTGTCTCAAAAAAAGGCCAGTATATCTATGTTTTGTTACAAAACGTAAATATACTGGTTTTTTAAATTATTGACCTTACTTTATTGTTTAGACCTGAACTTTCTTCATAATGGTCACCGCCATGGCTCCCGGTCCGATATGGCATGCAACACTCAGGGACAGTGGTCCCGTCACAATCTCATAATTTGGAAAACGTGCCGCAATCTCCTCTTTCCAGATCTCAGATTCCTCCTGACTGCAGGTGTAGGCCATACCGAGTGCAATCTCTTTCCCCTGAAAACGATCCTTCAGATCCTTCTCAATTGCTTTGAGCATGGTCTTCTTGCCAGCTTTCCAGCCACGAACCTTTGAATAAGAATCCAGCTTTTCTCCCTGAATCTGAAGCACTGGCTTTAAATTCAATGCTGTTCCAAGAGCTGCAGCAGCCGGTGTGATTCTTCCACCTTTTTTTAGATATTTCAGAGTATCCACAGTAATGTAAATACTTGCTTCTAATTTTTCCTTTTCCAGAACTTCCTTGATCTTTCTGGCACTTCTCCCCGCATCTCGAAGATGAATGGCATCTAAAACAGACTGATACTGAGTTACCGAAATTCTCTGGTTGTCCACAACCTCCACCTTACCATCGAATTCCATCGCAAGAGCTGTCGCAGTACCACAGGTACTGCTCAGCCCGCTGGACATCGGGATATGGACAATCTCATCATGATCTTCCAGAATCTTTTTCCAAAGATCCATCACATCCCCAGGTGACGGCTGAGAGGTAGAGATATCAGAATCTTCTCCAAGGCGCTTGTAAAACTCTTCCTGGCTTAAGGTAATATCCTCAAAATACAATTCTTCATCGATATAAAATGGCATTGGAATAACATAGATACCCATTTCTTTTGCCACAGTCTGTGTAATCCCGCTGTTGCTGTCTGTTACAATTGCAATCTTTTTCATAGATTCCTCCCGTTTTTAGTTCTTAAAGCTGTGAATTGGTGCCGGAATTCGTCCCTTCCGGTTCACAAAATCTTCACACCCAAACTGGTTCACAGGCATAATCGGTGCATATCCCAGGAGTCCACCGAATTCTGCGGTATCTCCCACATCTTTTCCAATGACCGGAATCAAACGGACAGCAGTCGTTTTCTGATTCACCATACCAATTGCCATCTCGTCTGCGATAATTCCTGAGATGGTACTTGCAGATGTCTTACCGGGAATTGCAATCATGTCAAGACCAACGGAGCAGACACAAGTCATGGCTTCTAATTTTTCCAGGCTCAGTGCTCCAAGATTGACTGCATCGATCATTCCCTGATCTTCACTGACCGGTATAAACGCACCACTAAGTCCACCAACATAGGAGGATGCCATGACTCCGCCCTTTTTCACCTGATCATTAAGAAGTGCCAGGGCAGCTGTTGTCCCCGGAGCGCCAACTCTCTCCAGACCGATTTCTTCCAGAATCTCTGCCACGCTGTCACCAACTGCCGGTGTCGGTGCAAGAGATAAGTCAATAATACCAAATGGAATACCGAGCCGTTTAGAAGCCTCACCTGCAACCAGCTGACCCACACGTGTCACCTTGAATGCCGTCTTTTTAATCATCTCACAGAGTTCTTCAAATCCCTGACCGCGGACCGCCTTCAGAGCCTTCTTTACAACACCCGGTCCACTGACCCCGACATTGATAATGGCATCTGCTTCCGTAACTCCAAGGAAAGCACCTGCCATAAACGGATTGTCATCCGGTGCATTACAGAAGATTACCAGTTTTGCACAGCCAAGAGAATCATTGTCTGCCGTTGCTTCCGCTGTTGCCTTTACCATCTCACCACAGAGACGGACTGCATCCATATTGATTCCACATTTTGTGGAACCCACATTGACCGAACTGCAGATACGTTCTGTACACGCAAGTGCTTCCGGGATAGAACGGATCAGATTCTCATCACTTGTGGTCATTCCCTTTGAAACCAGTGCAGAATATCCGCCGATAAAATTCACACCTACGGTATGGGCGGCTTTATCCAGTGTCTTTGCAATGGTAACAAAATCTTCCGGACTTTTGCAGGCTGCTGCTCCAACGAGTGAAACCGGAGTAATGGAAATACGTTTGTTGACGATTGGAATTCCAAACTCCTTTTCAATCTCTGCACCTGTGGATACAAGATCCTTCGCAACTGTCGTAATCTTATCATAGATCTTTTTGTTCAATGTCGCTAAATCAGAATCAATGCAGTCCAAAAGGCTGATTCCCAGTGTGATTGTACGCACATCCAAATTCTCATGCTCAATCATGTTATTTGTTTCTGATACTTCATACATATTAATCATAATTTTAACCCTCGCATCTTCCTACAGTCTGTGCATCTTTTCAAAGATTTCTTCTCTCTGGCAGCGGATTTTTACACCAATTCCCATTCCAAGATTGTCCAGTTCCTCTACCACTTCACCGAAATCCTTTTCCAGCGCAGACACATCTACAATCATCATCATGTTAAAATAGCCTTGCACGATGGTCTGGGAAATATCAAGAATATTAATCTTGTTGTCCGCAAGGTAGCTACACACCTTTGCAATAATTCCTACGGTATCCTGTCCCAATACTGTCACTATACATCTTCTCATTTGTTCTTCCTCCATTAAATCTCTATTATATTTGAAACCGTGTCACGGCTTGCAACCTTGATATCCAAATCTTCACCCTTATACTGGTTCTCCCCAAGTGTGACCTCCAGCTTTACTGTTTCATACGCCAGCTTGGCATAATTATTCTCCTTACTTAAGTGCCCCAGTACAATATGCTTTAGATTATCATGTAGTATATCACAAAGAAGTCTTCCTGACAATTCGTTTGATAAATGCCCTTTATCTCCCAGCACACGTCGTTTCAGGTAATAAGGATACACACCGACTTCCAGCATATGTACATCATGATTGGATTCCAAAAGAATTGCGTCCAGATTCTGTAATTTGGCTACTGTGTAGTCATCGTATTTTCCAAGGTCTGTGGCCACCGCAATTGATTTGTGGTCACAATTTACGCGAAATCCAGATGGTTCGTTGGCATCATGGGATATAGCAAAGGGCTCAATCTCCAGGTCACCCAGACAAAACTGCTGATCCACGTGAACCGGATGCAGAAGTCCCTCCGGCATCTTTCCAAGCCCTGAATAACATTCGATTCCCCGAATCGTTCCCGGCGTAGCATAAATGGGCACCTCATATTTCCTGCTAAAGACGCCCAGCCCCTGAATATGATCTGCATGTTCATGTGTCACAAGGATTCCACTAAGTTCTTCTCCTTTTATCTCCAATTCTTTCAGACCTGCGTCGATTCTTTTTTTACTGATTCCTGTATCTACAAGCAGATGCGTGTGATCACTCCCTACATAGATACAATTTCCGCTGCTTCCACTTGCAATGCTGCACATTCTCATTTTCTAGTTCTCCATTATTCTATCTATTTGTATCGATGTTTTCTCAAATGCTCCACTGTTGTCAATCACACAGCCGCAGCCATTGCGAAATGCCTCCTCTGACATCTGAGATGCTATAATATCGTCTATCTTCTGGTCGCTGTATCCTCTGGCGGCTTTCAGACGCGTTCTTCTCACGTCCGTTCTGGTATAAATATACCACATTTCATCGCAGACTGCCTGATAATTTTCTTCCAGGAGCAGTGCTGCCTCCAACACAAAATACTGTGTCTTCTTTTTCTTTTCTTCTTCTATTCGCAGGAGTATTTCTCTTTTGACTGCCGGATGTACAATCTGATTCAGCTGTTTTAGTTGTGCTTCCTCTGAAAACACGATTCCAGCCAATTTTCCCCGGTCAATCTCTCCGTCCCCACTTAGAATTCCTGTTCCAAAATGGGAAACGATTTCTTGAAAACAGGGCCTATCTTTTTCCTGCAGTTTCATCGCCACTTCATCTGCTTTACAGATGTAAGCCTTGTACCTTTCTTCCAGATAGTCCAGAATAGCGCTTTTGCCAGATCCGACTCCACCTGTAATTCCAATTATTTTCATTTTATTTTGCCTCGTACCAGTTCTTTCCCGTGTGCATATCGATTGGCAGTGATACCAGCAGGTCTGCTGCGCCTTCCATCTGTGTCTGTAAAATTTCTTCCACTTCCTTCACTTCACTTTCGTGGGCTTCAATCAGAAGCTCATCATGAACCTGAATCAAAAGACGGGACTTCAGCTGCCTTGCACGCAGCTGTCTGTCAACCCCGATCATAGCAATCTTCATGATATCGGCTGCTGTTCCCTGAATAGGAGCATTCATTGCTACCCGCTCTCCGAAGGAGCGCTGCATAAAGTTACTGGAAGATAATTCAGGAATAGGTCTGCGCCGTCCAAATATAGTTGTCACATACCCCTTTTCCTTGGCATGTGCCACCGCGTCATCCAGAAACGTCTTAATTCCAGGGTATGCCGCAAAATAGCTCTGGATATAGGTTTCTGCTTCCTTTCTTGTGATGCTCAAATCCTGACTGAGTCCAAAGGAACTGATTCCATATACGATTCCGAAGTTCACAGCTTTGGCATTTCTTCGCTGAAGGTCTGTCACTTCGTCAAATGGAATGTGGAACACCTGTGATGCTGTCGTCCGGTGGATATCCTTTGCTTCCTTATAAGCCTGAATCAGATTCTCATCTCCCGAACAGTGGGCAAGGATACGAAGTTCAATCTGCGAATAATCTGCATCGACAAATACATAGCCCTCTTCGGGCACAAAAACTTTTCGAATCAGTCTTCCAAGCTCCATACGGATTGGAATGTTCTGAAGATTCGGTTCTGTACTGCTGATTCGACCAGTTGCCGTGATAGTCTGATTGAATCTCCCGTGGATGCGGCCATCCAGACCAATGAAGTTTGCCAGTCCGTCTGCGTAAGTGGACTTGAGCTTCGACAGCTGACGGTATTCCAGAATTTTTGATACGATAGGGTATTTTGGTGCCAGTTTTTCCAGAACATCGGCAGCAGTCGAGTAACCGGTCTTCGTCTTCTTTCCGTTCGGAAGTCCCATATTTTCAAATAAAACAACGCCCAGTTGTTTCGGAGAATTGATATTAAAACTCTCTCCCGCCAGTTCAAAAATTTCTTTTTCCAGAACAATAATCTGTTCTCCAAGCTGCTGTCCGTAAACGCGAAGCTCCTCTGCCTCCACCTTTACTCCGGAATGTTCCATCCTGTAAAGCGTAAACACCAGCGGCATCTCAATCTCTGTGAAAAGATGATACATTTCCGTCTCGACAAGCTTGTCACGGAGTACTTGTACTGCTACGAAACAGGTATACGCCTCGTAACATATTTTGGTATTTCCTTCCACTTGATCGTCAATCATCAGATTCAAATGTTCCCTTGCCACATCCTCGAACTCATAATTATTCTTCAACGGATTCAGAAGATATGCCGCGATAGTGATATCAAAAGCATTCTCTTCTTTTTTTATCTCAAACTGTCTTCGCGCTTCTTTCATATGTGTCATGGAAAAGGTGTCGGCCGAAGCGGCAAGCTTCTCCGCCATCTCAAACAGATAATCCATAGACAGCTCTTCGGTTGCTGAGAATACATAGATATCCTGCTCTCCGAATGCAACTGCCATCTTTCCATAACCGGATTCATGTGCAAAAAGCGGGAGAACATATTCATTTTCTTCTGAGAGTGCAACTCCAACGATTTCTGCTTTCATTGCTTTCTTAAAGATTTCTTCAGCTTCTGTCTGCGTCGTAATTTCCTTAAAGGCACTTTCAATATCGTTGACATTCGCTTCCACGTCAAATCTTCCCAGGAGGTTTTTGAATTGAAGACGCTGGAAATAATCATAGGCTTCCTTGGTATATGGATTGCCATACACCGCATCCTCAAGAGAAAATGCGATATCAGCATCCACATCAATGGTCGCAAGAGTCTTGCTCAGCTTCGCCTGTTCCCAGAATTCCTTCAGATTCTTACTGGCTCTTGGCGGTTTCAACTTATCCACATGTTCATATGCATTTTCAATGGAGCCGTAGTCCACGATGATCTTTGTTGCCGTCTTCTCACCGATACTCGGTACGCCGGGAATATTATCTGCCGTGTCGCCCATCAATGCCTTGACATCAATAAACTCTGTCGGTGTTACCTGATAGCGTTCCTTGACATCTGTGGCATAATAATCTTCCACTTCCGTCTTTCCCTGCTTTGTCTTTGGAATACGAATCTTGACATGTTCGGTGGCAAGCTGAAGTGTATCCCGGTCTCCTGAGATAATTGCAACTTCCAGCCCGTCCTTTTCACAACGCTTTGAAATGGTTCCGAGCAAATCATCTGCTTCCAGTCCTGCCTTCTCAATAATGGAAATGTTCATCGCCTGAAGTACCTCTTTGATGACTGGTACCTGCTGACGAAGCTCCTCGGCCATAGGCTTCCTGGTTCCTTTGTACTCTGCGAACATCTCATGACGGAAGGTCGGCGCATGTACATCAAAGGTTACCGTAAGATATTCCGGCCGTTCCTCATCTATAATCTTGAACATAATATTCAGAAAACCATAAATAGCGTTCGTATGAAGCCCGTCTGCATTTGTCAGATCAGGTACTCCATAGAACGCTCTGTTTAAAATACTATGTCCATCTATCAATACAATCTTTTTGTTCATATTGTTCTCCACTGGTCTTTTAAATTCCCTGACTGCAAAGCAAAGTCGATTGGTAAAGCGGACATTCAGAATCCGTTTTGCTGCTCCTTCACATTGTAACTTTCCCACGAACATAAATCAGGTGAAAGACTTCCAATGAATACTATACAACAAAACAGATTTTTTTTAAAGGTGTACTTTCGTTTTTGTTTTCTCCTGTCCTGGCAGCATCCATGGGGTAATATTATCCAGTATAGCGGAGTGCCTCGATTGGTTTTTTTCGTGCTGCCTTGTTCGCTGGATAAATACCAAAGAGCACACCGATAACAAGGGAAAACAGAATGGATAAGGTAACAACTCCCATTGACATGCCGTAGTCCACGCCACCGATGATATCAATGATTTCAATAATCAGCCAGGAACCACCAATCCCGATGGCACAGCCCAAAAGGCTTACCATAAGCGCCTCGATCAGGAACTGGAGCATAATCGTCCAACGCCCTGCGCCAATTGCTTTCCGGATTCCAATCTCACGGGTCCTCTCTGTAACGGATACCAGCATAATATTCATGATACCAATTCCACCCACTAGCAGGGAAATTGCCGCAATTCCGCCAAGCATCAGAGCCATTGTATTGGTGACACTTTCCATTGCTTCCAGGATAGAGGACTGATTGACTACTGTAAATGCATCCTCATCGCTGCTAAATCTGCTGAGCAGATAATTGGTTAGTGCATTCTCTGCTTCATCCAGCGAATCTTCACTGACTGCAGAAGCACAGAAAGATGTAATGTCTGTAGAGACACTGTCCGTCAGACGAATCAATGCCGTGTAAGGGATGTAGACTTCATAATTCTGGCTGGAGCTATCGGTGCCACTCTCCTCTTCTGCGAGTACTCCTACAATCAGAAAATCTGTACCGTTTAGCTTTATGGATTCTCCAACCACATTAGAGCGTCCCATGATTTCTACTGCAGCGTCATGGTTGATTACTGCAACATTTGTGTGGTTATCCACGTCCGTATTCATTATGAAACGTCCGTTTCCAAGTTCGAGTCCCTGGATAGCGTAATAAGAGCCTGTAGTTCCGATTACGGCGGCATCCTCCTCGGAATAGGTACTGGAGGCTGTCGCACTGGATTGGGCGACAGGCGCCACTTCATCGATGGTCTCTTGCGCTGTGATTTCAGAAAGCTCACTGAGTTTGATGGGATTGCCTTTATCATCCGAAATGCTGACGGTCAGCAGATTGCTGCCCAGACTGCTGATGGAATCGGTGACAGATGAAGTCGCTCCGTTTGCCAGTGATACCAGAACTACAAGTGAGATGACCCCGATAATGATTCCGAGCATCGTAAGGAACGAACGCATTTTGTTGGACTTAATGGACTTCCATGCCATTTTCAGGGATTGTAGTATCATACCGCCACCTCCTCAACATGACCGTCCAGAATATGAATGCTTCGTGCTGCCTGCTTCGCCACATGTTCATCATGGGTAATCAGAACGATGGTATTTCCTTTTTCGTGAAGTTCATGAAAGAGTGCCATGATTTCTTCGCCTGTCCTTGAGTCCAGATTTCCAGTAGGCTCATCCGCCAGAAAAAGGGATGGCTTGGAGGCGATTGCTCTTGCGATTGCCACTCTTTGCTGCTGACCTCCGGAGAGTTCTGTGGGTCGGTGTCCCTTTCGGCCGGTGAGCTGTACCTTTTCCAGTGCCTCATCCACCAGATCCCGACGGATATTTTTCGGAACATGCTGGTAAATAAGTGGAAGCTCCACATTTTCCTGTGCCGTCATATTTCCAATCAGATTGAAGTTCTGAAAAATAAAACCAATCTTTCGGTTCCGGATTTTGGCCAGCTCTGTCTCCGTATATTCTTCTATGGGCTGCCCATCCAGGAAATACTGACCGCTGTCCGCCATGTCCAGACACCCGATAATATTCATAAGTGTGGATTTTCCACTTCCGGAGGGACCGATAATGCTGACGAACTCTCCTTCCCTGATATGCATGTTTGCATGATCCAGAGCCTTTACTTCTGCATCACCTATGGTATAAATTTTGGAAACATCATTAAATATAATCATCCTGTGCTCCCTTCTACTTTGAACTGTCCATGCCGCCACTTGGCATACCACCACTTTGACCACCCATATCGCCGCTTGGTCTGTCGCCGCCCTGGCCGCCCATGCCCTCTGGCATTTCACCGCCCTGGCTGCCCATGCCGCCCATTTCAGAAGAACTGTCGCTTGAACTCTCGCTCTTTAGATAGTATACAGTATCTCCTTCACTTAAGCCGCTTGTGATTGCGACCTGACTTCCGTTGGACAGTCCTGTCTCGACTTCCACCTCACCGGATAGATTTCCTTCTTCATCTTTGCTTGTGTAAACAAATGTAGAGTCTCCCTTTTCCTGCAATGCAGTAATCGGAATCAAAACCGCATTGTCTGCTTCTTCTATATTAATTGTTGCAGATGCACTCATACCAATCAACATATTTTCATCCTTCGGCACTGTGATTTCTACCAGATATTTTGCACTGCTGGAAGAGGAACTGCTGGTTGCTGTCGTTGCAACTGAGGTAATGGTTCCTTCAAACTCTTGATTTTCCAGAGCATCCAATGTAATAGTTGCTGTCTGGCCATTTTTAACGGATAGGATATCCAGCTCATCCACATTTACGTCGATTACTACGTTGTCCTGTTTTTCTATGGTCAGAGCCGCTGCCTCATAATCGCTATACACTTCCACACTGGCGGAAGATGCACTGGTGCCGGTGCTTTCCGAGGTTTGACTGCTTGATGAACCAGTGCCAGCCGAGCCGGAGCTTTCTGTCCCTGCACCGGACGCTGATGTAGTGGAACCACTCTCGCTCTGTGCACTTTGCTGTGCCTCGTCAGAAGAAGCACTGTTTGCCGTGCTGTCATTTGTGCTTTCCTTGGCATTTTCCGATGTATTTTCTGATGCATTATTCCCTGCTGTGCTGATTCCATCGCTTTCTGTTTTTTCATAGGTGGCTTTCACCTGAAGGGTATTCCCATTTCCGTCAGACTGATCCGATGCAATGATTCGGCAGTCATAAGAAGAACAGTCAACTACTGGCTGGTTGGTGTCCACGAATTGATATCCTTCTTTTGCAGTCAGTACAATGGTTGCTGTATACACGGTATCTGCCTTGAAGGTATTCCCGGTACAATTCCAGGTTATAACGCCTGTGTACTGATCCGTTTCTGCAATTTCTGTCTGCGGTGTATTTCCTTTTATTGGTGCCGTAACTGGAAGTGCGCTGTCAAATGTGATTTCTGCCGGAACTGCACTTTCTGAAACTATGCTCGTTTCGTCCTCCTCTGTCATCGATGTCATCTGCAGCAAAGTCACCTTGCTGCTGGAAGAAGCGTCTGCCGTCTGAGTCTTGGCAGTATTCGTACTGTCTGCTGTTGCCGATGTATTTGTGGTGTTTCCGGACGATGTTGTTGAACCATTTCCTGTTCCGCTGGAACTTGCAGAGTTCTTGGTTATCTCCGTTTCGTCTGAAATGTTAAGGGTTCCAATCACACCGTCTGCTGTTGCTGTAATCACCGGATTGTCATGAAGCGTGGTCAGTGCAGAGATGGATTCTGCCACATCTGCTCTCTGTGCATTCAGTTCTTCAATCTCAAGATTCGATAACCCACTGGTATCCCCCAGCCTCTCATCAATTGAGTCGAGACTTGCCTGTGCATCTACCAGTGCACTTGCAATGGATGCAGTACTTAAAGTAGCCAGGGTCTGCCCTGTCGTAACAGTATCGCCGCTCTCTACCTGAACTTCATCCACCGTGATTCCTGTTGGCACCACCACATCCACGGATTCGGCATTTGCCAGCGTTCCGGTTCCAATCACAGTGGAACTGATACTTCCCGTTTCAGCGATGGCACTCTGAACCGTCACGGTCACTGCAGATGCCTGCTTTGCTTTTGCCCGGACCACAAAGAATCCCACCAGTCCTGCCAGTATAATGATGGTCACTATTGTGGCAATCCAGAATGATTTTTTCTTTCTTATTTTTTTGAATTTTTTCCTGAAATTTTGCATAGAAAATTTCCTTTTTGCTTTTTCTTCCCCCTTTGGTAATTCACTTGTCATTAATTCTTCCATGAAGACCTCCTATCACTTTTGTTCAATGTATTTTGGAACATTCTACCAGCCGTTTGCGAACTTCCCGTGAGACAAATGTGATAATTTCAAGAAAAAAATGTGAACATCACCTGAGTGGTTTGACCTTTTCTCAAGTGATGTTCACATTTTTGACAGTTCATATTCCTTAGAGAGAAGCACTACTTCAAGCGAACCGGTGCTCTCCATCTTTGCTCTTCTTGTGTATACTTCTGATTCAGCCATGCTACCAGCTCTTCCAGACCTTCCAGCGAAAATGGAAAATCCTTCTTTTCCATCTTCTCTTCTGGTGTCTTCTCAAAACACCACGGTCCCGGATAAATAAAAGCTGAAATGGTCTCTCCTTTGTCAAAAGACCTCATATAATAATGCATTCCCTGATAGCTGCCCGTATAAGGGAATTTTTTCAATCCCAAAAACGGCATTCCCTGCGATGTAATCATATCTGCTCCTCCCAGATTATTTCTTTGTAATCTCATGCTTTTTTGCATATTTTTTTCTAAACCACACACAGAAAATTTTACTACGTCCAACAGATATTCACAACTTCTTTCTTCTTTAATTTAATGAAAAAAGCGAAATATTTGTAATTTCAAAATAATTATAGTACAATAGTAAGATAGTCATAAACAAAGGAGTATAAAAAATGAGATTAAAATCAAAACGCAGATTCCAAATGAACATGGGGATTGTGTGTTCCCTTGCTGTTCTATTCACTGCTTCCCCCGTGTGGGCAACAGATACGGACAGTCTGGAAAACCAGTCTTCTGCACTGCAGCAGCAGCTTCAGGGAATCAATAGCGAAATATTAGACATGGGAACCGAGATTGCTGATATTGAGATTCAGATCGATGACACAAACAATGCGATTGTCAGTACGGAGGAACAACTTTCTATCATAAAGAATAATGAATCCGTACAGTATGATGCAATGAAGAGACGAATTCAGTTTATGTATGAAAACGGTAATTCTACTATGCTTGAAATATTATTTTCCTCTAAGAATATCGCTGACTTTGTAAATAAAGCCGACTTTATCCAGAATATCACGACTTATGACAGAGAACAGTTGATCGAGCTTCAGAACACGTTGACTACCATCGCGGAGCAGCAGGCAAAGCTTGGTGAGCAAAAAAGTTCTTTAGAGGAGATGGAGGCAGAACTTCAGACAAAACAGGATGCCTTGAACGCAAAAGCAGCGGAAACTTCTACAAACATCAACGAACTGACTACACAGATTGCACAGATCAAGGAAGCTCAGCAAAAAGCGGCAGAAGAAAAAGCGGCCAAAGAAGCGGCTGATGCTCAGGCTAAGGCAGCGGCTGATGCTGCTTCTCAGCAGGCGGCAGCTCAACAGGCAGCAGTTGAGACAAGTGTTCCTGACTCTGGTAATTCTTCACAGAGCGCTGCCTCCGATGCATCTGATTCGTCATCTGCACCATCCTACTCAGTATCTGGTGGCGGATTGACGCCAAGCAAAGGGGTTGTCTATTATAATGGTCACAGGGAGACTTACTATTCCCAGAAAGTTCTTCCGGGTAACGGACTTAATATTCCGGGGCGCCATGTTGCAGAAGACGGCACAATCCGCGATGCCGATAATTACATCTGCGTAGCCAGCAGCGATTTTGAAAAAGGTACCGTGGTTGAGACCTCTCTTGGAATGGGAAAGGTATATGATTCCGGTTGTGCAAGTGGAACCATTGACTTATATACCAACTGGTAAAAAAGAATTAAGAGCATTGAATTGTCCTTCCTTTATGGGAGTGCATCAGTGCTCTTAATTTTTTTAAATCAAATTCAGATTAATTACCGTAATAGTTCAAAAGATATTTTTCAGCCTCTTCACACCAGATATTCTGATTTGCCTCGCAGATTTCTGCCAGTCCTTTGAATAGTGGATCTTTTTCCCCCAGTTTTCCAAAGTCCTCGATGGCAGTCAGTTCCATATCAATGTGTGGATAAATAATCTTCTTTCCGCCCGGAATACTTGGCAGATTGACGATTGTCTCTGGTGCTGCGTTCAATCCTCCTACATGCGTGATCATATAGGATGGATTCAGGGCACCTTCCTGAGATAACTTCAGGCATTCCAGCATATCTCCTGCGGAACCGCCGGAGGTTCCTACAATATGGGTTCTCTCATAATGTACATTGTAAAAGTTGAATGGAGCCTTTAATTTTTTGTCAGTTGGCCCTGCAAAGAAGTTCAGACAGCCATCTGTTCCAAGAAGGTCGTCACCCTGCTCGATCAGTGCAGGAACTGCCGCAAAGACAAATACCTCGTCATAGCCTGCTCCGCCATTCAATTCCTTTAATGCCTCTGCTGCATTTTCCATGCCGCGGGTATTGATGTAGGAAAGCTCCACCCCTTTTTCTGCTGCTTTTTCCGGTGTTACCAGACGTTCTGCACGGCTTAGTCTCTCTTCATCAATATCTACCACCACGACTTTTTTAGAGTGATACGGTCCATTTACTGCGTAATCAATCGCTCCAATCCCCATAGGTCCGGCACAGCCCAGAAGTGCTACGCTTCCTCCGTCCTTCAGTCCCATCTGATGTTCATAGATGAAGTTTTCCGTATGATACGTTGCATGGAATGCACCGATGATACAGGACATAGGCTCTGCAAGGGATGCATTTGCAAAATAATCACTGTGATAGGGAAGTACACATCCTTTATCAATGGCAATCTTCGGTATAATGCAATAGGTTGCATCGCCGCCAAAATATTCATAGCTGTACCCGGCTGAATACCCATTATCCAGGTTCATTGCAGGCTGAAGTACGAACTTCTCGCCTTCCTTGAATTGCCCTTTCAGCTTGTCCCCTACCTGAACGATGATTCCCGCGAACTCATGTCCTGCAATTACCGGATGATCCTTGATATCCTCTGGAACACGTTTATGCTCTTCACCCAGTATTGCTGCCTTGTAGGTTGACAGGCAGACGCTGTTGGAAATCACTTTCACCAGAAGTTCTTCCTCTTTAATCTCCGGCAACTCATATTCTCTTACTACGACATCTTTCTTTCCTTTTAAAACTGCTGCTCTTGTCTTCATGTTCTATCTCCTATTCTTGCACTTGTTTCATTCTTGCATCTGTTTTTCTGTTATGAAGTGACCTCTTGTCAAGTGTTAATTTCGAGAAATCACTCTTTTTCTTTATTTCTTTTTGTTCCAATGCCTGGAGCATATGGATAGAGCCTCAGATTTAACAGTTCCCGGCCTTGG
>JAQVCP010000003.1:104188-108804 GCA_028689735.1 Hespellia sp. | reverse complement strand
GGTGCAACAAAGGTATATGACGGCACAACTACATTTACAGGCGTTGACTTGACACTAAATACAGGTGATGTGGTAAGCGGCGATACTGTAACAGCAACCGCAGACGGCACATCGGCAAGCAAAGATGTTGGAGCAAGCCACGCTTTCACTGCAACAAGCGTAACTTTGGGTGGCACACACAAAGACTATTACAGTCTTGCAGTAGGTACAGTAACAGGTAATGTAGCCATTACCGCCAAACCACTTACTGATGCTATGATTAGCGGAATTGCCGCCAATTATGACTATACCGGTAAGGCGATTAACCCAACACCGACCGTAACAGATGGAACACCAAGCATTATTGCCACAAGTGACTATACTGTTTCCTATGGTGCAAATAAGAAAGCATCCACAGGCGGTACTGTGACCATCACAGCAACCAGCGGTGGCAATTATAGCGGAACCGTAAGCAAGAGCTTTACCATCGGAAAAGCCAATTCCACAGCAGGCTTGACAGTGGATAAAAGTGATAAAACATATACTTATGGCGATACCATAACCTTTACGGTAAATGTGGGACTGCCAAAGGCAAAATTATTTGCAAGAGCAGCAGCTATCAACACAGTTGACTTTTATCTCGGCACAGATACAACAGGAACAAAGCTAAACAGCAGTGCTATTACGCTGACAGAAACCGGTGGTACAGGTACAGCAACCTTTGCGTATGATACTACCAAAAACACAGCAATACCATTTAATGACAATATAACTGTAACTGCCGTATATGGTGGAAGTGGCAACTTAAATAGTCAGACAGCAAGTGTTAGCGGAATTAAATTGCAGGAAAAAGCAATCAGTGGAACAGTTACCATAGATATTGCAAACGGTACAGGCTCCGATAAAAAGACTGATAAGGGCGATACCCTAACAGCCAATGTTACAGCAATTCAGCCAACGGAAGCACAGAGTGAATTAACCTATCAGTGGTATCGTGGAACAGATAAAATTACAGAGGCAACGAACCAAACCTATGTAGTTACAGACGATGATAAAGCTAAAACTCTTAGTGTAGAGGTTACAGCAGGAAAAAATTACAGCGGTACAGTGACCTCCACAGGAATAGAAGTAGATAAAGAACCAATTGAGGGAAGTATTTCTATCACAGGTACTACAGTCCTTGGAGACACCCTCACACTGGATACATCAAGCCTGACACCGTCAGGTGCTACATTTACAACGAAGTGGCAGCGTGATGGCGTAGATATCACAGGAGCAACGGCAGAAACCTATCAGTTGACTAAGGATGATTTGGGTAACACAATTACGGTACTTATCACAGCAACTGACACCTTCACCGGCTCTATGACAGCGACAAAAGACATTCCATCGATAAAACCGGAGAAACCTGTTATTACCGCAACAGCAGGAAATGAGCAGGTGGTACTGACATGGACAGCACCATTTGACGGCGGCAGTGCCATTACAGGCTATGAGCTTACTGTAACACCAGGTATTACAGGCAGCCCGTTTACCATCGCAGGCAGTGAGGCTTCTTATACGGTAACGGGACTCACCAATGGAACCGGGTACGAATTTACCTTAAAGGCAACCAATGCAAAGGGCGATAGTGAAATTTCAGATACAGTATCAGCAACCCCGAATGTGGCATATACAGTCACCTTCCAGAGCAATGGTGGTTCGACTGTGGCAGAACAGCAGGTAACAGCAGGCAATAAAGTAACAAAGCCCGCCGACCCGACCAAGCCAGATCATCGTTTTGACGGATGGTATAAGGACAGTGCATTCACAACGGTATGGGATTTTGATACGGATACGGTACAGGCGGATACCACCATTTATGCAAAATGGACGCCTGTGGGTTCCAATGGAGATAATGGAGATACACTGGATAACAGCACTGGAAATGGAAACAATAGTACTGCCGGGGAGGCTGCAAAGGTTACCGCAGCATCCAATGCAAAAAGAGCAGTGAATACAGGTGATACAACACCGTTTGTATGGCTGATTGCTTTGCTGGTGCTCAGCGGAGCAGGCATAATTGCGGTGAGTGTATGGAAACGAAGAAAAAGATAGTAAATGAAAGGGTTTGAGGAGGATAATGCATAATAGTATAATCTAATCAACAAGAGATATCAGATGGAAAATCTGATGCCCTCAGTAAAAATGAATTTTAAAACTATAAGTTAAAAAATAAGCATCTCGACTTTGGACGGTAGAGGATGCTTATTTTTTATTGTGCCTATTTATGTAGGCGAGAGCCGCAAAAATAACGAGTAACAGAGTGAGAACTTTTATGCAGTAAAAGATATTGCACCTCCTAGAATCTGGAACATGACTCTATGGCATTGTACAGAAATTGATGTAAGAATGGAATCCCATTTAATAAATACTACCTTGACATGTATAGAGTATCTATATATAATATGGATATATCGACAATCTATATATAAAGGGGGATTCATTATGGCAATAGATAAATCATTAGTTTCAGGGAGCACATCTATGTTGATTCTGCGCCTGCTGTCTGAGAAGGATATGTATGGGTATGAGATGATAGAGATGCTGGACGAGCGGTCCCAGAATGTATTTCAGCTTAAGGCAGGCACACTCTATCCGCTCCTTCATACACTGGAGAATCAGAAGCTCCTTACATCCTACGAGGATATGGCAAATGGAAGGACCAGAAAGTACTACAGTATCACCGCTGAAGGAAAAAAGCATCTCCGTGTGAAAAAAAGTGAATGGCAGGAATATTCCGAGGCGGTGGCACGGGTCTTGAATCTGACAGGTATGGCAGAGGAAGTACTTGACGGAGAAATTTCCGGTCTGGAGGTGTAGCCTATGGGGGAGCAGGAATATCTGGAATTGCTGGAATCACAGCTTCGCTGTAAGAAGGCACGGGAAATGGTTATGGAGGAGGTAAAAGCACATATCGAAGATCAGAGAGAGGAGTTTCTGAAGGAGGGGATGTCCACGCAGGAGGCTCTGGAGGAAGCGGTAAGAGAGATGGGAGATCCGGTGGAGACGGGGGTGATGTTAGATCGGATTCATCGGCCACAGATGGAATGGAAGTTTCTGACGCTCATTCTCGGAATCAGTTTACTTAGTATGGTAATGCAGGGAATTCTGGGTGGAAGGATTCTTCAGGTGGCATTTTCGCTGGTTGGAATTCTGGTTATGTTTGGGGTGTGTTTCCTGGATTACAGCGTACTTGGAAAGTATGCAAATGCATACACAGTTGGATTTATTCTACTTTCTTTTATACTGATTTTCTTTCTAAGTACAGAGATAAATGGCGGAAAGATGTCTGTGGAAATCGGACCGTTTACGTTATCTCTATGGAGTTTTATGCACTTGTATCCGCCGATTTACGGAGCATTTTTATATTCTCTGAGAAACGGCGGGTATGGAAATCTGGTAAGATCGGTGCTTGGTATTCTTCCCGTCATCTTTTTGATCCTGTATATGCCCTCCATATCCCTGGCATGTAATATGCTGTTTTTGCTGCTGATCATGCTGTCTATAGCAATTGGAAGAGGATGGATGAAGGTCTCTAAAAAAGGCAGTCTTGTTGTGTTGTGGGGCGCAGTAACGGCGCTTCCGGCAGTGCTTTTGTTTGTGATGTATAAAGCCGGGAGACTTGCACCTTATCAGGTGGAGCGCATCAAACGTTTTTTCTCACTTCAGTTTGGAGATGCAGTGAATGTGAATATGGGAGGTGCGAGTTATGATTTCCAGAATTCAACCCAATATGTCATTACCTATCTGATGCAGTACTACGGAACTCTGGCAGGTGCCGTCATTGTCGCACTGCTTGTGTATGTAATCTTCCGTATTTTCAGGATTTCACTGCAGCAGAAAAATCAGTTGGGAATGATGGTGGGAATTGGCTGCGGTCTTGCCCTGGGGATGCAGGTTTGGTTCTACACGCTCCAGAATCTGGGAATCGTCAAAGGATACACGGTATTTCTTCCGCTGTTTTCATCCGGTGGAAGCGGTACGCTTGTTGCCTATATACTGCTTGGGCTCGTGCTGAGTATTCACCGCTATCAGAACGTGATGCCAAGTGTGCCGAAATGGAAGAAGCGGGGGATTCCGGGAGGTGCTTGTGAAAAATAAGGAAAAAGTTCAAAAGTTCAATCGAAGTCTGACTGTTATTTTATTTCTCATCTATCTTGTGATGCTGACGTGGCTGATTCTGCTGAAAATGTCAGTTTCCATTAAGGATCTTGGGGGCTTTCGTAGTGTGAATCTGATTCCATTTGCAGGTTCCATGGTGATCAATGGACGCATTTCAGTGAGAGAGATTGTGTATAACATTCTGGTATTTGTTCCTTTTGGGGTATATCTTTCCATGCTGATGCCGAAAATGCAGGTATGGAAAAGGATTGCTGTCATGGCGGGGGTAAGTCTGCTCTTTGAAACCCTGCAGTTTGTGCTTGCCATTGGTGCCTCGGATATCACGGACTTTATCGGAAACAGCCTCGGAGGTGCAATCGGGATTTTGGTGTTTGGCTTGTTTGGCAAGATGGGGCGGGAGAGGGCCTGCCGGGTGTTGAATGTGATTGCCTGTATTGGGACGATTGCGGTCCTTGGATTTGTGGGGATTCTCG
>JAQVCP010000003.1:101660-104088 GCA_028689735.1 Hespellia sp. | reverse complement strand
AAAATTAAACAGATATATACAAAATGACCAGCAATTCAATAAAGAATGCTGGTCATTTGTTTATTTAAAGGAATGAGAGTAAAGTTTGCATCCGAAGATGCGTAAACTTTATGAGGGGGTGATAGCATTGCTGCTATCTGAGTACTAGTATAGGGAAAAAGTGTGTCTATGTTGTGTGCATTTCATAAAGTAAGTCTAAACTAAAATTGAAAATTTATAAATTTTATAAAAGAACATTTGTTCTGGGACGAGAGTTGTGATATACTTTAGTCAAGCGTCAAACTTATCATACTAAACTTATCATAAGAAGCAGATAACACTACACATCTGTAAAACGAGATACGGAAAGTGTACGCGAATCTTTATATATAAGCGGATAACACTACACATCTGCAAAGGGGGCGGAAGCATGACGAACAGTAGAATATATGTCTGCATCGACTTGAAGTCCTTCTATGCTTCGGTCGAGTGCAGTGCGCGGAATCTGGACCCGATGAAGACGAATCTTGTGGTGGCAGATCCGGAGCGGTCGGAGAAGACCATCTGTCTGGCGGTGTCCCCGGCGATGAAGGCTCTTGGGGTTCCTGGCCGATGCCGGGTATTTGAGATACCGAAGAATATAGAATATATAATGGCAATGCCGCGGATGCAGTTGTATATTGATTATGCGGCAGATATTTATGCCATCTATTTGAAGTATATTTCCAAAGAGGACATTCATGTGTACTCGATTGACGAGGTCTTCATGGATGTGACGGACTATCTGCCGATGTACCAGATGACGGCGAAGGAACTCGGTGTTACGATTATGCAGGATATTTTTGAACATACCGGAATTACTGCGACTTGCGGGATTGGAACCAATCTGTATCTCGCCAAGATTGCGCTGGATATTACGGCCAAGCATGTGGAGGATCATATTGGGATTCTGGACGAGGAATCCTATTGCACAACCCTTTGGAAGCACAGGCCATTGACGGATTTCTGGCGTGTTGGACGTGGAATTGCAAGAAAGCTGGAGTCTATGGGAATCCTTACGATGGAAGGGATTGCAAAAGCCAATGAGGACAGCCTTTACCGGGCATTTGGCGTGGATGCGGAGCTTCTCATTGACCATGCATGGGGGCGGGAGCCGACGTTGATGGAGGACATTAAGGCTTATAAGCCAAAGTCGAATTCTATTGGCAGCGGGCAGGTCCTTGGATGTGACTGTGATTACGAGAATGGAAAGCTTCTGATCAAGGAGATGGCGGACCTGTTATCGTTGGAGCTGGTGGATAAGGGACTGGTGACAGACTCTATTACGATGCATATCAGTTACAGTAAGCGCTGCGAGATGAAGTCGGCGCATGGGACGATTACGATGACGTTGACGACCAGCTCTGCGAAGCAGATCATGGCATATGCGATTCGCCTGTATGAGCAGATTGTCGACAGACGCACTCCGCTTCACAGATTCTATCTTACCTTTAATCATGTTGTAGATGAGCGGTACAAGCAGTACGATTTATTTACAGATCCGGTGGAGCTGGAGCGGGAGCACAGGATGCAGAAGGCCATGCTTGAGATTAAAGAGAAGTATGGAAAGAATGCGATTCTTAAGGGAATGAACCTGGAGGAGGGTGCAACGACGAGAGAACGCAACCGACAGATTGGAGGACACAAAAGCGGAATATAGGGGGGGGTGATGGCAGTGGAGCAGCGATGGAAGATGAACCGGGAGGAGAGGGCGAAGCAGTTTATGCCCTTTGCGGCACTGAAGGGGTACGAGGAAGCACTGCATAGCAGGGAGAAGATCGTGGTACCGAAGATGGAGCTGTCTGAGGAATACGCGCAGGGATTAGACCGGAAGTTTCAGCAGGTGAAAAAGAAAGACATCATCACAGTGGTCTACTATTCCAATAAGGAATACCTGAAAGTGACAGGGATGGTGTCGGCAATTGACGAGACTTCAAGAATATTGAGAATCGTGAATTGTAAGATTAAGTTTGATGATATTTATGATATCGATTTTGGAGCTAATACACAACGTTAAATGCGGTCTCATCTTTGATAATGGGAATCTGTGTGCGGTCGATCCGGTCTATGACGATTCGCGGGATAGCGTTCATTTCCTGAATCAGGCAGTCGATTCGCTCAGGTGTTCCCTGAAGTTCCATTGTGACTACGGATTCATTTTCCATGTTGCGGACCCAGCCGGTGAGATGCAGGTGATTGGCGAGACGCAGGGCTTCGTAGCGGAAGCCGACACACTGTACGATTCCCACAAAGAGCAGGTGACAGCGGATGATATCACCCGAGTCAGCCGGAATCTCTATTTGACTGGTGGGATTGGTGAGATATTTTTTACTGAGGGTTTCAAAAAAATTGTGAAAAGACATGGCAGCCTCCTATCCTAAATACTGTGAACGCAGATAAGCAATCCCCC
>JAQVCP010000003.1:0-101560 GCA_028689735.1 Hespellia sp. | reverse complement strand
TCAGCCGGAATCTCTATTTGACTGGTGGGATTGGTGAGATATTTTTTACTGAGGGTTTCAAAAAAATTGTGAAAAGACATGGCAGCCTCCTATCCTAAATACTGTGAACGCAGATAAGCAATCCCCCACTGACAAACGGCGAAGCCGTCTGCGCTCATGAGGAAGTAGTGAAGCGGATTCCGAATGTCCGCTTTACTGTGTTGTCGCAGCAGATATCGTATATTTCTTACTTTGATAATAACGCGTATAATAAAAAAATGCAATCAGGATGTTCATGAGCAAGTAGCAGAGGGGATTGCGAATGTCCGCTTTACACTGTCAGGGGATGGGGAGCATAATACATTATTGAAGGAGTACGAAAAATTCATGGATTTAAAAGATGTGATGATATATAAAAAGACAATAGAGACGCGGGAGGCCGAGTACGCTCCGTTCCCACAGGAACTGAATCCGGAGATCCGGGAGTTCCTTCGGACAGATGGAATCTCTGAGATTTACTGTCATCAGGCGGAGATGTTCTCCCGGGCAATGCACGGGGAGAATGTGGTGATTACTACTGCAACGGCCAGCGGGAAGACTCTGAGCTTTCTGCTTCCGGTGCTGCAGGAGATTTTGAAGAACCCGGCAACAAGGTCCATTTTCATTTATCCGACTAAGGCACTGGCCAGCGACCAGTACCGGGCACTTCGGCCGTTTCTTGACTACTTTGGGGAGAGACGAATCTGCGCCGGGGTCTATGACGGGGACACTCCGCCTGATAAGCGGAGAGAAATCCGCAAGAGTGCGAATATCATTCTGACCAATCCGGAGATGCTCAACACCTCATTTCTTCCGAATCACAGCAGCTATGGCATGGATTTCATTTTCTCAAATCTAAAATATGTAGTCATAGATGAGCTGCATTCTTACCGCGGGGCATTTGGTTCACATCTGGCAAATGTGCTGCGCAGGCTGGACCGTGTCTGTGCTTACTATCAGTCTTCGGTTCAGTTCTTATGCAGCTCGGCGACTATAGCCAATCCGGTGGAACTGGCAGAGAAAATCTGTGGAAAGTCGTTTTCCCTGGTCAGCCGTAATGGCGCGCCATCTCCCCGGAAGGAGTATATTCTGGCACAGCCGCCAGCAGTCAAGGGTAAGGATGAGAAAGAGTACGGACGCATTTCCCCGGCTACGATGGCGGCGGGCTTGATTCCACAGCTGGTGGAAGGACATCACAGCTTTCTTACATTTGCCAAATCCAGGCGGAATGTGGAAGTTATCCTGAAGGAGGCCAGGGACCGCATGGAGTCGGCGGGCTTTCTGGGTCAGGCAGATGCAGGGAAGATTGCCGGTTATCGCGGCGGCTACACGCCCATGGAGCGTAAGCAGATTGAAAACCGGATGATGACGGGCGAGCTTTCGGGACTGGTTTCTACCAATGCGCTGGAGCTGGGGATTGATATCGGGAAGCTGGATACCACTGTTCTGGCTGGATACCCGGGGACGAAGGCTTCTTTTTGGCAGCAGAGCGGGCGCGCCGGGCGAAGTGGAGATGCGTGCCGGAATTACCTGATTCTGGACAATCAGCCATTTGACCAGTACATTGCGGTGAACCCGGACTGGCTGTTTGAGACGGAGAGTGAACATGCCATTGTGGACCCGGATAATCTGCTGATTCAGCTATCCCATATCCGTGCGGCTGCGGCGGAGCTTCCGCTGTCACTGGAGGATACCAGGCGGTTTCCGGATCTCGGGGAGGTAATTCCGGTGCTGCTCTCCGCAAAGGAGTTGGAGAATTTGAGCGGCAGATTTGCCTGGTCCGGAAGTGAATTTCCGGCAGGAGATTATAGTCTGAGAAATATTGACAAGATACGGTACAAACTGCTGAACCAGAAGGATGGCAGGGAGATTACGGAAATGGATGAGTCCCAGGCGTACAAGGAACTGCATCCGGGTGCGATTTACATGCATGATGGCACAACCTATGAGGTGGTGAGTTTGAATCTTGTGAGTCATACGGCGCAGGCGGTGCCATTTGACGGGAATTACTATACCGTGCCGGGGGGAGACGGTGAGAGCCGGATTCTTCGGAAGTTCAAGTCAGAGGATTACAGACGGACGGAGATCGCATTTGGCGATATCAATGTCAATGAGTGGGTGACCATGTTTAAAAAGCTGCAGTTCCACAATCATCAGAATCTTGGATATGTACAGCTTGAACAGCCGCTTCAGAAGGATTACGACACGGAGAGTACGTGGATTACGATTCCGGAAAATGTAACCCGGGTGTACCGGAATCTACTGGAGGCCAACTCCGCGGGGCAGTGGGTTTTGAACAATCATTTTGACGGGCTGTGCCATGCGCTGCGGAGTGCGGCGATGATGAGTACGATGGCATCTGCGGAGGATGTGGATGTGATGGTATCCAATGATGCTGTGATTCCGCAGGGAGAGATGAAGGGGGATGTCTGTCTGTTCTTCTACGATAAATATGTGGGTGGACTGGGGTATTCGGAGAAGATTTATGATGTGGTGGGGACGATCATCCACAACGCCATCGAGCTGGTGGAAGGGTGTGCCTGCACAGATGGCTGTCCTGCCTGTGTCGGCGATTATACGCTGGATAAGCAGGTGGTACTCTGGGGACTGAAGAATCTGCTGAAGGAGTCACCGGCACCTGCGTCTGTGAAGAAATATGTGGAAACGCAGATGCCGGTGGCAGGACGGCCGGAGGCGGATCTTCCGGAGAGCTGGGAGGCGTATTTTGAGGCTGTCAGACAAAACCGGGCGGAGAAACAGGACAAGGCAGGAAAGCTGCAGCGCAGGCTGGAGCAGATTCATCCAGGGAAGCCGGAGGCAGAGCATAACCCAGTTTCTGGACAGAAAGGTGATGAGTTGGCAGAATGAATCTGGAACAGGAATTCATACGGTTAAATGAATATCAGAGGGCGGCGGTTGTGGATGAGAGTGATGCGTGTCTTCTCAACGCCAAGGTTGGCAGTGGGAAGACGACGGTACTGATTTCAAAGATTCTTTATCTGCATTATCACGAGCAGATCCCTTATGAGGATATGATTGTGCTGACCTTTACCAACAAAGCTGCGGATGAGATAAAGGAGCGGCTTGCTGTGCAGGATGAGAGTGTACGGGAAGAGCAGATGAAAGGCTTCGGAACATTTCACAGTGTGGCACTGTATCTTCTTAGGGAAAAGCTTCCGATTGAGACGCTGGGGTATGAACCCGGGTTCACAGTCATCACACCGGAGGAGGAAGTGGAGCTTGGGCTTCTTCTGATGGATGAAAATAGTCTGAGCATCAAGTATAAGAACCGCCTGAAAAAGAGGCTGGAACAGGAGCGGCCTGCCTATGAGCAGGGAAAGAAGGAGCCGCGGTATAAGGATGACCTGTTCCGATTGATGCGACTGCTGGGGCAGGAAAAGTTGAGGCAGAACAAATTCACCTTCCGGGATTTGCTGCGGGTGACGAATTATCTGTTGAAAAAAGGATGTGCAAATTTTTCCCCAAGGTGGATTATTGTGGATGAGGTACAAGATAGTGATGGTATTCAGATGGAATTTATGGAGAACCTGAAAGGGTGTGGAGTGAAGTTTTTTGCAGTGGGCGATCCCAATCAGGTTATCTACAGCTGGAGAGGCAGCAGCAGTAGTATTTTTTACCAACTGAAGGCACAATTTGGAGCAAAGGAGATGACACTTCCGATTAACTACCGATCCAGCGGTGCGATTCTGGCGGCGGCAAGTTGCTTTCTGCAGAATCCGGATGAGCTCAGCGGCAGCAGAGGACGCGGTGAACGGATTGTCATTAAGAATCATTATAACGCATTTGTGGAGGCTCAGTATCTGACAGAAGAAATAAAACAGATACATAAGAAAGGAATTCCTTATCGGGAGATCGCTGTATTTTACCGTCTCCAGAGTCAGTCGGAGCAGCTGGAGAAAGCATTTGCCAAGGAGGGGATTGCCTTTGAGGTGTCAATGAAGAAGACGGTTCAGGATGTTCCGGTGCTGAGCTGGTTTCTTTGTGTCATGCGCGCCGCCTGTAACGAGAAGGATGTGCTGGCAGAGCGTAAAGCACTTGGGGATAAGACATATGGAGAGAAGCAGGAAGGACTTGCCGGAAAGATAAAGAGGTTTTCTGTAGAATTTTCTGCTGAAAATCTGGAAAATAAAATCGTGGATGGGGAGGCTGTCTATGATTATTTTGATCTGGACCGCAATCTGCGCCCCACCTCGGCAAAGTATGAGCAGGAGCGTCAGCTGGTGCTTGATATGATTGAACGGATGATTGCATTTGCGCTGGAGAAAAAGCTTGGAATGGTAGAAGGCTTCCGAGAGTTTCTTAATTCTTCCGCACTTTATGGAATTCAGATTTTGAAAAAGGAAGTGGATATGAAAGCGGATTCAGTAAAGCTGATGACACTGCACGCATCGAAAGGGCTGGAGTTTACCCATGTATTTATCATTGGGGTCAACTACGGTCTGATTCCGCTTCAGACGAAGGATTTTGAGGAGGAGGACGAGGAGCGCCGTCTGTTCTTTGTCGGAATGACCAGGGCCAAGGACTACCTGGAGCTTTCTTATTATACGAGCCCGGAGCAGGTCCGTGTGATGCCGGGAGAGAGCCGGTATCTGCGAATGATTCCGGAGGAGCTGGTACAGAGTGAGAAAAAAGTGCATGAAAAGGTGGATTTGCAGAAGATGCGCAAAGAGGTGGAGAAGTCTTCGATGGTGCAGCCGCTTGCGATGCTGTTTGGTGTTGCGGATGAACAGGGGAAAAGCAGTCTAAGTGAGAGAAACAGCATGGGGAATGGAGAACCGGAGGAGAGAAAGGTGCGGCATTCCAAGTATGGCGTGGGCATCATTACTTCCGAGGATGAGACTATGGTGGAAGCGGAATTTGAAAATTATGGGAAGAAACAGTTTGTGAAAGCATTTAGTGAGCTGGAATATTTGTAGGAGAAATATTCCAGCCTTTTGTTTGCTATTTGGGCAGGCTTATGTTATAGTATCAGCACGTTCATCCGAAGTTCTATTCGGAGAATTCATTATCTATTATTTATTTTATTCATGGCCATTCGCCGCGAATTCAATGCAAGAAAAATTCATAAAGGGGAGATGATGCAGAAGTTTCAAATACTGTTGCAATAAGATGGTTCTGTATTTATAATGAAAGGAAGAATGAATGACAGAAGAAAAAAATCCGATTCCCATTCAATTGCTGGTTACAAAAGAACTCTCGCCGGATGAGAATCTATGGCTTAGAAGTCTGCGGACAGAGTTGAGGTTGGATGAGATTGACCACATTATTAACGAATATGAGAAAAATAAACATTCCAGGCGGTATCAGTCGGTCATGGATGCAATTACCCGTGGAAACTGGGAAAAGATGGAGGAGGAGAAAAAAATGTGTGATGCGTTGCGAGAGCTATTTGCAGAGGAATTCGAGGCGGTAGAAAAGGAAAAACAAGAGGCAATAAAAGCAGCGGAAGAAGCAGCGGAGGAAGAGATTACAAGGGCGGAAACCCGCTTTGCAATTCTTACGCAGAGACTGCTTGAGGCAGGGAAGAATGACCAGCTTCTGGAGGCGGCAAAGGATAAGGCATATCGGGAGAAACTTTATAAGGAATATGAAGTGCTGTAAGATCCGGGGACAGGTATGAGGTGCCACAAGGAATGTGCAGGCAAGAGGAAATCCGGGGACAAGTCAGAGTAAAAAAATGAAACATTTTCCAATATAACATAAGGATGCAATACATGTAAAAAATTGTCAGAAATAAATCAAACCTGACAATAAAATATCATTTATTGCATCCTTTTTCGTCATATATTACAATGAACACATGTGACTGAACATAATCGTCCGTAAGCGAAGCTGTCGAACGATTATAAAGAAGGAACGAAGCGGATTCCCTATGTCCGCTTTACAAATTTTCGCGAGAGGTGAAAGAGATGAGTAGACTGGAAATTGTTACTCCCAACAGAGCGCAGCTTGTTGTGGAAGGGCTCTATAAGGATTTAGAGCGTCGTATTGAGGCCAGTCCTCCGGGGTTATGTCCGGTGGATATGTCAAGGGCATTTTTGGAGCTGTGTCATGCACAGACCTGTGGGAAATGTGTCCCATGCCGCATTGGCCTGGGGCAACTGAACAATCTGATTACAGATGTATTGGATGGAAGAGCAACTATGGAGACATTGGACCTGATGGAGGAGACTGCCATTTCTATTATGGATTCCGCAGACTGTGCCATTGGATACGAAGCCGCACATATGGTATATAAAGGACTGATTGGCTTCCGCGATGATTATGAGGAGCATATCAGGGAGGGACGCTGTACCTGTAAGTATAAGCATCCGGTTCCGTGTGTGGCGCAATGTCCGGCAAAGGTGGACATTCCAGGATATGTGGCACTTGTGGGTGAGGGAAGATATGCAGATGCAATCCGCCTGATCCGCAAGGACAATCCATTTCCAACGACTTGTGGTTTCATATGTGAGCATCCGTGTGAGGCGCGCTGCCGCAGGAATATGATTGATGATGCAATCAATATCCGCGGACTCAAGCGTATGGCAGCAGACTTTGCGGGAGATGTATCCCAGCCGCCGTGTGCACCATCCACAGGAAAGAGAGTGGCAATCGTAGGCGGAGGTCCGGGAGGTCTTAGCACTGCGTACTACCTGCAGCTGATGGGGCATCAGGTGACTGTCTTTGAGATGCTTCCAGAGCTTGGCGGGATGCTCCGCTATGGCATTCCCAACTATCGTCTGCCGAAGGATAGGCTAGATGATGATATCAATGCCATTTTGTCCACCGGTGTGGAAGTGAAGTACGGGCTCCGTGTAGGCAAGGATATGACGATTCAGAGCCTGCGGGCAGAGTATGACGCGGTTCTGGTTACCATCGGTGCCAGTACGGATAAGAAGCTTGGTATTGAAGGCGAGGACGCAGAGGGCGTACTGTCCGCAGTACAGTTCCTCAGAAATGTAGGAAAGAACATTATTGAAGATTTGTCCGGCCAGGAGGTTGCAGTCATCGGCGGTGGAAATGTATCGATGGATGCCGTGCGTACCGCAATCCGCATGGGCGCAAAGAAAGTCAGCATCCTTTACCGGAGAAGAATCGCAGATATGACGGCTCTTCCGGGAGAAATCGAAGGTGCCATCGCAGAAGGAATCGAAGTGCGCACTCTCAAGGCTCCGTCAAGCATTGAGAAAGATGAAAATGGACGCATCAAAGGCATTTATGTAACGCCACAGATGATCAGCAAGATCAAAGACGGAAGAGCCAGCGTGAAACCGACGGGCGAGAAGGACATTTTTGTGCCATGTTCTACGTTGATTGTCGCTATTGGACAAAATATCGAGTCGGATCATTTTGAGGAGGCTGGACTCCCGGTGTCCCGCGGTAAGATCATCACAGAGAAATTCGGCGGATTTGATAATATTCCGGGTGTGTTTGCAGGCGGAGACTGTGCTACCGGTCCGGCTTCGGTTATCAGGGCAATCGGTGCGGCAAAAGTCATAGCAGCAAATATCGATGAATATCTGGGCTTCCACCACAATATTTCCAGTGATGTGGAGATTCCGGAACCAAGACTGGATGACCGTGTACCATGCGGAAGGGTAGAAATGACAGAGAGAGAAGCGTGTGAACGGGTGAAAGATTTTGATGGCGTGGAGATCGGAATGACAGAAAAAGAGGCCATGCAGGAGGCGGCAAGATGCCTGCGCTGTGACCATTTCGGCTTCGGTATATTTAAAGGAGGTCGTGAAAAATTATGGTAAATCTTACAATTGATAATAAAGCACTTTCTGTTCCGGAAGGAACGACCATTATGGAAGCAGCCAGACAGGCCGGAATTCCGATTCCAAAGCTCTGCTATCTGAAGGGAATCAATGAGATCGGCGCCTGTCGCGTCTGTGTTGTAGAGATTGAGGGCAAGGAACGTCTTGTGACGTCCTGCAACAACTGCGCAGAGGAAGGGATGGTCATAAAGACCAACAGCCCCAAGGTGCGCATGAGCCGCAAGAGAACGGTGCAGCTTCTTCTCTCTCAGCACAACTGTGAATGTGCAGTCTGTGCGAGAAGCCGGAACTGTACACTCCAGACGGTAGCCAATGACCTGAACATGATTGATCTTCCCTATGAGAAGAAAATTGAAAAAATACCGTGGAACAAGAAGTTTCCACTGATTCGTGATTCTGCAAAATGTATCAAATGTATGCGCTGTATCCAGATCTGTGACAAGGTACAGGGATTACATATCTGGGATGTGGAGAGCACCGGTTCGAGAACCACCGTCCATGTATCAAAGCAGCGTACCATCGAGGAGAGCGACTGTGCACTCTGCGGACAGTGTATCACGCATTGCCCGGTGGGAGCACTCAGGGAGCGGGATGATACAGACAAAGTATGGGCGGCAATTGACAATCCGAAGAAGATTACCGTGGCTCAGGTGGCACCGGCAGTCCGCGCCGCATGGGGCGAGGCACTGGGACTTTCCAGAGAAGAGGCGACCATCGGCAAGATTATGGACTCGCTCAAACGCATGGGAGTCGACTATGTATTTGACACCACATTTTCAGCGGACCTTACGATTATGGAAGAGGGAAATGAATTCCTGCAGAGACTTGGCAGCGGACAACTGAATACCAGACCGATGTTCACCTCTTGTTGCCCCGGTTGGATTCGTTTCATCAAATCACAGTATCCGCATCTGGTGCCGCAGTTATCCACAGCGAAATCACCACAGCAGATGTTCGGTGCGGTGATGAAGACCTATTTTGCAAAATCTATCGGAGCAAATCCAGAGGATATCTACACTGTTTCAATCATGCCTTGCGTGGCCAAGAAGGGGGAATGCAATATGGAACTTTTCCATGAAGAATATGCGGGACATGATGTGGATACGGTTCTGACAACGAGAGAACTGAACCGGATGATTCGCAGCGCACATATCGATCCAAAGACCCTGGAAGACATCGAATGTGACGAGCTTATGCGGGAAGGTTCCGGAGCAGGTGTAATCTTTGGTGCGACGGGCGGCGTGATGGAGGCGGCACTGCGCTCCGCATATTATCTTGTGACCGGTGTAAATCCGGATCCGGACGCATTTTCGGTGGTGCGGAGCCAGAAGTTCGGACAGGAGCTTGTGGAGGCGACGGTTACGATGAAGGATGCCACGGTGCGGGCTGCAGTTGTCAGCGGACTTGGCAATGCGAGAAAGCTGATCGATGCCATTGAGCGCGGGGAAGCACAGTATGATTTCGTGGAAGTCATGGCATGTCCGGGCGGATGTGTCGGCGGCGGCGGACAGCCGATTCATGATGGCGAGGAACTGGCATTTGAACGTGGAAAGAACCTTTATTTCCTCGACAAGAATGCGGATATTAGATTCTCACATGAGAATCCGGACATTTTAAAACTCTATAATGATTATTTTGACAAACCGTTGTCTCACACGGCGCATGGGCTTCTGCATACAGATCATAATGCGTGGGATATGCCAGAGAATTCGTAGGAGTGCGGAGGATGAGACTTCGGCAGAAACCGGTTACTTACCATTTTCGTTTCACATAGAAGCGAGGACAGTTAATATTTACCAAACAAAAACAGCCAGGCATTTTGCCTGGCTGAAACTATTTGAGGGAGAGTGCCCGGAGTGGAAGGTATCTTAGCAGTAATACCGCCATTCCAGACACGATTATGAAAAAGATTTTTTTACTCATCAACAACTTGTTCTCTGTTGATAAATACAGTATAGAAAAAAAGTATGTTGATAATGTGATTCAAAAATTAAGTAATTGTGAACGTTCTGTAACGAAACTAAGTTTAACCTCACCAAGGAAGCAGCAAAGCGGATTGCGAATATCCGTTTTGACTTTCTTTTTTGGAATGGGACATTTACAGTTTTTTCTTTAGCATCTCAGGGTTGGTCGCATAGGCGATGGCAGTCTCCGGAGTGATTTTGTTTTCATTCACTAGCTTTAACAGGTTGAAATCCATAGAAACCATATCCTCGCGGTTGGAAGAATATACGATTCCATCAATCTGGGGTATTTTATTTTCACGGATCATATTGCGGATGGCTGGTGTGATAGTCATGATCTCAAAGACCGGGATCACGCCTCCGTCAATTGCAGGAACCAGTTGCTGTGAGACGACAGCCTGCAGGACCATCGAGAGCTGGACTGCAATCTGCTGCTGATTTGCCGGAAACACATCGATGATACGGTCAATCGTATTGGCGGCACCCAGAGTATGCAAGGTAGAAATGATGAGATGCCCTGTCTCAGCAGCAGTCATCGCCACATCAATGGTCTCATAATCACGCATCTCCCCAAGAAGGATAACGTCCGGACTTTGGCGCAGGGAAGCACGTAATGCGGTGACATAGCTGTCCGTGTCCACGTTGATCTCCCGCTGGCTGACGATGGATTTTTTATGGCTGTGAAGGTATTCGATGGGATCTTCCAGCGTGATGATGTGTTTTTCGAAATTCTGGTTGATATGGTTGACCACGCAGGCCAGCGTTGTGGACTTGCCGCTTCCAGCAGGTCCGGTCACAAGTACAAGACCTTTGGAGAGGTTTCCAAGATGGATAATCTGCTCAGTGATTCCAAGCTCCCTGTAGCTGGGCAGCTCAAATGTAATGACGCGGACGACCGCAGATAATGTTCCACGCTGCTTGTAAGCACTGACACGAAAACGTGACAGACCCGGGATTGCAAAAGAGAAATCGTCGTCTCCCTCCTGATACAGCAGATCCATATTCCGCTCTTTGGCCAGCTGGTAGATTTCCTTTAAAAAATCCTCAGTCTCGTCAGGCATAAGTCTGTTTTCATCAACATGAACCAGTACTCCATTCTTCCGGTATGACGCAGGCAGCCCGGCAACGATGAAAATGTCTGAGGCATGCTCGCGCACTGCTTTTTCCAATAACTGTGTTAAATTCATATTAAAACCTCTCTTTTGTGTCTGTTCTTTCTCTGTAGTTACCAAACCTATGTAAAGCGGATATTTGGAATCCGTTTCGCGTCTTCTTTCTAAGCGTTCATTTCCTTTTTTACTTGTTGCTGTCAAGAACCGGGAGTGTACTACTTGCATTCCAGTCGCTGGATGTGATCTTTTTCCAGCCGGAAATCTGATAGATACCGCTGTCAAGATTTCCAAGGTCACTTAGCTGCACGGTGACCTCCAGAGTCTGATCCGTATCAACAGGAACCGTATAAAATACCTCGGTAATATTCTGATCATCGTCGTCGGCCGTGACAGTAATATCCGCCACTTTATCAAGACTGTTATCTTGGAATGATTCTACAATCTCACCGAGCTTTTCCTGGGCCGTGCCGCTGGCAGCGTAGTAGGCAGTGGTACGCACTGCCTCTTTTTCTGAATAATTCTGATCACGCAGTGCACTGGAGAGCGAAAGAACCGCAAACGTCACCAGACAGAGAATAATGAAGATGACCAGAAGAAAAGATGTTCCGATATGTATGACCGGATAAGAACCACGTTCTTTATTCATGTTCCGTTCCCTCCTTCACATACTTCGATGTCTCAAATTGGTAAATAGAATCCTTGCTATCCAGCGAAATTGCATGAAAGTCGGCATCGGTTATGCCGTCTCCCCGCTCGGTTACAGAAATACTCACTGCATATTCTACATCTTCCATGGAACATTCCTTCCAATCAGAATCATAATAAAGTGTAAATGTATTTCTGTCTTCCGAAAGAATTCCGTTTGGAAACTGTTCTTTTAATGCATCACGGTAATTATCCACTCCACGGAAAATCTCAGCTAGATTGGTGGTATGATTCATTGCCATATTCAGATTCTGTGTGTCGCTGCTGATCACGTGGGACTGGACGAACAGCCGGACACAGATTGCAGAGCAGAGACAGAAAAATAAAATCGCGATCATAAGCTCCAGCAGAAACAGACTGGAACGTTTGGAAGGATTAGAATTCATCGGCGGCACCTCCTTGGCTGGTAACTGACACATAAGAAGTTAAGGTACTGCCCTCCGCAGATGTGCAGGAAAACTGGAAGATACCAGGCCTTGTCTCCCCAACATGAAATGCCTCCACTTCCATAATTCCGGTGCCGGAAGCGGGACTTGCCTTCACGCCATCCTGAATGAAAAGTTCCATGAGTTCTCCCTCGTATGCGTAGATATATGTAATGAATTTCTGCCCTCCATATTTCTGGGTAAGAATCAGTGCATCCAATCCATTAAAATCTCCAACGGCAACGCCGCCGCCCTCATCTGCCTGTCGAATCTTCTCAGCCACATAAGAGAGTGGTGTACGCGTCTCATAATGCTCCTGGGAAGCGGCAGTCGTCTTGCTGTAGACATTAGCAGCAAGCAGAATGACGACAAAAGAAGATGCCGCAAAGACAAACAGTAATGCAATTGGAAACAGAAAATCTATCACGTGTTTTTTCTCGTTTTTGCTCTGCATCAATCTATGCCTCCTCTATTTATTGATAATCGTTACATCGGGCATCAGATTGGTGCCAAGGACCTGATAGTCCACGAAATATTTGTCCTCATCATAGGAAATACCATATTCCTTCTTCAGATAATCCAGGCTCTCAGGGTAGCGCCCCTCCACTGCATAACAGTGAGTGATTCCCCTGTGGATTGCCTCGTTGAGGCTCTGTGCCTGCTGTGCATCTGTCTTTGCTGATACAGTATTTGTACCATAAAAGAACAAGCTAAATACGGCGCAGAACAATAAGACGGAAATGATGGCATTGCGAAGATTATGTTCTTTTCTTCCTTTATAAAAACGTTTCATCCAACTCACCTTTCTTCAATTCCATAAAATGTTACCTGCAAACAAGTTATCCGTCAGTTTCCGAAGGATTTCTGGAAATGCCGGGTAATCCGATTGAACACTCAACGGCAAATAGTCCAGAAATCTTATAGACCTGACATGATTCCAAGAAGCGGCAGCATCACAGAGAACAGAATCACTCCGACAACGACCGATAAGATAATAACGATGGTCGGCTCCAGAGACGAGATGAGTTGCGTGGTCAGCGTGTCAACATCGGCTTCGTACCGGACAGCAATCTTGCCCATAGTCTCATCCATAGTACCGGCTCTGCTGGAAATAGAAATCATCCGTGCATACACACCGGTAAAGATCTTACTGCTCTGCAATGCCTGGGAGAAATCTTCTCCATTCTCAATCATATCCTGGCAGGACTTGATCTTATCTAAAAAATAACGGTTATCGATCAAGCTCTGGGAGAACTCCAGGCCACGTTCCACACTCATTCCGCTTCGCAGAGTCAGATTCATGACACTGGCAAAACGGCTGGCGGAAATCTTATCGTAAATATTTTGAGAAAATCTCATCTTATATAAAAAATTGATGAGTATATCATGTCCTTTTTTGGTCTTAAATAAAAGGACAAGTGATAAAACAATGATAATAGCAATAAAGATAAATACAAGAGAGTACCGGGAAAATAGTGTTCCCAGATTCAGGACGCCCTTGGAAAATCCGGTCATCTCTCTGCCGAGCTGTAAAAATACCTGATTAAAAATCGGCATGACCTTGGTGATCAGTACCAGAATAACCAATAGCATCATGACAATCATGATAGAGGGATAGGTCAGCGCACTGTGGATGCTTTTTTTGATGGATTCTTCCCGGGAGTAATAGGAGTCCAGCGCGTCCATCACCTCATCGAGTGTCCCGGTCTCCTCTCCAATCTGTGTCATCTGCACCAAATATGCAGGGTATACCCCGGTCTTTTTAAGAGAAGGGGCAAGAAAACCTGTCTCAAGCATCTCGTCATATATCTGTGTCAGAAGCTCGTTTTCATCCGGACTTTCCGCATCCTCGAGCAGAATCGAAATACCTTCCAACGCAGAAATTCCGGACTTTAAAATCATGGCCATCTGGTTGCAGAAGGCCGCCGTCTCCAAATTACTAAGTGGTTTCATAGACTTTTGTCCTTTCTTGTTCAATAATGATATTTTACAGTATATTTGCTTCCATCTCCAATATATTTCTTAACAGCTGATTTTTTATTACCGGCAGCGAGTGTTGGATCCATAAGTGACCAGTTCTTACCATCGAATTCAATAATATTGTCGACCCAGCCGACTTCATCCACATAACAACTAATCCAGGCATGGTAGACATCTCCGGAATATCCGACCTCCAGTTTCGTAGGGACATTCTGGGAACGGAGCATCCCCGACATCAGGGAAGCATAATCAAAGCAGATGCCGGTTTTGCTGCCCAACGTCTCATCGGGATCCGGGGTGTATCCATAGGGGACATCTTTGGCCTTATCCTCGTCATATGTAATATTCTTGATAACAAAGTCATAGATGTTGGTTACTACATCCAGATCCGAATAACAATCCGAAGCAAGTTCTTCCCCTTTTGAGACCAAAGCAGAATCAGCAGTAAAATTGACATAGTGGTTTGGATATAGATAAGGTAGAAACTCATCTGCAAGAGTAACATCAAAAGCCTGTGTAAATGCGATAGAGTACATATCACTGTCTCTATCAACAGATTCCAGAATAGAAAGTGTATAACTGCCATTGCCCCCGCTAAGCGGATAGACGGCATACTGATTCAGATCCGTGATCAGATAAGTGTAATCAACCGCATCCGGTGTCTCAATCTGAAGTTTGACCTTGTCATTGAAACCACTGTAATTCACCATGATATATCCCTGGGAAACGTTAGAGACATCTATAGAAACAATATCATTCCCATAAACTGTTGTGGCAGGAGCTTCAGGGACGAGTACCTTAGCGGCGCTGGAACGCGGCGGTGCAGACTTCTTCTCCGAGTTCTCCTTTGCGGCATTGGAACTGGAGGAACAGCCGGAGATAATAAGAGAAAGGAACAGGACCAAAAAAAAGGGCACAATAATATAGTGAAAATGATGTGTGAGTTTTATCATTGGCGTGCTCCTTTCTCATAAGAATATCCTATGATTAAGTATATCACATGCTTAGATTCTTGTTAACCAAAATAGTTGCGCATCAACACAGAAGTAAGTGGTTAAGCATCAACACAGAAGCAAGTGGTTTAGCAGCAATATAGTGATAAATAGGTGAGTATTAGCGTGGTATGTTTGACAAATGAAATTAACAAAGGTAAAATAAGAATAAGCAAATACATTAAGAAACTCAGGAATGCAAAAAGTAGAAATATGGAAAGTTTTAGGAGAGTGCGATGGGCGAAAAATCACAAGTATTGAAGGTTTATTTTTTTGGGCGCTTTACGATTACATATGGGGATAAACCTATATCTTTTGGGAAGAATAATACAACGAAAGCAATGAAACTTCTGCAACTTTTACTTTATTTTGGAAACAATGGCATCGCACGGGAGCGTATTCTGGAAGCCCTTTATGGGAGGGAAGAATTGGCAGATGTTGCGAACAATCTGAGAGTCACGGTTTACAGACTCAAAAAGATGTTGAGTGACGCAGGACTTCCTCAGAATGATTACATTACGATAAGAAAAGGAATCTATCAGTGGAATGCACCGATGGAGACTGAGGTGGATACCAATCTATTTGAAACGCTGGTCAATGAGTCCGAGACAGAAAAAGACGAAGAAAAGAAAATTAATCTTTTAAAGCAAGCCTGTGGTATATACAGTGGAGACTTCCTCTCGGATCTATCAGGCGAAGACTGGGTATTAGTGGAAGCTGTGCATTATAAGAATCAGTATACACAGATACTGAAGGAAGTATGCAAGTGGCAGATGGAACACGGACAATATGAAGAAACTCTGCAAGTTTGTAAGCCTGCCTGTGAGCTTTATCCTTTCGATGAATGGCAGACAGTTCGCATAGAATGCTTTATTGCACTGAAAAAATACAAAGAAGCCATGAAGGAATACGAATGCACAGCGAAGCTGTTTTTCGAGGAGCTTGGAATTAATCCGTCAGAAAAGATGATGGAACAGTTTCAACTCATGAGTAGCCATATGAATTTTAAACCGCAGGAACTTCGGAACATCAAGAGTAATCTTAAGGAAACAGAAGACCGGCTGGGGGCATATTACTGTAATCTTCCCAGTTTCCGGGACAACTATCGTCTGATGGCACGACTGATGGAACGGAATGGTCAGTCTGCATTTTTGATGATGTGCAGTCTGACGAACGGAAAAGGCCAGCCCTTAGAGAATGGCGAGAAGTTGGAGCTGCTATCTGGAGAACTGAATAATACAATTAAGAATTGTCTTCGGAGAGGTGATTCCTATACAAAATACAGTGCTTCACAATTTCTTGCGCTGCTTACAGGAATAGACAAAGAGAGCTGCCAGATTATTTATAATCGCATCACCAAGTATTTCTGCAGGGATCATAAAACATGGTCGCAGTATCTTGAATTCTACGTATCTTCCATTGCGGATGTAGAGCGTGAGGATTCCAAAATACAGTTTGATGACAAAGATACCATATGGTAGCCTGAGCTACGATAGACAAGGTACCGCGCAGGTGGGGAAGGCCGAACAATAAAGATACTATTATAGTAGTTAGAGGTCCAAGAATAAAGATATTGTATGGAAGTTTTTGGCGAGTAGACAGGAAGGAATTATATGGAGCAGAACGATAATAGACATACTGCTTTGCACGCACCGAATATTCTGAGTGTCTGTATTGATGCATACGATGCAGGGGAAGCTTCGGGACGAATTTTTCATTGTTACAATGAAAAACCGCAGACATTTGCAAATGTCATTCAGCTAATTGAAATAATTGAAGATTTTTTTGATGGAATCTCTTTCCCTCAGGCATCGACGAAAACCCGTACATTTATTCAGCAGGAGCCAAAGAGAAAGATTGACTGGATAAAAGTGACAACTACTGAGGAAATTGCGAAAAAACGTGGACAGATTGCCACATTTCTTTTGTATGTAAAGTTTCGTCAGAATTCCTGCTGGCAGGGTGAAGCAGAATGGATCGAAGGCGGCAGTACCGAAGAGTTTCTCAGCGTGCTGGAATGGCTTAAGATTGTGAACAACAGCCTGGAAATATATACAGAAAAGAAATAAAATGTAGTGTTATAAGAAGTTGAAATTGCAGAGGCTCCGTTGGAGGAGATGTCCGTTAATGCTGCGACATCATTCCAGTGGAGCTTTTTTGCTGAAGCAAGGGAAAAGTTTTGAAATGGCAGTATTCTTTCGTTGCAACAGATATCTACATATGATATAGTTTGAATTACATTCATCCGAAGTTCTATTCGGAGGATCTAAATTTTTCCGGCATATCGCCGAAGTTACCCTTTTATTTTTGAAGCAAATACAGTGGGAATCTTACGTGGTTTCTGTTGTGTTTACTTCACCGTTCAATTATAATGGAGGAAGAAAGCATGAAGCAGAAACAAGTACTTGAGATGATTTATGAAGGCAAGGTAATTAAGGTAAAGAGGACGTGGCTGACAAATTTTATGCGCAGGATTTTTCGTGTTAACCATAAGCATAAAGACCAGTTGTTTATCAAGCTTTTTAGTGATAAGAAGGCTTTGCTAGAGTTGTATAACGCAGTCAATCACTCGAGCTATACAAATCCAGATGAACTGATGATCACGACCCTGGAAGATGCAGTCTACATGGGCATGAAAAATGATTGTTCGTTCCTGATTGGCAATTACCTGAATCTCTACGAACATCAGTCTACCTTTAATCCGAACATGCCGCTGCGTGGTCTGATCTATTTTGCAAGTGTGCTGCAGGGATTTCTGGCAGTCAGCCAGGCAGATCTTTATGGGAAGAAATTGATTAAGATTCCCACCCCAAAATATATTGTGTTCTATAATGGGGGAGATGATATTAAGGACAGCGTAGAGCTTAAATTATCCGATGCCTTTGAAAATCCAGATGGCTGTATGGAATTCACAGCGGTTATGCTGAATATCAATCTTGGGCATAATAAGAGGTTAATGAACCAGTGTAAATTATTGGAGGAATATGCAACATTTATCGAACAGATTCGTATCTTTCAACGCAAAGGCTATGCGCTGGAAGAAGCAATTGACGCTGCGAGTGCTTACTGCATCGATCATAATGTACTGAAAGAATTTCTCCTGAAGAATAGAAACGAGGTGAGGCAGTTGATTCTTACGGAATATGATAAGAAGAAACATATGGATATTGTTGCGAAGAATGCGAGGGAAGAGGGGCTCGAAGAAGGACTTGAGAAGGGGGCAGAGTTGGAAAGAATTGAAATCGCATTAAGACTTCACGAAAAAGGCATGGCTGTTTCGGATATTGCAGAAGCGACAGGCTTAGCACAGGAAGAAATTCTGCGGTTGCTTCAGGACCAGAAGGATAAAAAGAATTAGAGCGAAATCGATAAAGAAAAAAGAGAAAAAGCTCCGCCGGAGAGGATGTCCGTTAATGTTGCGACATCATTCCAGTGGAGCTTTTTTGCTGAAGCAAGGGCAAAGTTTTGAAATGGCAGTATTCTTTCGTTGCAACAGATATCTACATATGATATAGTTTGAATTACATTCATCCGAAGTTCTATTCGGAGGATCTAAGTTTTTTCCGGCATATCGCCGAAGTTACCCTTTTATTTTTGAAGCAAATACAGTGGGAATCTTACGTGGTTTCTGTTGTGTTTACTTCACCGTTCAATTATAATGGAGGAAGAAAGCATGAAGCAGAAACAAGTACTTGAGATGATTTATGAAGGCAAGGTAGTTAAGGTAAAGAGGACGTGGCTGACAAATTTTATGTGCAGGATATTTCGTGTTAACCGTAAGCACAAAGACCAGTTGTTTATCAAGCTTTTTAGTGATAAGAAGGCTTTGCTGGAGTTGTATAACGCAGTCAATCACTCGAACTATACAAATCCGGATGAACTGATGATCACGACCATGGAAGATGCAGTCTACATGGGCATGAAAAATGACTGTTCGTTCCTAATTGACAATTACCTGAATCTCTACGAACATCAGTCCACCTTTAACCCCAACATGCCGCTGCGTGGTCTGATCTATTTTGCAAGTGTGCTGCAGGGATTTCTGGCAGTCAGCCAGGCAGATCTTTATGGAAAGAAATTGATTAAGATTCCCACCCCAAAATATATTGTGTTCTATAATGGTGGAGATGATGTTAAGGACAGCGTGGAGCTTAAATTATCCGATGCTTTTGAAAATCCAGGTGGCTGTATGGAGTTCACAGCGGTTATGCTGAATATCAATCTTGGACATAACAAGGTGTTAATGAACCAGTGCAAATTATTGGAGGAATATGCAACATTCATCGAGCAGATTCGGATATTTCAGCGCAAAGGTTATGCTCTGGAAGATGCAATTGACGCTGCAAGTGCTTACTGCATCGATCATAATGTACTGAAAGAATTCCTTCTGAAGAATAGAAACGAGGTGAGACAGTTGATTCTTACGGAATATGATAAGAAGAAACATATGGATATTGTTGCGAAGAATGCGAGGGAAGAGGGGCTCGAAGAAGGACTTGAGAAGGGGCTCGAAGAAGGACTTGAGAAGGGACTTGAAGAAGGGCTTGAGAAGGGGGCAGAGTTGGAAAGAATTGAAATCGCATTAAGACTTCACGAAAAAGGCATGGCTGTTTCGGATGTTGCAGAAGCGACAGGCTTAGCACAGGAAGAAATTCTGCGGTTACTTCAGGACCAGAAGAATAAAAAGAATTAGAGCGAAATCGATAAAGAAAAAGCTCCGCCGGAGCAGATGCTAATGAAAAATGTGGCATTGATCCGGAGGAGCTTTTTGGTTGTCCAGAGAATTTTTGAACACTCCAGTAAGGTTACACAAGAAATACCAGAGCAGATGTCCTCACCTGGTAGTAAATCCACGCAAAGTTGTTAGATAATAGCAAATTACTAAAAAAGATATCCTAAACTTAATTAATTAAGCTTATAATTTCAAAATACAGAGATTAGAAAATATGGTATTTCTATAGATTTATAATCATATCTTATAAAACACTCCACAAAAAATAACACTACAGACTCTACTCCAAGATTAAAAACTCAATACCAAAATACAAAAAGGACAGAATTTTTGCAAAAAATCCATATTATAATAAGAAGATTCTCAGTCAATTAACATCATTCTGCTGGGTGAGACATTATATAAAATGGCTGAAGTTAAGCTGTGGATACTGCCGTAGCGTACTGGCACAATGAACAGAACAGCATACAATACAGATCCAATCCACATCCATCAGAAAATCGTCTTTAAAATACTAAATTCAACAAAAACATTACAAAAAACACCAACATAAGAAAAAAATCAAAAAAAAGTAATATGATGAAAGAAATGTAATGGTTTGTGTAATTGTCTCTGCTGTATTATGAATTCAAGATAGAGTTATAATCAGTAAAATTATTGAAGTAGAAGGGGCGATGGAAAACTGTATGAGCGCAGGTGAAAAAAGAACAGGTACTTTTATAGTAAAGGTTCTAGAACGACAAAATGCAACCTGGCAGGGGAGTGTGACATGGGTCGATGAACATAAGGAACAGTATTTTCGAAGCGCCTTGGAGCTACTGAAGATGATTGATGGCGCATTAGACAAAGATCAAGTAATAGAAGGGAAAGAAGGAGGAAGCCATGAAAAGTAGTAGGAAGAGAAGAATCATAGCGTTTGTGCTTTGCATGGTGCTCGTGCTTGGCGGAAGCGTCCCATCACTTCTAATAGATAGTTTTAACGCAGATGAGATTAGCAGTGAAGGAGCCGGCAAGGAAGCACAGGACGAGACAACCGTTACGGGTGAACAGGCTGGAACAGCGGAAACAACAGGTACGGGTACAGCGGAGACAACACCGGAGACAGAAGCGGCAACAACAGATGAAGCAGCGACAGATAACACGGCAGCAGAAGCTCAGGTACATAGCGAGCCGACAGTGACAGAGGAGTCACCGCATCAGGAAGCTATGGAGCTTAAGGAAGACATCAAGGATGCTGATGGAAATGTACTCGTTGATGCCGATGGAAATGCAATCTGCACAGTCACAGCGAATATCCCGGAAGGGACATTTGCAGCAAATACTTCTGAAGTGACAATGGAGGTTACGGCGGTTCAGACAGAGACAACAGATGCAGTCAAAGCACTGATGGAAAAATCCTTAGCAGAGGATAAAGTCCTTGGAAGTTACTTCCTATATAATGTAAGCTTCAAGGTGAACGGAGAGCAGGTGGAGCCGGGCCGGGAAATCAGCATCACATTTGAACAGAAGAATTTCCAGATTGGTGATACAAAGAAAGCAACAACCTTCTATTACAATGAGGCAAACTCACCGGCAGGCAATGCCGAAGCAGAGATCGTTGGAATCACACAGAAGTCCGACAAGATGGAACAGCTTCAAAATGCAGGAGAGAGCACAGAGCATATTGACGATTACGATTTGTCAGAAATCACATTGAACGAGGATGGCACAGCACAGAAGATTCAGATGGAAGGAAGACGCTGCACGATCTACGGCTGCTACATTACAGAAGATAAGCCACAGGAGCCAGCAGTAAGTGAGCCGACTGAAAATGAATCAGCGGAAAATGAGACCGTAACAGATGGCGGCAAGAAAGACGAAACCATCTACACGACGGAAGATAAAGACAAAACAACAACCCAGCAGGAAGCAGTAGAGCTTAAGGCGGATGTTAAAGATACTGATGGAAATGTGATCAGTACAGTTACAGCGAACGTTCCGGAAGGAACATTCACAGCAAAGACTTCCGAAGTTACGATGGAAGTAACAGCAGCTCAGAAAGAGACAGAAGATACAGTCAAAACACTGATGGAAAAATCCTTAGAAGAAGGTAAAGTTCTTGGAAGCTATTTCTTATATAATGTAAGCTTCAAGGTGAATGGCAAGCAAGTAGAACCTGGAAAAGAAATCAAGCTTACATTTGAACAGAAAGATTTTCAGATTGGCGATACAAAGAAATCAACAGTTTTCTATTATAATGAAGCGAACTCATCGGCAGGTAACGCCGAAGCACAGATTGTTGGAATCACTCAGAGATCTGACAAGGTGGAAGAACTTCAGAACGCAGGTCAGAGCATCGACACAATCGATAACGATTATGATTTATCCGAGATCACATTGAATGAAGATGGCACAGCACAGAAGATTCAGATGGAAGGAAGATATTCCACAATCTACGGATGTTATTTGACAGAGCAGCCATCGGAAGAGCCGGCAACAGATGAAACTGTTACGGAGGGTGGTTCAAATACAGCAGGTAAGAATGCAGCAACAGATGAGCCTGCAAAAGCAACAGATTCACTTAAATATGAAAATGATGATGTAACCGTAACTGTAAGTGCAGATCAGAAAGGAATTATTCCAGAGGGAGCAACACTTCAGGTTATTCCAATCTTACCGGACACACAGTCAGATGTTACATCTGCTTCAACAATTGCAGTACCGGAGCGGAAAGCAGCAACAGACATTTCATTAACTGGCAAAGCTACCTCAGAAGCGAAAGTGATTACACCAGAAAGTACAGCGGATGAGTATGAAAAAGTAAAAACTCAGCTGGAGGAAAAAGCAGAGAATGAAGATTACGACATCGCAGGTTTCCTCGCTTATGATATCAGCTTTATCGACAAAGATGGTAACAAGGTAGAACCAAACGGAAATGTAAAAGTAGTCATCGACTACAAGCAAGAAGCGATTCCAGAGGAAGTTGATTCATCCGAGGATGCAAGCCTGGATGTAACGGTTATGCACCTGGAGGAAAACAAAAAGGGCGAGGTCAAAGATGTAGTTGATATGGTAGCCGATGATACCCAGGAAGCTACGGTAGAAACCACGGATGCTACGAAGGTTACAAAAGCAGAATTCGTAACAGACAGTTTTTCTACTTTTACAATCACCTGGACACGAGGCAGCAGAAAGATTGTTGCAACAGTGCATTACTGGGATGGCACAAAGAATAAGGAAATTTCTGAGTCACTGGTAGAACAGGAGAATATAACAGGCACAACAAACAACAATGATGTGATTAATTTGAGTACTTATCAGAAAGAAATCAAGGGTTATACCTTTGTTGGAGCAAAGAAGGATGCCCATGATGGAACTCAAATCAAAAGATTGCAATATCAGAACGATGGTACTAAAAATCTAAAAATTCAATATAGTGAAAATACTTCCGGAGATTCATGGACGGAATGGGTTACAACCAGCAAAGATAAGAAGGAAAGAACGGTTGACCTGTACATGGTCTACAATAAAAATGCCGCAAGCATCTCTATCACGGATGACATCATAAATTCCGGTCAGTTACAGGTTGCAGGTTTAACCGACACAGCCGCATATGACTTCAAGTGGTATAAGAGTGTCAATGGCCGTGACTTCAAAGAAGTGACAAGAACACGTTCCGGAGATGATTACAATATTGATGAAAAAGGAACCTGGTTGAATCTTGCACTTGACGATGGAGCACTGAACAGTGATGAAAATCAAACCAGTGTGAAATACAAAGTGAAAGCATTTGCAAAGGGTACAGAGACAGAAGCGGCAGTATCAGATGAATATAATGTTACATATTGGAATCAGCTCCAGAACGGAAGTTTTGAGACACCGCAATTTCATCGCAAGAATTCCTGGAACCATACATCAAACAAATGGTACAGAGAGAATGGCGGTGTATGGCAGACTACTTCGAAACCACGGTATGAGACTAATGTTGATGCGGAAGATGGATGGGATATCGAGATCGTAAGTAAAAATGATGGTCAAAGTCTTGGGCAATATGCATGGTATGGTGATCAGGTAATACCGGATGGAACTCAATTTGCAGAGCTGAATTGCGAAGCAGAGGGAGCACTATATCAGGATGTTGTTACGATCAGAGGAACACCGTTGAACTATTGGCTGTCTCATAGGGCCAGAGGAGATGTTTCTGACAAAAATCCGGAATATGATACCATGTATGTTGTTATCATCCCGACAAGTCTGGCAAAAAACGGATTAAATAACGATGGGGATCCGATTGATACACAGGTAGAAGTAGAAGCACTCATGGCAAAGGACGAAGCTTTCAAGACGGCAAATGGCGTGTATGTAAAAGAATATACAGACGATGATCAGAAGTGGGGTAACTATTCAGAGACAAATGCCTACATTCCTACCGGCTATATGTCACGTTTCTTCTTTGTATCAGGACCTACAGCACACGATAATAATACAACTGCAAATGCCTACACATATGGTAACTTCCTTGATAACGTAGGATTCGGACAGAAACTTCCACCGGCAAATAAAGGAGAGTTTACATTACAGGTTACTAAACGTGTCGAGGGCTTGACACAGGCACAATTTGAATCACTTAAAGCAAATTTAAAGTTTAAGATTACGTCGACAACCAGCGATGCACCGCAAAATGGCACAGTACTGAAAGCATCTGACATGAACTGGACGATTACAACAAATGCGAATGGTACGATATCGGCAAACGGATCTTATATATATGGTAATCAGAAGATAAAGAATGATGGAGATTCCTATATATATAAAGTAGAAGAATCGGGTACAGAGGTGAAAGGTTACCATCTGCAAAATGATTTGAAGGTAATCGGTGGAACGGTTCAGGATGATAAGGTGTCAACGAGTGTAAAGGAAAAAGATTCAGCGACGTTTGCTTTTTCCAATTATTATACGAATCTGGCTTCAACAGTTGAAACCGGCAAGACAGCACAGGTGGTCGATTGGAATGAAAGAACATACAATATCACACTGAATGCAAGCTCCAATGCGACAAGCACGATAGTAGAACCGGTAGATGTGGTATTAGTTTTCGATAAGTCCTGTTCCATGAATTTTCGGAGCGGATTGACCTATTATGACACAGGTACAATCGAAAAGCTTGATAAGAACAAGGTGTACTATTATGTGGCACCTGGTGCATCGGCTACGGTTATGCGGGTTTATTATGAAGACAGTCAGTGGAAATACGTTGATGATTCCTGTTGGGATTATGTAGCTAAAGCTATATATAAAGATGGTGCGAAGGGTACTTTAAATTCATATACAGATTACACTTTCTACACAGCTAAGGATGATCATGACAGACTTTACTATCTTGACAAAGCAGCGAAGCAATTTGCCGCTGATTTGGCAGAAACATCACCGGAGAGCAGAGTTGGACTGGTGACTTTCTCGGAAGCAGCTTCACAGGATTTTGATTTGCAGGAAATTGGTAAGGGAAACAATTTAGCTGATTTCAATAGCAAAATTACAAACATTGAGACAACCAGTGGAACAAACCAAAAAGCAGGTTTGGATGCGGCACAGACGATGCTGAAAAATCAAAGTGATCAGTCGAGAAGGCAGTTTGTAATTCTGCTGACAGATGGTTGTCCGAATAAATGTGATCTTAGCGATATAGAAAATGCAGCATCTGCTATTAAAGATTCTTCTAGTGAGAAGGGCAATCGTACAGTAATGACTGTTTCTGTGGGATTAGGTGTAAGTCAAGACGTGAATCTGGAAAATGCAAAGAATACATTAAAGAAGGCTGCATCAGAGGCAGAAAACGGAAGCAAATATGCATACACTGCAGATGATGCTGATTCATTGACTGGTATTTTTAAGAGTATCATCCAGTCCATCAATGGCGTGCCCGTTAAGAATGCTATTGTTAAGGATTATATTGATCCGAGATTTGTAGCAGATGAAGTAAGCGTTGCAGCAGCAGGCGGTACACTGCATACCGACTCAGATGATCGTCAATATGTAATTTGGACAAATCAGACATTATATACAAAGACAGATGATTCACCAGGATGGAGCAAGACTTTCCAGGTTAAGGCCAAGGCGGATTACATTGGTGGGAACGCGGTTACAACCAATGGAGATGGTTCGGGAGTTTCGGTGGATGGTGTATCCATTCCATTCGAGAAGCCGACGGTTAACGTAAAAGCCACATTAGAGGTAAAACCTTACGAGGTTACAATCTATAAAGGCGACAGTGTACCGACCAATACAACAAAGACTGGAACGACAACGATTCAGAGTCAGATGGCAGATGTTCGAATATGGTTAGATAAGTATGAAGGAGTGACTTTAGACAAGTTTATCTTCAAATGGTATTCTGACGAAGCTTGTACCAATGCAGTTGACATGGCAGGCGTTACAACAGATGTTAATACAAAGTATTATCTGAAAGTAACTTACAACGCAGGTGAGCCAACAGCTGATAGTAACCACAACACAACAACTTCTGATGGGAAGATACATCACGCGGGTGAAGATGATAAAAATGTGTCGAACAACTTAGCTGAGGCAACAGGCACTTACACTGTAAAAGTAATTTCTGGTGCTATTCAGATTACAAAGAAGTTACAGCAAACATCCAAAACAGAACAGAAATTTAACTTTGATGTAGATAAGAAGAATGGCGATGGGACTTATTCACTGTTAAAGACGGTATCAATTGTTGTCCCGGCAAATACAGACGCAGGAACGGAAGTTGGATTATCAGAAGAAGGATTAGCTGAGTTAATTGGCTTGGAGCGTGGTGAGTATCGGGTTTCAGAGAGCAAGAGTGATGGATATACACTGTTGAGTGCATCTATTGGAGCTGGTGAGAATGAGACAAATACAGAAAACAGTTTATCATCAGACCACTTAGTTGCAACATTTAAACTTGGCAATAAGATGAATCAAGAAGGTGTAGATGTTATTTCCGATAGCTACGCATATGGCGCAAAGGATGGCGGAACATTAGGCGTTGCGAAGTTTACAAATGGAAAAGTGGACAATTGGCAGATATTAAAAGAGAGTTCAACATCTAGCCAGACACCTATTTATCTTGAAAATGCCGAATTTACATTGACTGCACAGACTAAAAAAGGAACAGATGGTAAAACACTTGTTTATACCGGCAAGTCTGATCAAAATGGTGTAATTAGCTGGAGCTTGAAAGACAAGGCTGTTTCTTCGTCAGAAATTGAAGCTGACACTTATACACTAAAAGAAATAAAAGCACCTGGAGGATATGCTTTGAGCACAGAGGAATGGAATATTGTAATTTCCTACAAAGGTGCGAAGCCAACGATTACAAGTGGAGACAAAACAATTGAAGGCACTTCAGGAGATGCAAACGGAATTTATACCTATGTATTTGAAAATACTCCGTTGTATGATTTGCCAAATTCCGGCGGTATTGGCATTTACTGGTATATGATTAGCGGCATACTGCTTATGATGGCAGCAGCACTAATTCTATATAGAAACAAGAAACACGAGGGGGTGCTGAAAAAATAAGAATATGAAAAGACATTTCAGCGGCCTTAAGCACCGCAAAAGAGGTAACAAGTAGCAAAAAGAAATTATAAACAAGCAAAAAACTTTACAACCAAAAACGCAAAAAAGAAAAGGAGATTAAGAATGAGTAAAGTAAAGAAAATTTTAGCCTTAGTTTTATCTATGGCAATGGTTCTGGGAATGAGCATGACTACATTCGCAGCAACAGGTGTAAAACCTACAGAAAATGACGTAAAAGAAGCAACGGTAAACAATGTAGAGGCGACAGCAACAGTAACGGCATATCAGGTAGTAAAGGCGAACTATAATGATGCAGGTTTTACAGGATATACTACTGTAGACGGAGTTACAATTGCAGATCCGCTCGCACCGACATCAGATGAGATTACAGCAATTGCAAAAGGAAATAAAGATGGATTAAAAACAGTGTCAATGACAACTACTGCCACAGAAGGGCTTGCAAGCTTCACAGCTAACTTAAACCCAGGCTATTGGATGGTATTAGTAAATGGTACAGTTAACGAAGTTTATAATCCGATGTTACTCGGTGTTGCTTATACAGTAAGCGGTAGTGACAGCGAAATGAGCGCAGATCCGGTAGATGCTAATTCTAACTGGACACTTGTAACAAATGATGCATATGCAAAATCAACAACTCCTTCTATCGAGAAGACCATTGTTGATGGCGGCAATGGCGATAAGGGTGATGATGTGGCAATCGGCGATACAGTCAAATTCCGCATCGATACAGCAATCCCTTCATACAGCAAAGAATATACAACAGTAGTCGTTAAAATTTCTGATGCTTTAAGCACTGGCTTAACATTAACTCAGGATAGTATTGCAACAAATCTTCCGGAGGACAGCTATACAATTACAAAATCAGCATCAGGTTTTGAAATCACAATTAACTCTGACTATGCACTTGCTCATGGAAACGATACTGTATATGTAACTTATTCAGCAGTACTGAATGATCAGGCAGGTATCAACTTCGATCCTAACACAAATACAGCAACATTAGAGTATTCAAACAATCCGTCAAAAGCAGATGAAACGAAGAAAACAGATGACAAAACTTATACCTACACATTCGGTATTGACAGTAAACTGTTTGGTAGTTCATCAGAAACATGGAATGAAATTACAAAAGAATTGTTAAAGACTGGTGAAGAGAGAGAAATCGAGAACGAAGCAGGCGAAACTGTTAAAACAACTTCACTTCCAGGCGCAACATTTACACTGACAAATAAAACAACGAAGAAAGTTTACACCGCAGTATCAGATGAGAATGGTGCGTTAGCATTCACAGGACTGGATGCAGGTGAGTATACACTCGTCGAGACAAAAGCTCCAGAAGGATATTCTGTTAATCCAAAAGAGATTCCGGTTGTTATTTCAGCAGAGTATAACACAGACGGAACATTAAAGAGTTATAAAATCGAAGTAGATGGTAAGGCAACATCAACCTATGAAGCAACCTATGATGGCCCAACAACGAATAAGACGATTACTAACATTGTACCAGGTAAGGATAATGCAGAGACAGAAATCAAGAATACCAAGCTTTCTTCCCTTCCATCAACAGGTGGTATCGGTACAACAATCTTCACAATCGGTGGTTGTGCGATCATGATCATTGCAGCATTCCTTTACTTCAGAAGCCGCAAAAAAACTCAGTAATTAGTTGAGTATGAGTCTTTGACTCAAAGTAATACATATTGGTCCGGGGTGGGTAACACCCCGGATTCATATAAAAACTAGAAATTGATTTCAAGATACAACAACAAGGAGAGTCCGGATGAAAAAGAAGACAAATACATTAATCATTTGCATAGTGTTTTTAGCCGGTTTGTCCTTACTGCTGTATCCATTCGTAGCGAATCAGTGGAATAATTACAGACAGAAGCAGCTGATTAGCAATTACGAGCAGGTAGTAGCAGATAAGGAAGCAGCCGGTGAGATTGATTACGAGGCCGAGATGAAGAAAGCGCAGGCTTACAACGCAGCACTTTTACCGAGTATTCTTCCTGATTCATTTGCTATAGCAGAGGCGAGTGAGGAAGAGGATCAGACATATATGTCATGTCTGAATATCACGGATGATGGAACCATGGGAATCGTGGAGATTCCGAAGATCAACATCAAGCTTCCGATTTACCATACGACAGACACCAAGGTACTGCAGCAGGCAGCAGGCCATCTGGAAGGAAGTTCGCTTCCGGTTGGCGGCGAGAACACACATGCGGTTATCTCTGCACATAGAGGACTGCCAAGTGCAGCTCTGTTTACAGATTTGGATAAACTGAAAAAGGGAGATCACTTCCTGCTGCACATTCTCGATGAGACGTTATGCTACCAGGTCGATAAGATTTCCGTAGTAGAGCCAGACGAGACGGATGCTCTTGCAGTTGAGGAAGGGCAGGACCTGGTTACATTACTTACCTGTACTCCTTACGGAGTCAATTCACAGAGACTTTTGGTGCGAGGTCACAGAGTACCATATGAAGAGACCGCACTGGAGGATGAGAAGTCACCACTTGGAGGCGTGAGTCTTCATACGAGTTATCTGTTATGGGTGATTGTAGGACTTATCATTACCGGAGGATTTATCTTCGTTTTATATCTGCATGATAAGAAGAGACGTATCGCTGCAGCAGCGCAGTCGGTTACGGAAGAATTAGAAGAACCAAAGAAGGAGTAATTATGAAGAAAAAGCTACCATCGATCCTGTTTGGTCTGGTTTTTCTGATAGGCTTTGGAATTCTTATTTATCCGACTGTTTCCAATCAATGGAACACCTATCGCCAGAGTAAACTGATCAGCAACTATGAGAAAGTCGTGAGCGATATGAAGCCGGAGGATTTTACCGAGCAGTGGAATCTGGCAAATGCATTTAACAGCACAATTACGCAGAATGATGTTTACGCGGATGTGTTTGGAGCTTCCGAGGAGGATAAACTCACCGGAACAGAATATTGGAAAGTCCTCAATGTAGCAGGGGACGGAGTCATGGGATATCTGTCCATCCCGAAGATCAACATCAAGCTTGCCATCTATCATGGGACAGGAGATACGGTTCTCCAGACCGGGATTGGTCACCTCAATGGAACCAGCTTACCGATTGGAGGAGAGAGTACCCACAGTGTGGTAGCAGCACACAGAGGACTCCCGAGTGCGAGACTTTTCACTGATATTGATCAGATGGAGAAGGGTGATAAGTTTTATATTCATGTGCTGGATCAGGTGCTTGCCTATCAGATCGATGAGATTCTCCCGATGGTGGAGAAGGATGATCACGCGACTTTGGAAAATGCACTTAAGATAGAAGAAGGAAAGGATTATGTGACGTTGTTCACTTGCACTCCTTATGGTGTGAACTCACACAGACTTCTGGTCCGGGGGATCAGGGTTCCGTATAATGGCGAGGAGGAAGAATCTGCTTCCGTTACGAATTCTATGTTGAAAGCAGTCCAGAATTATTACATGTTATATCTGATACTTGGATTAGCAATTACACTTTTAGTGATACTATTAATGAGGTTCCTGTTTAACAGAAAGAATAAGAAGCTGGATGAAGTGGATAAGGCAAAGACGGATGACAGGAATTAAAAGGGAAGCAAAGAATGGGAAAGCCAGCGAATAAGATTCTGAAGGAGGATACGATGCGATGATGAAGAAGAGAGGAAGAATAGGAAGTGCATTGTTACTGGCACTTGTGTTGGTGGCTTCGGTGGTTGGAGTGCCGAAGGTGCAGGCGGCGAATGCGGTAGATGTCGATGCGGATTGTTCTATCGATTTCACAATAGCCGGCAGCCAGACGGCGGGGGCTTTGAAAGAATTGTATGACGGAACGGTCAGCGTACCGGTGAAGATGTACAAAGTTGCATCGATTGATGCTTCTGGCAACTATATGGCAGAGAGTGAATTCTCTAAATTGGGTGTCGAATCAGTAAACAGCGAAACGAGTGCAGCAGACTGGAGTGAAAAAGCAGAGACAGCAGCAAAGATCGTGGCGGACAACGGGATGACAACAGACATTACAGCGACAATCAAGAATGGAATGGCGTCGATCCAAGACTTGAAGCCGGGACTGTATCTGGTGGATGCAGAGAATGCAATGTCACCAAGCTTTGAGTACAGCTTCACACCATATCTTGTATCACTGCCGAACAATTATTATAATGTGGCTTCTGGGAGCAGCAGTGATGAGTGGATCTACCATCTTACCGGTGAGAACGCACTGAGCCTGAAGCCGGAGCAGACAGCACGGTTTGGATCCCTTGTAATCAATAAGACATTGGTGAACCAGAACATCACAATGGGTGAGAGTGCTTCTTTCGTATTTGAGGCAGTCATTACTCCGCTGGTAGGTGAGACTTATAAGAAACAGGCAATGATTACTATGAACAGCGCAGGAAACGATTCAGTTACCATAGAAAAAATTCCTGCAGGAGCAACGGTAACCGTAACTGAGATTTATAGTGGTGCAAGTTATGAAGTCAGTGAAGTGGACGGTCAGACAGTCCTGATTCCGGCGAATGGCAGTGCATCGGTTGCATTTACCAATACACACGATGGCAGACCAAATGGCGGACACGGAGTTGAGAACAGTTTCAGACTGGATGAGAACAATCAATATCAGTGGTACCAAGATGGAGCAGCACAATAAAAAGGGGGAATGAGTGATGAGAAAACAGTTGAATAAAAAACCGATTTTTCTGGCAGCCGCAGCGCTTGCGCTCACTGCATCCCTTTCGGTAGGAAGTGCGATGGCTTACTTTACCACGTATTCTACGGCAAGCGGAAGAAAACCACTGGAAATGGGATTTACGGAGACGGTTCCACATGAGGATGTGGACACAGGCGGAAAGCATATCACGATCGAGAATACAGGCGATTATGACTGCTTCGTCAGAGTCAGGGTCTTCTCGGTTATTGATGTGACATACACAGCCGGAGAGGGTTGGGAAGATGGCGGAGACGGATACTGGTATTACAGACCGGTGCTTGCAGCAGGAGCAACAACTCCTTCCGAGCTTCAGGTAGGATTTGAATATCCGGTCAATGATGAGAATCAGACAACAGAGTCATTTGAAATTATGGTCGTACAAGAATGCACACCGGTTGTCTATGATGATGAAGGCAATGCGATGCCAGACTGGGAACATGTAATTAGAACAGACGGTACAGAGTAACAGGTAGGAGGCAGAGAGAAGATGAAGAAGAAAAAATTATCATTTCCTGTAAAACCGACCCTGCTTCTTGCAGCATCAGCAATGCTGCTGATTGGAAGTACTGTCGGAAGCGCGCGGGCGGCGCTTACATATTACAGTGAAAATTATACGGCGCAGATGAATATGTCCAGCATCGGTGTTACACTGATGGAACAAGGTGCGCAGGACAGCGAGGCAAAGGCAGTCAGCCACCGGAATTATCAGGATGATGGTGCATGGGATGAGACGCAGGACGGCGAGCTTCTCAGCGGAATGTTAGCAGATGGCGAGAAGATTGTACCGGGGAAGACTTACACAGAGAAACTGAGTGTCTTAAACAGTGGCAATATCGATACATTTGTAAGAGTCGTGATTACAAAGAGCTGGCAGAAGGATAACGCAAAGAATACAGACCTTTCGCCGGAGTTGATCGAGTTGAAGCTGGCAGGTAACAGTGGATGGGTGGAAGATTCATCAGCTTCTACCGATGAGCGCCAGGTATTCTACTATACCAATGCACTGACAGCGGGACAGACAACAAATGATCTTACAGACAGCATCCGAATTGACAATTCGATTGCTGAGAAGGTATCTAAGATAGTGGACGGCAATACAATCAAATATGTATATGATTATGATGGATACACATTTACAATGGACGCAGAGGTGGATGCAGTTCAGACACATAACGCAGTGGATGCAATCAAGAGCGCATGGGGCGTTACAGTGACATCGGACGGCTCTACTCTGAGCTTACAATAGGGAGGTACAAAAGTATGAAAAAGAAGATTTTGTGCCTTGCCATGACAGCGATCATGGTTGTAGGCATGTCAATGACAACATTTGCAGAGGATTACCAGGGAAAAGACGGATGGCTTGCCGAATTTAAAGGAAGCGAGATCGACACGAACTTTGCTTCTTCAGATTTGATGGATGAGGCATCGAATATCCAGCCTGGTGACAGTATTGAATTGAAGGTACAGATTAAGAACTCATCTTCGGACCAGACAGACTGGTATATGACCAATGAGGTTATCCAGTCACTGGAGGATGCAAAGACATCTGCTTCGGGCGGTGGATATGAGTACAGACTGACATATTATAACAGCTCTAATACAGAGACTGTATTGTATGACAGCACCACAGTCGGCGGAGATGGAACCAGTGAGAATGGTACCGGACTCCATCAGGCAACAGGCTCTCTGGAGAATTATTTTTATCTGGACAGACTGAACAAGGACCAGAGTGGTTCGGTTCATCTGAAGATTACCGTAGACGGTGAGACTCAGGGAAACAATTACCAGCAGACACTTGCAAAGCTGCAGATCAATTTCGCAGTGGAGAAGGTTGCGGCAGCCACAACACAGAATGTAGTCAAAAATGTGGTACAGACAGTCAAGACCGGAGATAACACAAGAATCCTCCTGCTGAGTGCAATCGCACTTGTAAGTGGAGTGGTGCTTCTGGTATTAGGATTCTATTCTTTGAAAAAACGAAAAAATAGTTATGAGGAAGGGGAGTAGGCGAGATGAATAAATGGAAAAAGATGTTCGTATCATTTCTTACAATCTGCATGCTTCTTGGTCTTATGGCTGGTAATGTGATGGCAGCAGCGCCTTATACGTATACAATAAAGCTGTACACAGGGAATAAGGGTACATTCAGTGATGGAAGTACGGAAACTGTACAGTCAGGTCTTTCGGCAGGTGCGGTGATCACAGTTGATGCAAGCGATGTTAGAGTGACAGATGACAGATACTATGTGAAGGGTGTACGTCTCAGCGGACGTGACAATGATGCAGTGTATTCAGTTTCATCCTTTCCAGTGACAGGCGATGCAGATTATGTAGTTGCTTATGGTATTGCAGCGAACAGAGTTGCATATACTGTAAATTATCAGGATGCAAACGGCAATGCTTTGCAGGCGAGCAACACTTATTACGGAGATATCGGAGACAGACCGGTGGTGGCATATCGATATATTGATGGATATGTACCACAGGCAACGGCGATGACCGGAACACTCAGCTCGAATGAAGCAGAGAATGTATTTACATTTGTATATACACCGGGTGAGGCTGGTACTGTAATCACAACAACGACTACCAATGTCACTACCGTAGGGACTCCGGCAGCAGGAACAACTGCAGCAGCTGAAACTACAGCTGGAACTACAGCGGGAACAACGGCAGGGACGACTGGGGGAGCTGCAGCTGGAACTACAGCGACACCGGAAACACCAGCGACACCAGCAGAGGCGGCCGCAGCAGCCGATGCAAATGCAGCTGCAGCCGATGCCATTGCAGGTGGAGACACAACGGTAGCGAATCCGGACGAGCAGACACCTCAGGCACTGCAGGATTTGGATGAAGATACACCGACATCTAATATAGATGCGGATGAGGGTCAGGGGACTTCCCCACTGGTAATTGGTATTATTATCGGAGTGGCAGCATTGATCGCTCTGGCAGCATTATTGGTTGGCATGAAAAAAATGAAAAACGGTGACGATATCTGACACGGAAGGGAAACCTGATTTTGAGCAGAAGAAAAAATAGAAAGAGCCCAGTTGCTGCGATTTGCAGTGTACTGGGCACTGTTTTACTAGTAATACTTGTTTTGGCATGTATTCCACTGACAGTTCCAAAGGTATTTGGCTATCACATTTACACGGTAATCAGTGGAAGTATGGCGCCGGCAATCCCCACAGGGAGTCTTGTATATATCAAGAATCTGCCGGCAGATGACATTCAGAAGGAGGATGTCATTGCATTTTATGGGGAGATGGATACAACTTCAATCATCACACATCGTGTGGTCTCAAACAGTAAGAACATGGGGCAGTTTATCACAAAGGGTGATGCGAATAAAGAGAAGGATATGAATCCAGTCAAATATGATAATTATATCGGCAAGGTAGTGTTGTCCGTGCCAGTGGTCGGGGGGATTGCCCAGACGTTTACGGAGGGATGGGGCAGACTGCTTGCAGTTTGTTGTATCGGGATCGCAGTGTTGTTGGAGATTGTTGCGGCAGTGCTGGGGCGTGAGAGAGAGGAAGACTGAGAAACTGCCAGTTGACTGTGGGAAGCAGCGTGGCTGGCAGATGCTGAGGCGGATGTGAGAAGCAGAGGATAATCAGCTTCTGTTTGTATCGACTTTGAAGCTCTCGGTGTTGTATTGACCGTTCTCCAGTGTGATGGTTACAGAGGCACTGCCAGGTGTATCCGGTTCGATGGTGTAGACTTTTTTCGCTGTTTCATAGACTGGAACTGGCTGACCATTGATCTCTGCCGATACGCTCTTGACTCGCAGCAGTGAACTGACTTTTACGTTATATATAAGACGACCATTGTTCGTATCCAGCGCAGAGCTGACTTTTGCAGATGGAATTACAAACAGGAGCGGAAGCAGGAGCAGGACACAGAGTGTCAGGCCTGCCAGTACCTTCTGAAGTGCGTAGTTCTCCCGTCTGAAAAGGTGGCTGGTCACGATGGCTGAGACAGAGAGGCCGTGGGGAGCATATCCGCACTGTTCCAGAACATTATCCAAAAGGATATCGGCACTTTTGGTGTCCATCCGGGAAGGCTTTAGGCGGACCGTCTTTTGAAGCGCTTCCGTTGGAATATTGTGCTTTTGCAGTTTCTTCTGCGCCTGGCGGAACAGATGGGTCACCACTTGTTTTGACTCTCCAAGTGCCAGTGAAATATCGCGAACGGACATGCTTTGATAGGTGTACATGATGAACACGGCGGATTCGTGGCATGGAAGATTCCAGATGAGCTTCGCTGTCTGAGAGGATGGTTCCTGATATAATATTTTATAACAGATCCGGTAATTAATCTGATCAATCCACTGGATGATCCGGGGCGTGTCCCGAACTGTTCCGAGATGCTCCAGCGTGTAGGAATATACCTGCTGGATGGCATCCTGTGCGAGGTAGATATCTTTTAAAAAATAGTAAGCAAACTGATACTGGCGTTCGTAGGTTGCGGCGTAGAGTTCTGCGAAGGAATCACTATCACCATCGACGGTACGCTTGATCAGTACATCCAGATATTGATAGTTGAGTTCTATCATGGAGGTAGCTCCTTTCTTTACCTGTGTGGTTTTTTATAGATGCGGTTATTGGCGTGTGCAATCAAATCGGTGATTCCAACCAGTGCTTCGGCTGGGTCGGAGCTATGGAATGCAGCACCGTATTTGTACTCAATGGGAGTGATGACTTCTTTGGCATTGACCTGGTTGATCTGATCGTTGAATCGTTCCATGAAGGTTCTCAGCTGGTCTTCTCTGCAGTTCTCAAACAGGGCGATGAACTTGTTGCCGCCGTTTCTTCCAATGAAGCATTGTCCGGCAGCTGCCAGATGGAGGGTGTCAGAGAAAAGACGGATGGCACGGTCGCCTTCTTTCCGGCCGGCGATTTTGTTGATCTCGATGATGTTGGTCAAATCAATCATAATACATCCCATATTCGGGGGCAGTGGTGAGCCAATATATTTTTCAATCAGTGAATCACAGCTGAACCGGTTGGGAATACCCGCAATGGAGTCGGCGTGTGCAATCTGATTCAGCTGCTTGACATTGCGTCGGAAATGTGAAAACAGGTAGAAATCCAGAAACAGAAAAACAAAGGCAAGCACCAGGGTAATCCACAGCATCACGCAGATGACAAGGATATGGCTGTTCTTGGCCACAAAGCTGCGGGTGTCGGGATCCAGAAGAATCAGGAACAGAGAAAGCAGCGTAATTATGATAAATAGAATGAGTTGTATCGTTTTATAAAAATTCATTTTTTTCATGTGTGTGATTCCTCCATGGGCTGCGAAGTGACCGGATTGACTATCAATGAAACCGTTTTGAAAAAGCAGCATGTTTTTTTATTATTTTTTCCTTAATAATAAGAACAGTATAGCACAAATAAAAGCATTTTGTGATATACTATTGATATTGTAAATTGTAAAAAATGAATGATTATTAAGGAAAAAAGATGAAGCACGAAGGAAAGAAAAAAAGACAAGCTCACAAGAGTGATTTATCGATAAGTGAGCCTCGGATTCCGTGGTATCGCCGCCGATTGTTTTGGACAACCCAGGAGCGGATTGCCTATGATCTGGTGGTTATGGCGGCAGTGATTCTGATTGTTTATCTGCTATTTCATTTTGTGGTAGGAATTGCATTGGTAGATGGCAACTCCATGTATCCTACATTGAGAAATGGTCAGGTTGTATTTTATACCCGGATGAATCATACTTATGAGGCTGGAGATGTGATTTCGGTCAGGATGCCCTCGGGAAAGTTCTATGTCAAGCGTATTGTCGCAGCAGCTGGAGATGAGGTAGACATTAAGAATGGCAGGCTGACGGTCAATGGGAATGAAGCAGATGAGAATTATGCATTTGGTGTAACGAAGGAAGAAGAAGGGAATATCGAGTATCCACTTACGGTGGAGGATGGAAAGTATTTTATTCTCGGCGATAACCGGGAGAATTCCAATGACTCCCGTGCCTTTGGGACAATTATCGAGGAGCGGATTACAGGGAAGGTGCTGTTTAGTGCCGGAGTTGTGCGGTAGGAGGATTCAGCGTGCGACCGGGATATGACCTTTTTAGTATAAGATGTAAGTAATCATAATGAGAAAAGAAGCTATGGGTTTAGAGTAAGACATAGGGTTCAATACGGAGGTTGAGTTTATGAAGAGAAAACTGGTAATGAGGCTGCTGTGTATAACAATTGTGTCGGCGATGCTTGTTACGAATGCGCCAGTATTGTTTGCACAAGAGGATGGACAACATACAGTAATTTATGATGGTCAGTATATGACTGGTCAGGTATGGGGAGATACCGTGATCCTGGAAGATGGTCAGGAAATTTCAGTCAATGACTGCCAGGTGATTGAGAATACTCAGCCGGAACCGGAACCTGTAGCAGCGGAACCGGAGCCTGTGGCAGAACCTGTAGTGATGGCGCCTGTTCCGGAAGTACCTGCAGAGACTCCAGAAGGGGATAAAGATACGACTGGAGACGTTGCAGACAAGAAGGATGAGACGTCCACGGACAAGAAAGAAGAGACGTCAACAGACAAGAAGGACGATACATCCACGGACAAGAAGGAAGATGGGTCAACAGACAAGAAGGACGATACATCCACGGACAAGAAGGAAGATGGGTCAACAGACAAGAAGGACGATACATCCACAGACAAGAAGGAAGATGGGTCAACAGATAAGAAGGACGATACATCCACAGACAAGAAGGAAGATGGGTCCACAGACAAGAAGGACGATACATCCACAGACAAGAAGGACGATGGGTCCACAGATAAGAAGGACGATACATCCACGGACAAGAAAGACGATGGATCAACAGATAAGAAGGACGATACATCCACGGACAAGAAGGAAGATGGGTCCACAGACAAGAAGGATGATACATCAACGGATAAGAAGGAAGATGAGTCAACAGACAAGAAGGACGATACATCCACGGATGAGAAGGGTGATGAGTCCACGGATAAGAAGGATGATGAGATAATTGACGAGTCGACAGATGTGACAGAGGAGCCAAGTCTTGTAACTGAGGAAATTGTGGAGGAAGAGCCAACACTTTCCGATGACATCAGCGAGATCGTAAGCTCAGATCAGAATAATCCGCAAATGAATATCATTACGCCGTCAGTTTCGGCCGGTATTGGTTTTTATGTCGATGAGTTGCAAGAAAAATACAACGTAACATTTTCAGATGATTTTGCAAATGTGATTAGTGAGATAGAGAAAGAGTACGTGAAGAGTGCTATCGACAAAATTAATGCAGATAATGTAAAAAAAGCGGAAGAGGAACAACGTAAGAAACAGGAAGAGCAGGCGGCCCGGGACGCAGAGGATCCTCAGAAAACTCAGGAGAATCAGAACAGTCAGGAGACTGCGGCAACGGTTACAGTTGAGACTCTGAATCCGGAAAATTATGTAATTAAGACAAGCAACTGGCAGGACGTGCTTGCAGTTTATCTGCTGAGTCAGCAAAAGGCCGGAGTCGGAACATTTACATTGGACGCTTCTGCAAAGGACGGACTGGCGAAGATATTTGCCAGCATGAATACAGCAAAGACAGAGGATGCAAATCTGGTCTGCCAGCCGCAGTATATCGCGGACTATGTAGAAAAGAATCAGTCAACTCTGACAGAGTCCGACAAGGCATTTTTGGAAGAATATACTTCCCCGGATTTTATGGTTTTGTGTGCGGCATCTACCGGAGTGAAAGGCTTTATTGTTGAAAGCCTTGGCGAGAATGTATCACTGGAGCGGGCACAGGTTGTTGCGGCGGCATATAGTCTGGTCGGAAAGATTTCTTATTTCTGGGGCGGCAAGTCCTCAACGGTTGGATGGGACTCCCGCTGGGGAACTCCACTGCAGGTTACAGCGGCTGGTTCGAATGATAGTGGAAGTATCAGCAGCTATGGATTGGACTGCAGCGGTTTTGTTACGTGGGCATTTATCAATGGATATGAGAATTCAGCAGCATCGGCATTGATTGGACATGGAACTTCTTTACAGTGGGGAATGTCCGAAGAGATTACGGAAGAAGAGGCAATGCCTGGAGATTTGTTGTTCTTGAAGGAACCGGGGTCTTCTGGAATCAATCATGTGGGAATTGTAGTTGGACGTAATGAAGATGGATCATTGATCGCGGTTCACTGTAATGCCAGCGACAACGGCGTAGTTGTACAATCTGCTTATCAGGCGGGCTTTAGGTATGTGAGAAGGCCACTGGCATATGATGACGGCGCCGGGGAAGAACAGAACTTTGCGGATACCAGAGCACAGCTTCAGGCAATCAAGGACGAGATTGCGGAGTCAAATAAGAGTGTGGCGGGAACAACCGCAGCGAAGATGGTCACATATAGTATAACAACGACTACTACCACAGATACCACTGTAAATACAGTGAATCCTGCTGGCACATCGGACAAGTCCAGTGATGCGGCTATTTCGCAATCTGACAATGATGATCCGCTGGCGTGGAAGCTTTCACAGAAATCATCCGCAAATTAAATAAACGATAATGATAGAAGGGATGTCCTCTGTTTCCGTTTGGAAATGGGGGATGTCTTATTTTTGTGTGGGAAAAGAATGAGAGGATAAGTAATAGATTTTTGTGCAATTTAGCGTCTTTGGTTGGAAAAGCTAGACAAATTCGATGGAAAGTAGTAAAACATTAATAGGTACGTTTACACAGGGGGAGCGTTTTTAGATTAGGGAGATATACAGAATGAAGCGACAGACAGTAAAAAGAATATTATGTATTACAATTGTATCAGCGATGCTTGCAACGAATACCAGCACAACATTTGCAACCGACATGGCACAGTCAAGAGAAAGTAAGATTGAAGCAGTTCTTGAGGAAGCTGCGGAGGGACCTGTAGAGAAGCGTGCAATTTACGGGGACGAAGTTGTGACTGTTATTGTGGAGGGGGATGTAGTTACTTTACCAGACCAGTCTACCGTTGGTATTTATGAGTTTTCCGGCACATTTGTCAATGCACAAGAGGAGGCTGCATTCCTGGCAGCGAAAGAACAGGCGGCGGCAGATGCACAGGCAGCAGCAGATGCACAGGCGGCAGCAGATGCGCAGGCAGCAGCGGATGCACAGGCGGCAGCAGATGCACAGGCAGCGGAGGATGCGGCAAAGGCGGAAGAGGAAGCCAAAGCGGCGGAGGATGCGGCAAAGGCAGAAGAGGAAGCCAAAGCGGCGGAGGATGCGGCGAAGGCGGAAGAGGAAGCCAAAGCGGCGGAAGAGGCAGCAAAGGCTATACCGGTATTTGATCCGGGAAAGAATATTATTGCGGGAAAATCATTATATAGTGACCAGCTCTCTTCTGATTATAAGATTACATTTTCAGAGGATTTTGCAACGGTGATGCAGGAGATTGAATCAGAATATAAAGACCGTATGAATGCGGAAGCGGAGGCAGCTGCAATTGCAAAGGCCCAGAAACAGGTTGCGGCGCAGGCAGAGGAAGAGGCCAAAGCCGAGGCAGAGGCTAAAATGCAGGAAGAGCAGGCAGCACAGCCGACAGATTCTGGGAATGTGGAAGTCGAGATTGAGGCAGCGAAGGTTGATGAGAATCTTGTTGTGAAGAACTGGCAGGATGTACTTGCAGTTTACATATTGGAGCAGAGCAGAAAAGGTGTCACAGAGTATACTCTGGATCGGAATGCAAAGGCTGATCTTGCAGCAGCCTTTGCAGAAATGAATGCACCGATCGAGACAGAAAAGGTGATTACTTATAGGAATACGAAAGCGGACACTTATCTTCAGGAGAAGCAGGAGGCTCTGACAGAAGAAGAGAAGAATCTGATTAAGAAATACGCAGGTGTGGATTGCACGATTTTGTGTGCCGCTGCGACGGATGCAGATGGATTTATCACAGAAAGTCTGGGAGATGAGGTCTCAGCGAGCAGAGCAGCAGTGGTGCGCGCAGCGTATAGCCTGGTTGGTAAGATTGCCTATTTCTGGGGCGGCAAGTCCAATGTAATCGGTTGGGACAATCGATGGGGCTCTCAGCAGATTATTACGGCTGAGGGAAGTGATGATAGTGGACAGTTAAAATTATACGGACTGGACTGCAGTGGATTTGTAACTTGGGCATTTATCAATGGATTTCAGGATACGTCATTTGGAGGAAGTATAGGTCAGGGAACGACTTCGCAGTGGGGACTCTCAGAAAATATAGCTGAAGAAGATGCACAGCCGGGAGATCTTGTGTTCCTGATGGTTCCGGGTTCTGGTATTAACCATGTAGGTGTTGTGGTGGGAAGAGGCAGCGAGGGAGATCTGGTTGTTGCCCACTGTAATGATTATGATGATGGTGTTGTCGTAGAGTCTGCATATGGTGCAGGATTTCGGTATGTAAGACGGCCTTATTGTTACGGAGAGTCGGAAAACGAGGTCCCGGTCGTGGAAGAGACTGCCGAGGAGATTCCTCAGCCGACGAATAAGAAGACGGTGACAGTCGTGAAGCCAAATATCAGTTATGACAAGAAGCTGACTGTCCGCAAGGAGAAAAAATCATCAGTAATAGAGCTTGTACAGTCTCCACTGTCTGAAATTGAAGATGCGATACCAGAAAAGAAAAGTGTGAAGTTGATTTCAAGGATTAGATAAAAGATGCGGAGTATATCATAATTGAGGAGAAGAATAGGACTATGAATCATTTTTCGAGAAGATATCGGGGGCATCTGAAGCATGCACTCCTTGGATTGTTAGTGACATCTATAGTAAGTATGGGGTCGGGGACGACAGCATTTGCAACGGACGGAAGCACTCCAGACTCTACAACTGCAACAGATACGGGAGCGGCGGGGACAGAAGCCGCGGCAGGCGGAACATCATCATCAGCTGGCGTGACGGGCACAATTGAAGATGGAAGCACTGTGACCCTGGATCCCTCGCAGCTGGATGACACTGTGTTGACGCAGACGCCGGAGCAGCGGCAGGCGGAAGAGGATTATGTCTACGCTGAGCCAATTAATACAAATTCAATTGAGAACTGGCCGCAGGGACCATCGGTTTATGCACAATCAGCGATTGTGATGGATATGAATAGTGGGGCGGTACTGTTTGGAAAAAATATCGATGAGAAGCACTATCCGGCAAGTATTACCAAGCTTCTGACAGTGTTGGTTGCATTGAAAAATGCAGAGGTTACGGATAAGGTTACCTTTACAGATGACTGCATCTCCTTTCTGGAGTCTGGAGACGCCAGCATCGGTATGAAAGCGGGAGAAGAGCTTACTCTGGAAAATGCTTTTTACGGTGTGCTTCTTGCTTCTGCAAATGAGGTCTCTTATGCGGTGGCTGAGAGTGTCGGAACGACCCGGTTAAACGGGGGATATCAGACATTTATCGATGCAATGAATACTACGGCAGAAGAAATCGGATGTGAAAATTCACACTGGATGAATGCGAACGGACTTCATGACAAGGACCATTATACAACTGCACATGATATGGCACGAATCGGGGCAGCAGTATATAAGTTTGATGAGTTTCGGAAAATCACCCAGACTTTGAGCTATGAGATTCCGGCAACGAATCTGACGGCTGAGACGCGGTGGGTACAACAGAACCACAAGATGCTCTGGCCTGAAAATCAGTACTATTATGCGAACTGTACCGGTGGAAAGACCGGTTATACAGATCAGGCGCATACGACGCTGGTGACCATGGCCGACAACAATGAACTTCAGTTGGTTGCGGTGAACCTGAGGTCTTATGGCGGGGTTACCTACACAGATACGGCGGCGATGATGGATTATGCTTTTAATAATTTTAGCAAGATAACTCTAAAAGATCAGGAGAAGTCAGATAAGATCAAAGAATTCGTGAATCAGGATGCCTATGTTGTCGTGCCAAATGGTGTAGATTTTTCAAGTCTGGATTCAGAAATCGAGTACAACAAGAACAGCAAGGATAAGCAGGGAACGATTTCTTATACGTATGAGGGACAGAATGTCGGGACAGCAGATATCGTGCTGAGTGATTCTTATTATGAAAAGCTGACCAGTGCGAACTTTACCCCTACCGAAGGAAAAAGTGCGGATTCCGATACAAAAAGCAGTGGATTCGAGCTGCCGCTTTTTGTCAAGGTGATTCTGGCAGCGGTGGTTGTGTTGGCAGTACTGTTGTTCATCTGGATTCGGTATGTGAGTTACAGAAAACGAAAAATGAGGCAGAGAAGAAGAGCACAGATGCGTAAGAGAAGAGAAGCAGAGCGTCGGGACCACCCAGAGAGAACGACACGGAAGTGAATAAGGAAAATATGAATGGGGGCTGGCCCCTGTGAGTTGGTATGGAAAAGCTGACTGGCAGGGGCTGGCCTTTTACTTTCAAGGTTGACAAAATGGACGTTTTCCTAGATAATGTAAGGGTTAATATTTTAATGATTTAGAGAAGTAAAGTGAGAGAAAGGTTGTGTCAGGTTCTCAATGAAAACTTGACATGCGGCGTCAGACCATTTGCTAAAGCAAATTTGAGGAGGGATGATGCCAGAGAAAAAAGGAGGATGAGAAATGAGTAACTCGGATATTATTGCTATCTTGATTGCATTTGTCTGCTATCTTATGCTGATGATTGTGATTGGTGGCATCTATATGAAGAAGACTAGTAACACAGAGGATTATTTCCTTGGAGGACGTGGACTGAGTGGATGGGTGGCTGCGATGTCGGCGCAGGCTTCTGACATGAGCGGCTGGCTGCTGATGGGACTGCCCGGAGCAGTGTACGCGATGGGAACAGGACAGGCATGGATCGCCATTGGATTGTTCCTTGGAACGGTATTTAACTGGGTGGTGATTTCAGGAAGACTTAGAAAATATACGATACGTGCCAACAATTCACTGACGCTGCCGGAATTCTTTGGTAACAGATATCATGATAAGAAGAATATTCTGCTTTTGGTTTCTTCTATTGTAATTGCCATTTTCTTCCTGGTATATACTGCATCAGCACTGGCATCCGGCGGGAAACTGTTTAACACAGTATTCGGTCTTGATTATCATATCGCGCTGACAATCGGTGCGTTTGTAATTCTGGCTTACACATTTATGGGGGGATTCATGGCAGTGTGCGTGACAGACTTTATCCAGGGACTTCTGATGCTGGTAGGACTGATGATCGTGCCGATCCTTGCATTTGGCATTGTTGGTTCCGGCAATTTGGTCTCTATTCTGGATCAGAGTGGCGTGACTGGCGGCAGTGCATCCTTCCTGAACCTTATGGAGAGCAACGGGGAGCCACTGTCATTTATCAGTATTCTGTCACAGCTTGCATGGGGACTTGGCTACTGTGGTATGCCACATATTCTGGTTCGTTTTATGGCAGTCCGTGATGAGAAGGAATTGAAGAAGTCCAAGGTAATTGCAATTATCTGGGTTGCGGTTTCCCTTGGAATGGCAATCTTTATCGGTGTCATCGGACGTGCGTTTATGTATCCGATTGTACTTGGAACAGAGGGTGCGGCTTCTACAGAGAGTGTCTTTATGGCGATGATTACGAAGGTATTTACAGAGCATTATCAGCTTGCGTTTATCGGTGGAATTTTCCTCTGCGGAATCCTTGCGGCGATTATGTCTACTGCAGATTCGCAGCTTTTGGTGACTGCATCGGCGGTGTCCCAGGATATTTACAAGGGTGTAGTAAAGAAGGATGCGAAGGAGGAGACGGTTCTGGTAGTCAGCCGTATTACGGTTGCGGTCGTTGCAGTTCTGGCTTATCTGATTGCATGGGATCCGAACAGTTCCATCATGACGCTGGTATCGGACGCGTGGGCAGGCCTTGGCTCAGCGTTTGGACCGATTGTTCTGATGTCTCTATTCTGGAAACGGACGAATCTAAAGGGCGCGGTTACTGGTATCGTGTCCGGTGGGGTAACGGTGCTGATTTGGGATTATCTGCCGATTGTTGGCGGTCAGACACTGGGGACAGTGACTGGAATTTATTCGCTGCTGATTGGATTTTTCCTGAGCCTTATTCTGATTGTGGTGGTGAGTCTTTGTACAGAGGCGCCTTCTGAGGAGATGCTGCAGGAATTCGATGATGTGGCATCTGGAAGGGTTTAATCTTATCCAATAAGCAACGAAGCGGATTGCAGATATCCGTTTGACCGGTTTTGGTCTATTTAGTGTATAAATAAGCTTTATCCTTGACTTTCAGACAGTTTTTATCTATAATATCAGAGCATGTAGTATGCCGATCAGGGACATGGGAATGATTCTTTTTTTCCGGTTTTCCAGACAGCAGATACACAAGATGTGTCCTGATTTATTTCGTTGGGACTCATGCATATGATAAAAACGATGACGAAGACAGTAGAGCCTTTCAGAAAGTTTAAGCGAGTCAGGGATGGTGGGAGCCTGATACGAGTAAGTTCCGTTCAAAAATCACTTCCGAGTTGCAATGCTGAAAGTTGAAAGCAGTTTGGTGTCAATTTCAATGTGTAAGCGTTAGCCGGGATTCCACCGTTACAGGGAACACATATGATGGTATGTTGTAATTGGTGGTATAACGAAGACTTTTCAGCTCTCGTCCTTTTACAGGACGGGAGCTCTTTTTATAGGTGTGGGGGATATGGAAACGAAGCACAAACAACACCCCGTTACAGATATCGAAAAAGAAAGGGAGAATTGCTATGTATAACAAAGTATCTACAGATTTAAAATTCGTAGACAGAGAAAAAGAAGTAGAAAAGTTCTGGGAAGACAATGACATTTTCAAGAAAAGCATGGATAACCGCAAAGAGGGAGAGACTTACACCTTTTACGATGGTCCTCCGACAGCAAATGGTAAGCCGCATATCGGTCACGTTCTGACCCGTGTTATCAAGGATATGATTCCGAGATACCGTACCATGAAGGGGTACATGGTTCCGAGAAAGGCCGGATGGGATACCCACGGACTTCCGGTAGAGCTGGAGGTTGAGAAGGCTCTTGGCTTAGATGGAAAGGATCAGATTGAGGAATACGGTCTGGAGCCATTCATCGATCAGTGTAAGGAGAGTGTCTGGAAATACAAGGGGATGTGGGAAGATTTTTCCGGTACCGTTGGTTTCTGGGCAGATATGGACGAGCCATATGTAACCTATGACAACAATTTTATCGAGTCTGAATGGTGGGCACTGAAGAAGATCTGGGACAGGGGACTTCTTTACAAAGGCTTCAAGGTGGTTCCTTATTGTCCTCGTTGTGGGACACCGCTTTCTGCACAGGAAGTTGCCCAAGGTTACAAGACTGTCAAAGAACGTTCCGCGATCGTCCGTTTTAAGGTGATTGGAGAGGATGCATATTTTCTTGCATGGACAACCACACCTTGGACCTTGCCATCCAATACCGCACTTTGTGTGAACCCGGACGAGACTTACTGCAAGGTAAAGGCAGCAGACGGATTTACCTATTATATGGCACAGGCACTGCTTGATACTGTACTTGGAAAACTTGCAGATAAGGAGAATGGAACCGCAGCTTATGAAGTATTAGAGACTTACAGTGGCAAGGATTTAGAGTACAAGGAATACGAACCACTCTTTGCATGTGCCGGAGAAGTCGCTGAGAAACAGCGCAAGAAAGCTCATTTCGTAACATGTGACAACTACGTTACTATGTCAGACGGTACCGGTATCGTTCATATCGCACCAGCATTTGGTGAGGATGATGGACGAATCGGACGCAGCTATGACCTTCCGTTTGTACAGTTCGTAGACGGTAAGGGTGATATGACAGCAGAGACTCCATATGAAGGTGTGTTCGTAAAAGATGCAGACAAGCTGATTCTGGCTGATCTGGAGAAGAACAACCAGTTATTTGACGCTCCGAAATTCGAGCATGAGTATCCACACTGCTGGCGTTGTGATACACCACTGATTTATTATGCAAGAGAATCCTGGTTCATCAAGATGACAGAAGTAAAGGATGACCTCATTGCCAATAACAACACCATCAACTGGATTCCGGAGAGCATCGGAAAAGGACGTTTCGGTGACTGGATCGAGAACGTTCAGGACTGGGGAATCAGTCGGAACCGTTACTGGGGAACTCCTCTGAATGTGTGGGAATGTGAATGCGGACACCAGCACTCCATCGGAAGCATTGAAGAGCTGAAGTCTATGTCGGATAATTGTCCGGACGAGATTGAGCTTCACCGCCCATACATCGATGACGTGACCATCACTTGTCCGGAATGTGGCGGGCAGATGCACAGGGTACCGGAAGTAATCGACTGCTGGTTCGATTCGGGATCCATGCCATTTGCACAGCATCACTATCCATTTGAAAATAAAGAGTTATTCGAGCAGCAGTTCCCGGCCAACTTTATTTCTGAGGCGGTGGACCAGACGCGCGGATGGTTCTACTCACTGCTTGCGATCTCGACACTCATTTTCAACGAAGCACCTTATAAGAACGTTATCGTTCTCGGACATGTGCAGGATGAAAATGGACAGAAGATGAGTAAGTCCAAGGGAAATGCAGTCGATCCATTTGCAGCATTGAACGAATATGGTGCAGACGCAATCCGCTGGTATTTCTATGTGAATTCCGCTCCATGGCTGCCGAACCGTTTCCACGGAAAAGCCGTGATGGAAGGGCAGCGTAAGTTCATGGGTACCCTTTGGAACACCTACGCATTCTTCGTACTGTATGCAAATATCGATGAATTCGATGCAACAAAATATACATTAGATTATGACAAGCTTCCAATTATGGATAAATGGTTACTGTCCAAGATGAACACGCTGATCAAGACGGTGGACAATAATCTGGAGAACTACCGGATTCCGGAGTCGGCAAGAGCACTCCAGGAATTTGTGGATGATATGAGTAACTGGTATGTACGCCGAAGCAGAGAGCGTTTCTGGGCGAAGGGAATGGAGCAGGATAAGATCAATGCTTACATGACACTTTACACTGCGCTGGTAACCGTTTCCAAGGTGGCAGCACCGATGATTCCGTTTATGACAGAGGAGATTTACCGGAATCTGGTATGCTCCATTGACAAGGAAGCTCCGGAAAGTATCCACCTTTGTGACTTCCCTGTTGCTGATGAATCACACATCGACAAAGAGCTGGAAGAGAACATGGAAAATGTATTGAAGCTTGTTGTTATGGGACGTGCCTGCCGTAACACAGCGAATATCAAGAACCGCCAGCCCATTGGCCAGATGTTCGTGAAGGCTGAATTTGAACTCTCTGAGTTCTATCAGGCAATTGTGACAGAAGAGCTGAATGTAAAGAAAGTTAACTTTACGGATGATGTCCGTACATTTACTTCATATAGTTTTAAACCACAATTGAAGACAGTTGGACCAAAATATGGTAAACTGTTAGGAGGCATCAAGCAGGCGCTGGATTCTCTCGACGGAAATACCGCCATGGATGAGGTCAATGAGACCGGAGAGCTTAAGTTGTCGGTGAATGGTGAGGAAGTAGTACTTCTCAAGGAAGACCTTCTGATTGACACCGCACAGATGCCGGGCTACGTTTCAGAGAACGACAACGGAATTACCGTTGTGCTTGATACAAACCTGACACCAGAGCTTCTGGAAGAGGGCTTCGTAAGAGAAATTATCAGCAAGGTTCAGACAATGAGAAAAGAGGCCGGATTTGAGGTAATGGACAAGATCAGAATTACCCATGAGGGCAGCGACAAGGTGGAAGCAGTCTTTGCAGCACATGGAGATGACATCGGCAGTGAAGTATTGGCAGAAGCAGTAACGAAAGGAAATCCAACTGGATTTACAAAAGAGTGGAACATCAATGGCGAGCATGTAATGATTGGTGTGGAAAGGGTGTAATTTATGTATAACGAAAGATTTGAGAAGGAAGCATTTAAGAGTGATGTGAAGAAGAACGTAAGAAGACTGTACCGAAAGAATGTGGATGAGGCAACACCTCAGCAGTTATTCCAGGCAGTGTCTTATGCGATAAAGGAGGCCATCATTGATGACTGGCTTGCTACACAGGAGACATATGACAAAGAGGATCCGAAGACTGTTTACTACATGTCAATGGAATTCCTTATGGGTAGAGCACTTGGCAACAACCTGATCAATATGACAGCTTACAAAGAGGTTCAGGAAGCACTGGATGAGATGGGAATCGACCTCAATGTCATCGAGGATGAAGAGCCGGATGCAGCACTTGGTAACGGAGGTCTCGGCCGTCTTGCTGCCTGCTTCTTAGATTCTCTTGCAACATTGAACTACCCTGCATATGGTTGTGGTATCCGTTATCGTTACGGTATGTTCAAACAGAAGATCGAGAACGGTTATCAGATCGAGACACCGGATAACTGGTTAAAAGAGGGAAATCCATTTGAACTGCGCAGAGAAGAATATGCGAAGGAAGTACGTTTCGGCGGAGACATCCGTTTCGAGAAGGACCCGGTAACTGGCAAGGATAAGTTCATCCAGGAGAACTACGAGTCCGTACTTGCAATCCCATATGATATGCCAATTGTTGGTTACGGCAACCATGTAGTCAACACACTCCGTATCTGGGACGCAAAGGCAATCACTGACTTCCAGCTGGATTCATTTGACCGTGGAGATTACCACAAAGCAGTAGAGCAGGAGAACCTTGCAAAGAATATCGTTGAGGTACTTTACCCGAACGACAATCATTACGCAGGAAAAGAGCTTCGTCTCAAACAGCAGTATTTCTTCATTTCTGCCAGCTTACAGGCAATGCTTGTAAAATATAAAAAGAAACACGTTGATGTGAAAAAGTTATACGAAAAAGTTACCATCCAGATGAACGATACACACCCAACCGTATCCGTTGCAGAGCTGATGAGACTTCTTATCGATCAGGAAGGTCTGACATGGGAAGAAGCATGGGATGTCACAACAAAAACGGTTGCATACACAAACCATACCATCATGGCAGAAGCACTTGAGAAATGGCCAATCGACCTCTTCTCCAAACTGCTTCCACGTATCTACCAGATCGTGCAGGAAATCGACCGTCGCTTTGTGAACAAGATCAGAGAAATGTATCCGGGCAACGAACAGAAGGTTGCAAAGATGGCAATTTTACGTGACGGACAGGTGAAGATGGCTCATCTTGCGATCGCAGCAGGATACTCTGTCAATGGAGTTGCAAGACTTCACACAGAGATTTTAAAGAACCAGGAATTAAAAGATTTCTATGAGATGATGCCTGAGAAGTTCAACAATAAGACAAACGGTATCACACAGAGACGTTTCCTTATGCATGCCAATCCACTGCTTGCTGACTGGATCACAGACAGAATCGGTGACGGCTGGATTACAGATCTTTCTAAGATGGCGAACTTAAAGCCACTGGTAAATGATGAGAACGCGCGCCGTGAGTTCATGCAGATCAAGTATAAGAACAAAGAGCGTCTTGCAGCATACATTTTAAAACACAATGGTATCGAAGTAGATCCACGTTCTATCTTCGACGTACAGGTAAAGCGTCTGCATGAGTACAAACGTCAGCTGCTTAACATTTTACATGTAATGTATCTGTACAACCAGATTAAAGAGCACCCGGAGATGTCCTTCTATCCAAGAACATTTATCTTCGGAGCGAAGGCCGCAGCCGGATACCAGAGAGCGAAAGAGACGATCAAGCTCATCAACTCGGTTGCAGATGTCGTGAACAATGACAGAAGCATCAACGGCAAGATCAAAGTAGTCTTCATCGAGGATTACCGTGTATCGAATGCTGAGTTGATCTTTGCGGCAGCAGATGTCAGCGAGCAGATTTCTACAGCATCTAAGGAAGCTTCCGGTACAGGTAACATGAAGTTCATGCTGAATGGTGCACCGACTCTCGGAACTATGGACGGGGCAAATGTAGAGATCGTGGAAGAGGTTGGTTCTGAGAATGCATTTATCTTCGGACTGAGTTCTGACGAGGTTATCAATTACGAGCAGAATGGTGGCTACAACCCGACAGATATCTACTTCAATGACTGGGATATCAAACGCATTGTGGATCAGCTGATGGATGGAACCTACTCCAACGGCGATCACAGCATGTACAAGAATCTTTACGATGCTCTTCTGAATATAAACTGTTCAGACAGACCGGATACCTACTTCATCCTGAAGGACTTCCGTTCTTATGCAGACGCACAGAGACGCGTTGAAGCAGCGTACCGTGATGAGAACAAGTGGTCTAAGATCGCGATGATGAATACCGCCTGCTGTGGTAAGTTTACATCGGACAGAACCATTGAAGAATATGTTTCTGATATCTGGAAACTAAAGAAAGTAACAGTGACACCAGAGCAGTAAGAGGTGTTTTTAGGAACAGGGGGCGTTCACAGACAACCGGCAGTGCCGGCTGTTTGTGGACGTTTGCTGTAATTGGATACAGGAGTTTGAAAGGAGATTGGATATCTTGAATACATATAGTTATGATAGTGCGATGCTGGAGGATTCTATTGGATCCGGCATATTGACATTTGTTGCCGTTTATATGATTTTTTTGCTGGTGGTTCTGGTGGCAAAGCTTGTCCTTTATATTTTGAAGGGTGTGGGAATGTACAAATTGGCGAAGCGCCAGAAGGTAGAATATCCATGGCTGGCATTTATTCCGTTCGCCAGATACTACCTGCAGGGTGAAGTCTCAGACGATATCCGCCTGAAGAATAAAAGTATCAAAAATCCGGGAATCTGGCTGATTGTACTTCCGATTGCCTGGAATATACTTTTTGGGATTTCGTATGTGATGATCTTCGGGGCGATGTTTGGTCTGACTATGGGACTTTCAGGTCCTCATATGAACATTTCCGGCGGAGCGCTGGGCGCAATGGTTATCTGGATCATTCTCTTTGTGCTGATCAGCATATTGTACCAGGCGGTTTATAAAGGACTTAAATTGCTGGTAGATTATCAGATTTACGGCAGAATCACTACCAATAATATGGCACTCGTCCATGCAATATTGGGAATCTTTATTCCGTGTTATGAGGCCATCTGTCTCTTTGTGATGAGCAGGAAGCCGTTCCATCCGGAATTTGAAGAATATTTTAACCGTCCGGTTCCGAAGTATGACCCGGCGCAGGGATACCAGGACTTTCAGGAGATACCTCCGATGACGGCAAGTCCGCAGCAGCCGGAAGAACAAGGTGAAGAGATGCCGGTGCAGGAGCCAGTAGTACCGGGAGGCGAGGTGCCAGTGCAGGAGCCGGAAGTGATATCGGTAAGCAGTGATGTGCCGATACAGACAACAGAGCAGAGTGGAACAGATGAGGCAGTGCAGGAGCCTTCCCAGGCAGTAGTTGAAGCCGAACCCACAGAGTCCTATGAATTCCATGAGGATCAGAAGTCTGAGTAGTTTATGGGGATGTCGGCGTGGACTGATATGGGTTAAGGACGACATTTGACAGCAGTCAGAGCTGATGGAATCATCTTACTTAAGAAAACAATATTTTACATTAATAACATAGAAGAGTCTTCCATATAGATAATATATGGAGGGCTCTTTTATGCTGCAAATAATGCCGGATCGTTTCCCAATATTCCTAATAAAACTAAAGCTGCGTCTGCAGTCTATCGGATCTTTTTTCCTGATTCTGATTCTCCTGCCTTATGTCATTACTGTTTTCTTACACGGGACAGAGCGACCAAGCGATGCAGAGCACCAGAACCAGTACCTGATTGGTCTGCTGGCAGCTTCTATGCCTGCGGACTATGAGGCGGAAGCATTAAAATGTCAGGCGATACTTCTGCGGACAGAATATTTCCGGGAAGGAAAAAAAGAGAGCGGTGAAGCGCTGACACCGGAGCAGATGGCGGATAAATGGGGAGCGGACAATTATGAGAAAAACTATCAAAAGATCAAGTCGGCTGTGGAGGAAACTGGAAAAACGGTCTTGAAATACAACGGAACATACGCACTGACACCATTTCACCAGTCCAACAACGGCAGCACCCGCAGCGGGCAGGAAGTCCTGAAAAGTGAAGCCTACCCTTATCTGAAAGCGGTGGCATGTGAGACGGACAAAGAGGCAGATGCGGCGATTCATATCGGTACATATTCTTATCAGGAGGTGCAGCACGCGTGTCATCCGTACCTGGTGGCTGTGGAAGTGTCAGGGGCGGAAGCACCAGAGAAGGAAGCTCAGGAGGAGAAAGCTGGGGAAACTGAGATGCAGAAAAGGGAGGAAGAAAAGGAGGCGAAAGCAGCGGAGGCAGCGGAGGCAGAACTGGAGAATCAAAAGGCACAGGAGACACAGCAGAAAGAATTGGAGTTTTCAGATCTGGAGGTCGTGCAGACCGATTCTGCAGGATATGCCCTGCAGATCAGGGTCGGAAGGACCACCTGCAGCGGCGAAGAATTCCGCCAGGCGCTGGGTCTTGCTTCCTGTAATATCTCTTTTCAGGAAAGGGGGGAGGAGCTGCAGATTACAACGGTAGGGAACGGGCATGGACTTGGGATGAGCCAGTGGACAGCAAACGAGATGGCAAAAGAGGGAAAAAGTATGCAGGAGATTCTGGGTTATTTCTTTGAGGGGGTGGAGGTGGACGAAATATAACCTTACAAGGAATGGTTTACAATATAGTACAAGAGAGAAGTTGTACAAGAGAGAAGTTGGTAAAATAATTTTTTGAAAAATATAATTCATGTATAACCAGTTATATTTCTGGCAAAAATACAGTCAGAGGTGATGAACATGAAAAAGGAAGAAAAGAAATTTTCCCTAAAGGGGAAGGGCGCAGCGATTGGAATCGTTGTCTGTTTTGTGGCAGTGGTCACTATGGTAGGTGCCTATACATTCCACAATTATCAACAGAAGATGGAAAATGAACTGGCGAAAGCCGAGGAACAGAGCAAAGAGGCGACGACCAATGATATCCTTCTGCCGGAGACGGATACATCCGACACCACAGAGGGAAATGGTGCTGAGGATCCAAACGGGACCAGTTCAACAGATACAGCAAATGAAAGCGATTCAACAGACGGAACAAAGGCAGAGGATGGCGATGTATCGGGGAGTCAGGATGGTACATCAGACACAGGAACTACCATTGAAAATGGCAGTGCAGCACAAGACAGTGTTGCCACAGAAGGTACAGCGGCAGAAGTTTATTTTGACGAGGACAGTACATTAGTGTGGCCTGCAAGTGGTGCAATTTTGCTGAACTACAGTATGGACAAGATGGTTTACTACTCTACATTGCAGCAGTACCGTTACAATCCGGCAGTGATTATCGGCGGAAAAGAAGATGAGGAGATTCTGGCAGCAGCATCGGGAATCGTGGAGAGCGTGGAAGATTCTGCACAGACTGGGATGACAGTGAAACTGGATATGGGGAATGGTTACGAAGCGGTCTATGGACAACTGAAGGATGTCCAGGTGGAAGCGGGAGATTATCTTGCAACAGGAGAGTTGCTTGGCTACCTGACAACACCGACAAAATACTATAGTGTAGAAGGAGTCAGCCTGTACTTTCAGATGCTGAAAGATGGCGAACCAGTGAATCCAATCGAGTATGTAGAAGGATAATTATTGAGCAGTGTCGGCTTTTATCAGTTTTAATTTTTGCGCACGGGAGAGGTGTTTGATGGCGTATTCGCGCTTCATCGCCTCTTCTTTTGTTGCAAATTTTTCATAATAGACGAGCGTTACCGGGAGTCGGGCTTTCGTATACTTGGCGCCATTACCACTGTTATGTGCATCGATTCTTTTTTCTAGATTGTTGGTCCAGCCGGTGTAGAGACTTCCGTCACTGCATTTGATCATATAGGTATAATTCATGTGGTACCTCCGTGTTATAACTTACAAATCAGATATTGTCCGCGCTGCTCGTGGCACCCCTTGCATAGGCGCAAACAGTAACACACAGATGGGCTTCTAATACGAACTTTTCAAATAGTATATCATAAATTGTGTACATTTGTTATAATATTGATAGGTGTACGTTTTTTTGTGCACCTGTCAAAGGAACTAAATTAGCTGAGAAAAGAGCCATTTACTTACAAGCGAAGCTACTTACCTACAAATGAATCATAAAAATCAATTGGAGAATATAAATGCAGGAATTAAAAAAATTATTACAACAGACGCTGGATGCGGCTTTCCTCACCGCCACGCTCAGCAGCCCGAGAAGCAGAAAACAGACCGGACAGACTGCCCCAACTGAGCAGAATGAACAGACCGGACAAACTACACAAAACGGGCCGGAAGGTGCGGCAGACGTGCTGCGTATCAAGGTTCGTCCGATTCTGAAAGGGCAGGAGCTGTTTTTTCAGCTGGAATCCTTTACAAAGACGCAGGCATTTCACGAGAACTTAAAAGCCGGGGAGGCTGCAGAGCGGCTTACAGAGCTGATGCAGGAATTCAAGCAGATGCAGCTGGAGACGAAGAATCTTCAGGCAAATGTGCTGGTCAGTAAAAAGGGCAAGGTTACAATCAAGAAAAAGATGCAGTCGGGGACGGCTCGCGAAGTGAGTCTTTCTCACAACCGCAAGAAGGAATATATTTTGCAGGAAGGGAGACCAGTTCCGTTTCTTAAGGATCTTGGCGTGATGACTCCGGATGGAAAAGTCGTTCGCTCCCGGTTTGATAAGTTTCGTCAGATCAATCGTTTTTTGGAATTCATTGAGGATATTCTGCCACAGCTTCCGAAGGATCGTGAAGTGACGATTCTGGATTTCGGATGCGGCAAGTCCTATCTTACATTTGCCATGTACTATTATCTGCACGAATTGAAGAAATATGACATTCGTATTATCGGGCTGGACTTGAAGAGAGATGTGATTCGTCACTGCAATGAATTGAGCGAGAAATATGGGTATGAAAAGCTGAAGTTCCTGGAGGGGGATATTGCAGATTACACAGGCGTAGATGAGGTAGATATGGTAGTGACGCTGCATGCCTGTGATACGGCAACGGATTTTGCCCTCGCCAAGGCCATCGGCTGGAATGCCAGAGTCATTCTGTCGGTGCCGTGCTGTCAGCATGAAGTGAATCGGCAGATTCAGAGCGAGGAGCTGCGCCCAGTGCTCAAGTATGGTCTTTTGAAGGAGCGTATGGCGGCACTGGTGACGGATGGCTTGCGTGCGGAATATCTGGAGAGTCAGGGCTATGAGACTCAGGTTCTGGAATTTATCGACATGGAGCACACACCGAAGAACATCCTGATTCGGGGAGTGAAGCAGGATAAGATGAGTGGCAAATGCAAAACGAGCCAGAAGGAAATTGACGCATGTGAGACTTATCTGCATGTGGAACCGACACTTGGGAAGTTATTGAATACCCACAAGGTTTCTACAAAAATCTGACATGCAGCATTAGTCTGTCAGGCGAAGACAAATTTGAGACAGGCTGGTGTTTGAAAGAAAGGGAGTAAAAATGAGAAGAAGGAGAATCATAAAAATCAGCGTGCTCAGCGTTATTTTTCTGCTGTCGCTGGTTGTCATCAGTGTGATTACAAATAGAAATGTAGAGGATGTGACCTCCGACATGGCGGAGGCTTCTCTGCCTACGGTATCCTTTACAGAGGAAGGAACAACAGTTAATACCTTAGTCGGCTATGTGAGCGAGATGGACATTACTGCCATGCGGGATACAATTACACCGCTTAACGCTGACGGAACTCTGGAGACAACATTTCAAGACTATGGAAATGAGCTTACCGAGGTGGGCTACACCGTATATTCTCTGGACGGAGAAACAAAATATCTGGAGGATGAAGCGGCAATCGAGAACAACCAGGTGGCAATTCGTGTCGGAAACGCACTGGGAGAAGCCAAAGAAGGCGTCCTGGAGCTGAAACTGCAGATTGGGAAAAAAACAGTTTCGTACTATACACGGGTGGAGAAACCGGATGACCTGTCATTGAAGCAGTGTCTGGATTTCGTACAGGATTTTCACAACAAGACCTTTGAAAAATCGGCACAGAGCGAGCTCACAACGTATCTGGAGCCGAACAGTGACGGAGACAACAGCACGTACCAGAGGGTGACCATCAATTCTTCGGCAGACCAGGTGATGTGGGGGAGTCTGGCTCCGCAGCTTGCAAGTGAGGTGCAGTGGAGCATCAAGGAGAGCAACAGCATGTACACTTCGGTACAGGCATCCTATCAGGTAACCTGTGAGGGGGATACACAAACCGAGACCTACAACATAGAAGAGTTTTTCCGGGTTCGTTATGCCCGCGAGCAGATTTTCCTTCTGGACTATAACCGGACCATGAACCAGGAATTCAATGGTAGTGGAAAGGTGATGAGTGAATCGGGAATCTTGCTTGGAATCGTCCCATCGGATATCCCATATGTGACAAATGATGACGGTACGATTGTGTCTTTTGTACAGGAGCGGGAGCTTTGGAATTACAATCAGGAGGCGGATCAGCTGTCTCTGCTATATAGCTTCTCAGGGACCGGAAGTACGGACCCGAGAAATCGCAACAGTCAGCATGCCGTGCGGATCATCAGTGTGGATGCAAATGGCAGCACTACATTTGCAGTCTATGGATATATGAACCGGGGTGCTCATGAAGGAATGGTCGGTGTGGATATTTTCTACTTCGATATTGAGAAGAACTCGGTGGAAGAAAAAGCATTCATTCCAAGTGACAAATCATTTGCCATCGCCGAGGAAGAGCTTGGCAGACTGGTGTATTACCACAATGAAAGCCATCTGCTCTATGTTTTGACGGGCGGATCGCTCTACGAGATCAATGTGGAAGACCAGAAGCAGAATGTGATTGCAGAGAATCTGAAGGACGGACAATATGTTGTGTCGGAGGACGGGCATCTGCTGGCATTTGTGAGTGCATCTTCTGAAGGAAAGTTTACCGAGGTGACGGTACTCAATCTGAATACAGCCCAAAAGCGGACAGTCAGTGCACCACAGGGAGAATCCATCACCCCTCTTGGGTTCGTATTCAGCGACTTTGCCTATGGATTTGCAAAGCCAGAGGATGCAGGAGCAACTGTGGGCGGGGAAGGAATCCTTCCGATGTATGTCATGGAAATTCAGGACAGCAAGGGTGAAGTGGTCAAGACTTACCAGCAGGATAGCATCTATATTGAAGATGTCCTGGTGGAGAACGGCATGCTTACCGTGAACCGACTGCAGAAGAATGAGGGAATCTACACCGGAATCGCTCAGGATTACGTGACGAATAATGAGGAAAAGGCGGAGAGCAATATTTCGCTGGAATCCTACACCTCTGAGAAAATGGAACGGCAGATGCGTCTTTTGTATGCAGAAGGAATCTCCGACCCGTCACCAAAGGTGCTCAGACCGCGGCAGGTGCTTTATGAGCAGGCGGCAACCATTGCACTGGACGGTGCGGCGGAGGAAAATAAGTTCTACGTCTACGGCATGGGACGGTTGGAAGGTGTGTATGACAAGGCAGGCTACGCGGTCGCAAAGGCCGAGGCAGTCTCTGGTGTTGTGATTTCTTCGGAGCAGGCGTATCTATGGGAAAAAGGAAATCGTGATCTGTCCTTTGAAACCGGCGTCGGCATATTTGGCACGGAGGAAGGCGAGACCACAAAGGCAGCCTGCGAGCGTGTGATGAGCAGTTATGATGCGACCAAAGTGGATTTGACCGGATGCACACTGGACCAGGTGCTCTATATAATTAACAAGGGACTTCCGGTAATTGCACTGACCGGGGTGGATCAGGCGATACTTCTGACAGGATATACCACTTCCACGGTAACGTATATCGACCCCGCCACCGGACTGGAGAATCAGGGAGCCATGGATGCGGTCACTCAGATGGCAGCGACTGGAGGAAATACATTCATCGGATACATTTCCAATGGGAAATAGTATTCAGAAATTGATTGAGAAGAAGCAAGGAGAAAGACATGATTATTGATACACATGCACATTATGATGACGAATCCTTCGGCGAGGACAGAGCCGAACTGCTGTCTTCGCTGAAGGAGCATGGGATTGCGGCAGTTGTGAACAGCGGGGCATCTCTGGCGGGATGTCAAAGAACGCTGGAGCTTACAAAGCAGTACCCGGATGTCTATGGAACCATCGGCATCCATCCCGATGAGGTGGGCAAGCTGAATGAGGAGACATTTGCGCAGCTGAGGGAAATGTGCCGGCAGGAGAAGGTTCTGGCGGTGGGCGAGATCGGATTGGATTATTACTGGGATAAGGAGCACCACGACGTCCAGAAAACGTGGTTCATCCGGCAGCTGCAGCTGGCGCGCGAGCTGGGACTTCCGGTGGTCATCCACAGCAGAGACGCAGCGGCGGACACCATGGAAATTCTAAAGGAACAGGGGAAGGACCTGGTATGCGATATTCACTGCTATTCTTATTCTGTGGATCAGGCGCTGGAATATACAGGAATGGGATATTATCTTGGAATCGGCGGAGTGGTGACCTTTGGAAATGCAAAGAAGCTGAAGAAGGTGGTAAAGGCGGTTCCGCTGACATCCATTTTGCTGGAGACGGACAGTCCCTATCTGGCACCTGCACCCAATAGAGGAAAGCGCAACTCTTCCCGGAATCTGCCTTACGTAGTTGCGGAAATCGCACAGCTGAAAGGCGTAAGTGAAGATGAGGTTTTGGAGCAGACAGAAAAAAATGCACGGGAGTTTTATCGATTTTAGAAGAGCAGCACAGGAAACCATAGAACCAAAAGGAGAGAACATGACACAACCAACATTAGGAAACCCGCAGAATACCATAGAGATTCTGCAGAAATACAATTTTTCCTTCCAGAAGAAATACGGTCAGAATTTTTTGATTGATGCCCACGTACTGGATAAGATCATCGATTCGGCAGAGATTACCAAGGATGATTTTGTTCTGGAGATTGGACCGGGAATCGGGACTATGACCCAGTATCTGGCGCAGGCAGCCGGCAAGGTGGTTGCGGTGGAGATTGATAAGGCTTTGATTCCGATTCTGGAAGATACCTTGTCCGCCTACGACAATGTATCAGTCCTGAATGATGATGTTTTGAAGGTGGATATCGGGAAGCTGGCACGGGAGGAGAACAACAACCAGCCAATCAAGGTGGTTGCAAATCTGCCTTATTACATCACCACGCCAATCATCATGGGACTTTTCGAGAGCCATGTGCCCATCAAAAGCATCACAGTGATGGTACAGAAGGAAGTCGCAGACCGTATGCAGGTGGGACCGGGAACCAAGGACTACGGCGCATTGTCGCTGGCGGTTCAATATTACTCCAGACCTTATATTGTGGCAAATGTACCGCCAAACTGCTTTATGCCGAGACCCAAGGTTGGTTCGGCAGTCATCCGCCTGGATCGTTATGAGAATCCTCCGGTCCAGGTAGAGGATGAGCGGTTGCTGTTCCGTCTGATTCGTGCTTCCTTTAACCAGAGACGAAAGACCCTTTCTAATGGACTGAACAATTCGCCGGAGGTGGATTTTACAAAAGAGCAGATTACTGCGGCAATCGAGGAGCTTGGAAGAGGGGCGAGCATCCGTGGGGAGGCCCTCACGCTTGGGGAATTCGCAAAACTTTCCAATTCATTTTCTTCGCTCGCACGTAAGCAAACTCCCATTTCAAGTGTGTAGAGCACTGCGCGATGAAGCAGGAGGTGCGCTTTACGAAGAAAACGAGTTCAAGGTTATAAAGTGTTCATAAATTTTTAATACTTCATTCGTTGTATAAAGATACCGAATTTAGTATAATTAAATAGTCGGACAAATGTGGAACAAAGACCTCAGATGTCTCATAACACAGAATGACAGAATATATATGGAACTGAATCTATCTTTTGTGAAGATAAGATTCCACCTCCAGTAGGTGGTGATGATAAGAATTGCGGCAGGCATTTTATGACAACAGAAGCCTACCAGAAACAAGAAAGGAAGTGTGCTATGACGAGTGCAACAGATGGAAAGATATTATTTGAAAACACACCTCAGATTGAAGCCTTGGCAAAACTGTGCGAAGAAAGCAATACAATCGAGAAAGAATTATACACAAAGTACGAAGTAAAGCGCGGCCTGCGAGACTTGAATGGACAGGGCGTACTCGCCGGCCTGACGAATATCTCGGATGTCAGCGCAACAAAGATAGTAGATGGAGAAAGGGTTCCATGTGCTGGTAATCTTTATTACCGTGGCTACAACATCAAGGATATTGTGAATGGATTTCTTGAGGCAAAGCATTTTGGCTTCGAGGAGACAGCTTACCTGCTGTTGTTTGGAGAACTGCCAACTGACCAGCAGCTGCATGATTTTTATAAGACATTAACGGAGCGCAGGACACTTCCGCCAACGTTTGTAAGAGATGTAATTATGAAGGCTCCGAGCAAGGACATGATGAACAGTTTATCACGTTCACTTTTGAGTCTGTATACTTATGACAGCAAAGCAGATGATACAAGTATCCCCAATGTATTAAGGCAGTGTCTGAATCTGATTTCCCAGTTTCCGATGCTGATGGTATATGGGTATCATGCTTATAACTATCGCATGGGTGAAGATTTATTCATCTATGCACCTTCTCCGGAGCTCTCTACCGCAGAGAATATTCTGGTGATGCTCAGGGAGAACCGGAATTACACGAAGTTGGAGGCTACGATTCTGGATATGGCTCTGGTGCTTCATATGGACCATGGCGGTGGTAACAACTCTACATTTACCACTCACGTTGTGACATCCTCCGGAACAGACACATATTCGACGATGACTGCGGCGATGGCATCTCTCAAGGGACCGAAGCATGGCGGAGCCAATGTCAAGGTGACTCAGATGTTCAAGGACATGAAGGAGAACCTCAGTGACTGGACAGATGATGACGAGGTGAGACAGTATCTGGAAGACCTTCTGGATAAGAAAGCATTTGACAAGAAGGGGCTGATTTATGGAATGGGTCATGCGATTTATTCTGTTTCAGACCCGAGAGCAGAGATTTTCAAAAAGTTTGTGAAGCAGCTGGCAAGAGAAAAGGGCTGTATGAAGGAATATGCTCTTTATGAGAAGGTAGAACATATGGCACCGGAAGTGATTACGGCGAAGCGCAAGATGTATAAGGGAGTCAATGCCAATGTGGATTTCTACAGCGGACTGGTATATGGTATGCTGGATTTGCCGCCGGAATTATATACTCCGATTTTCGCGACGGCAAGAATCGTGGGCTGGAGTGCACACAGACTGGAAGAACTTAAGAACGTAGATAAGATTATCAGACCGGCGTATAAACCGCTGGCAGAGCACAGAGAGTATATCAAATTGGATGACAGATAGAAGGACATGATGACATATGAGAGATGAATTCTATTACCCGTCGAAGGACGGCAATACAGAAGTGCATACGATGGAGTGGAAGCCGGAAGGAGAGGTGCGTGCTGTCCTTCAGATCAGCCACGGTATGGTTGAATACATTGAGCGTTACGACGAGTTTGCCAATTTCTTATGCGACAGAGGATATTATGTGGTAGGAAATGACCATCTGGGCCATGGCAAATCCATTCAGAGTAAGTCAGAGTTAGGATTTTTTAATGAAAAATACGGTAATACCTGTATCATTGGTGACATCCATACCCTGAGACAGCGGACAATGAAGAAATATCCGAATGTCCCATACTTTATTCTCGGGCACAGCATGGGATCTGCTCTCGTGAGACAGTATATCGAGATGTATGGGAAAGGTCTGTCGGGAGTCATCATTATGGGGAGTCCCGTGGAACATCACAAGGCTACGCTTCGTATGGGCAGACATATCTGCAGAATTTTATCTATTTTCCGGGGATGGCATCATCGCAGTAATCTGGTGACGGAGATGGCGCTAGGCGGATATAACAAGAAGTTCAGACAGGGTTCTTCGGAGTATGAATGGGTGACAAGCGATGAAGAGCGGCTGGAACAATACTTACGAGATCCGCTCTGTGGCTTTACCTTTACGGTCAATGCTTATTATCAGATGTTCACAGGTATGCTGAAGACGAAGAAAAAAGAAGGTTATGCCATGATTCCCAAGAATCTTCCGGTGTTCTTTCTCTCGGGAGAGAATGATCCGGTGGGGAACTTTGGAAAGGGTGTGGAGAAGATTTACAAGCGATACCGGATGCTGGGGATGCAGGATGTACAGCTGAAGCTCTATCCTGGAGATCGGCATGAACTGCTCAACGAGAAGGACCGGGATCAGGTCTATGTGGACCTCTATGACTGGATGGAGAAAAGGATGCGTGCATAGATTGTGAGCTTTAATTGAAGATATATTCTCTTAAGATTCTTATGATTTCTTTCATATTTTAAACATACTTTGGACACATTTTCTGTGTATACTAGAGTTCAGATAGTTGTGAAAGCAACTATCTCCCCCCTCATAAAGTAAGGCATCTTGGGGAGATCCTGGGATGCCGACTTTACTCTCATTCCTTTAGAATAACTATAAGAACAAAGACCCCACAGCTTCGGCTGTGGGGTCTTTAGGTTGTGCTATGGATGCTCAGTCTTACTCATCATTTCTTTTATAATCTGTTTTGAATTCATACATACGCTTGTCGGCCCTTTTTATCAGCTCATGGCTGGTGAGAAGTTCGGTCCCGTCAATCTGTACGATACCGTAGCTGATGGAAGTATCCCAGCCCTTCTCTTTTCCAAGGGCAACAATACTGCGCTGGACATCTTCCATACGATGGAGTGCATGAAGCGAAGTGCACTCGCGCAGGATGGAGACCATCTCATCCCCTCCGAAACGACAGATGACATCGTCCTGCCGGAGAATCTGGCGGATGGAGTCTGCAACCAGTAAGATGTATTCATCTCCAGATTCGTGACCAAAATGATCGTTGATGAATTTTAAATTGTTCAAATCGATAAAGCAGAGTGAAAACCTCTCTTTTTTTCGGAGGAGGGCATCAAGCAGCTGCAGGCAGTAACGTCGATTGTAAAGCCTGGTGGCAGGATCGCAGTAGATCAGAATCTCCATCTCCCGCATTTTGCGCCGCTGCTGTGTGGTATCACGCAGTATATACAGTGTGGCGATGCAACTGCTGCGGTGAATCGGGTACATGCTCACGGAGAATTCAAGAGGCTCCAGTCCGGGCTTTGGATTGCACAGAATCAAGTCCCATTTTTGGTCAGAAGGACCTCTGCGGTTCTCGACTAGCCGTGTGCAGACTTCGGACAAGGTCAGTTCATAATCCTTGATTCCGTACCGGGCAGCATTATTGAGAAAGGATGGAGTCGGAGAGTCCTGGTCAATCATAATGATCCAGTCATCCACAAGTTCAGTAATGGACATCAGAAGTTCATTATTGTTGTGCAATTCATTGGCGCGCTGGCTCTCACGGTCGGCAGCTTCCGTCAGCTGATGTTCCCGAAATTCAAGCTGTGAAATCATACGGTTGAAGGATTCAGCAAAGTCTCCCAGAAAATCTACATGCTGACGGTAATCTCCGGCGGCAACACGCTGGGTCTGCCAAGTCAGATGAAGAAGACTGGAGCGCAGTGCGCGAAACGGCCCGGAGAGCATGTTCTCCTTGGGCGGAGCGTCGCCCTCCAGATTGCCATCGGCGATATCGAGGGCAAAGGCATGGGCATCGAAGATATACTTGCTTGTCTCGTTGAGTGCCTGGGCTAGTTCATGGTACCCCTCACTGTATTCACTTGTATCAATCTGTTCCCCGTCACATTCCATTAAAATATGTTCCAGAAACAGTAAAAGTTTTTCTTGTTCGTTCATGGCTATCCCTATGCTTTGTTTGTATTTGCAGTGAAATGACGGTCGGACATGTGATTCGTGCAAAGGACTTATTGAAAAAGAGTATGGTGCAACTCTATTTGGCGGGCTGTGCGTGAAAACGGCAGACCCTTGCCCCTGTGGACCAGCAGTCAATCTCTTTCACAGAGTATTCCGAGTGTGTGTAGGTGGTGAGGATTCCCTCTATAAGTCCCTCATCATAGTAACAGACTGTCTCTCCTGTGACAGGAAGACCGGAACAATCCAGATCCTCTCCGACTGTCAGGAAAATGGAGCCGGTCTCCTCAATAATCTTTTCAACTCTGAGGATTCCAATCTCCATAGTCTTGAAAGTCTCCTGAAGCTGGGCGAAGACGGTATTGATATCCTGTGTTAGATCAAGCAGGTTCAAGGCCAGCTCCCGGCCGGCAGTAAATCCGGTCTTATGGAATAACTCGATCATCTTCTCCTTACCAAGCTCCTGCTCTAAGGTATCCCGCATACAATATTCAAACAGGCGGTAGACCGCAACCGGCATCTGTTCTCCGAGGTTCCTGCGTCCGGTCTTGATGTCTCCAATCTGATTCCAGGTGAAATGATAGGGGCCCAATTCTTTTTTTGTGTACTGAAACATGTGATATTCCTCCCTTTGCAAACAGATCCTGGAGTGAATCGTTACCTTCCGGGTTCTAAGAGCACATTTAATAGATATAAGGCTATTCTAACACATATTCTTATACATTTTAAGAAAATCCTAAGAAAACAGCTAAACTTTTCTTAAATTATAGAAGATATCATGTATACTATAGAGGAGGTGAGAGAGATGTATAATATTTTAGTTTGTGATGATGATAAAGAAATTGTAGATGCAATTGAGATCTATTTACTCCAGGAAGGGTATCAGGTCAAAAAAGCTTACGACGGAATCCAGGCGCTGGAGATGCTGGGGACGGAAGAAATCCATCTGCTGATTATTGATGTGATGATGCCGAGACTGGATGGAATTCGGGCGACACTTAAGATTCGGGAGAAGAATCCAATCCCGATTATTATTTTGTCCGCAAAATCCGAGGATGCAGATAAGATACTAGGGCTGAACGTGGGGGCTGACGATTATGTGTCGAAGCCGTTCAATCCATTAGAGCTGATCGCAAGAGTGAAGTCCCAGCTGCGGCGTTTTACACAGCTCGGCAGTAGTTCAGCAGAAGTGCCGAAGGAGACCTATACGGTAGGAGGTCTTACAATTGACGATATACAGAAAGAAGTAATAATTGATGGAGAAACGGTAAGGTTGACACCGATAGAATATAATATCTTACTCCTCCTTGTGAAGAACCAGGGACGCGTATTTTCTATTGACCAGATTTATGAGGCTATCTGGAATGAGGAGGCCATCGGTGCGGATAATACAGTTGCGGTGCATATCCGCCACATCCGTGAGAAAATTGAGATTAATCCAAAGGACCCGAGATACCTGAAGGTGGTATGGGGGGTAGGATACAAGATTGAAAAACAATAAAAGAGAAAGAGGGAGCATTTATGAATAGATGGTATCGAAGAAGGGGTGTCAAGGGCTTCTGGATGCTTGCCGGACACATTGCACTGATATTTTTGTGTGTTTGTGCTGAATTGATTGGAAGCATTTCCGGGGATTTTTATATTGGCAGCATGAAAGACTGGAAGGAACTGAGCAAGCAGGACTATGCAGAGTCCAGTGCATTTGCAGATGAAGTGTATTGGGATTCCGTTCATATTATCAACAACCTGAAGATTAAGAATGGGGTTGAGACAGACGGAGCATATGATGCGAAGAAGCTGGTAGATATAGAAAGCTTCCTACAGGATGGAACGATTACCGGGAAAAATGATTCCGGTTTTGCATATACAATCGGTGATTTGTACGAATGGGGAAAGACACTGGATGAACAGGGAACAGATGTCTACAATGAGGACGCATCTGTTGTAGTCTGCCAGAAGCCGGATGATACGTATCACTATTATACAATGGCTGAATTTCGTGCATTGATTTCAGATGGAAGTCTGATGTTCGTGGGGAATGAAGTCTACAGCAATGATATTCTTGAATCTTTGAGTGAGGGATATGATTCCAGTTATTATTCAAGTGATGGTGTGACCATCAATGATAATTCGGGGAAACAGTTGTATAAGGATTTCTGGTCAATTGATACGGTCGTAGATGAGAAATATGCACCGGATGGTGCCAGCAGCATTCTTGAAATTGCAAATGAGAATCCGGCGTGGAACGGGAAACTTACCGATATGTACGGTTATATTGACGCTGCAACCAGTGGGATTTTTTCAAAGATGGATTCTTATATGAATGGAAAGAAGACCTATGTAGAAGGCAATACCAACCTCGCATATATATTTGTAGATAAAGATACTAAGAAGGTCTATACGAACCGCAAAGCATTTGCATCCTATGACAAAGTAGATGCCAGCGTGGACGCAATCAGGAATATGGGGAAATATGTCGTAGTCATGCCGAAGCTGGAAGATTTTGACACCAATATGGCTACCAGTGCGAATGACTGGTTTAACCTGCATGATGGTTGGGATTTGACCCAGTTCGAGCAATTGACAGAGGGAGATTACATCTATGCGGCAGCAGTGGATACAGCCTATCCGATTCAGGATGCATTTTACCAGGCCAATCAGAACTACCAGTCTTACGCGCCATACTTCAAGACTTTTTTAGGCTTTGCACTTCTGGCAGTCATCGTGTTCTTCATTGCATTGATCTGGCTGACAGTGACCGCAGGAAGAGTTGCGGAGGATGATGAACTACATCTCTATAGATTTGACGAGATCTGGACTGGAGTGGGACTGCTTGCAAGCTGCTGCATGTGGCTGCCGGGTTATCTGAGTATTGTGAGAAGAATTAAGGCCGGAAATCTGTGGAAGAAGAGTATTTTGCGGAAGCTCTGTCTGGCACTGAAGGAATTCTGGATGAACCGGAGACTGGTCTGGAAGGCCGGACTGGCGGTGTTTGGTCTGTTCTTTCTTCACTGGATCACGTTTGGCTCCGGTGGCTCCGGGATTATGATTCTTCTGATGCTTGCAGCAGAGATTGCCGCGTTTTTGTGGGTGATTCGTCTGATGGTCGCCAAGGAGAGGATTATGAGGGGAATCAAGGAGATTGCAAATGGAAATGTGGCCTATGAGATTCCGCTGGGTAAATTAAAGGGCGACAATCTCAGCATGGCGGAGGCGGTCAACCATATTGCGGACGGACTGCAGAATGCGGTGGAGAAGAGTATGAAGGATGAGCGTCTTAAGACAGATCTGATTACTAATGTGTCTCATGATATCAAGACGCCGCTTACTTCTATTATTAACTATGTGGATCTGTTGAAACGTGAGAATATCCAGGATCCAAAGATTCAGGGTTATATTGAGATTCTGGAGGCAAAGGCACAGCGGCTCAAGCAGCTGACAGAGGATGTGGTCGAAGCGTCTAAGGTCAGCAGCGGGAATGTGACGCTGGAGTGCATGGATATCAATCTGGTGGAAATGGTGCAGCAGATTGACGGGGAATTTATCGAGAAGCTGGAGGCGCGCAGGCTGACAATGATCAACAATATCCCGGAGGATGCGGTAATCATCTATGTGGATGGAAGACGGATGTCACGAATTCTGGAAAATATCTACGGAAATGCATGTAAGTATGCGATGGAGGGAACCAGAGTTTATGCAGACCTGAAAGTGATAGATGGAAATGCAGAATTCTCGCTGAAGAATATATCTGAGCAGCCGCTGAATATTTCAGCAGATGAGCTGACTGAGCGGTTTATCCGCGGGGATGTCTCAAGAACCACGGAAGGAAGTGGGCTCGGACTTTCCATTGCCAAGAGCCTGACAACGATACAGGGCGGAGACTTCCAGCTGTATCTGGATGGAGATCTGTTCCGGGTGACGATTGTGTTCCCAATTGTAAAAACCGTGAAGAGTGAAGATACGAACGATGATATAAAGTGAAAAGAATAGGTACAGGAGAATCGGACTCAGAGATGGGTCCGGTTTTCTTGTACCTATAAAGCTGTAACTTCCATTGCATTTTTGGACTAATTCCGCTATACTTTAGTAAGATAAAATTGTATGAATTTTGGAATGCAAGACTAGAAAAAGCTGCAAAAAGAATTACAAAAAGAGTTAATAGAAAAGGGCTGTAAAAGACAGGATGTCCGGCGGGTGCTGCAGTGTGCCTGTTTCACATCATTTTTAGGAGGAAGTTATGCAGAATCAGGATTGGGAGAAGCTTGGAGAGGACATTCGGCGGACGGTGCAGGATGCCATTGATTCCCAGGATTTCAATAAATTGAATCAGAACATCAACAATACGCTTAATGACGCCATTGGAAGCGTGCGCTCGGGACTTAAGAGTGCAGGCAGTGCGCTGGAGGGGGCAGCTCAGAATCTGTCTCAGGAGGCAACCCGCCGGGCTTATCAGAATGCGTGGAGACAGGGACAGAGGACGAAACAAGACGGAGAAACCATTATCGATCAGGAGCAGATTCTTGCCAGAAGAGATGCGCAGTTGTTTGCAAAGCCTACCGGTACCAGAGTCGGCGGCATCCTCATGGCAACGTTCGGAGGAGTCTTTGGCGCTGGATTTCTTCTGGCGGATCTGCTGATTGCGGCAATCACAACGATGACGCTTGGCGGAGTTTCTGATGTACAGTTCCTGCTGCAGATATTTGGATTTTTGGCGTTTGGAAATGTCCTAATGCTGTGGAAAGGGCTTCGCAAGCTTGGCTATGTCAAACGATTTTACGTTTACAGAGACGAGGTACGGCGGCTTGGCTACTGCGAAATTAAAAAGCTGAGTGAGGTGACGAACAAATCACAGAAGAAGGTTTTGAAGGAACTGAATCGTATGATTTCGCAGCGGTGGTTCCGCGAAGGGCATGTGGATGAGCAGCGTACCAGTCTGATTGCAAGTGACGAGGTCTATAAAGAGTATAAGCTCATGCTGGAGAACCAGAGGACCAGCGCAGAGAATGAGCGAATCCGTATGGAAAGGGAAGCGGAGCTTGCCGATTCAGTGTCACCGGAGGTTCAGGAGATTCTTAAAAATGGGAATGACTATATCCGTATGATTCACGAGAGCAATGACGCGATTCCGGGGATTGAGATATCCAACAAGATTTCCAGAATGGAAGAGCTGGTGGATCGTATTTTTGACCGTGTGGAGCAGGACCCGTCCGCGGTTACCGGAATCCGCAGATTGATGGATTATTACCTGCCCACAACAATCAAGCTGCTGAATGCATACGAAGAATTGGACAACCAGCCGGTGCAGGGAGAAAATATCATTTCCTCGAAAGAGGAGATTGAAAAGACACTGGATACGTTGAATGTGGCTTTTGAAAAGCTACTGGACGATTTGTTCCAGCGTACGGCATGGGATGTCTCATCAGATATCTCAGTGCTCAACACGATGCTGGCGCAGGAGGGATTGAAGGAAGATGATTTTCAGAAGCAGGCAGGAAAGATGGACAAATAAAATTTTAAGAACTGGAAATGCAGATAGAAGCCAAGGATTATCACAGGAGGAAGAGCATGAGTAACGAATTTGAACAATTTGACACAACACCAACACTTACATTGGAACCGTTCCAGGCGGCAGACACGAAGGAAGAGATTGTGGAGACAGCACAGCCTGAGGCACCGGCACTGGATGAGAGTGCACTCTCAGACGAAGAGCGGGAGATGGTGAATTCCTTTGCCAGTCAGATTGATCTGACTAATTCCGCAGTCATTTTGCAGTATGGTGCGGGAACACAGAAGAAGCTGGCAGATTTTTCCGAGAGTGCTTTGGAAAATGTACAGACAAAGGATTTGGGCGAAGTAGGAGAACTGTTATCCGGAGTCGTGAAGGAACTGAAAGGTTTTGGCGAAGAGGAAGAAAAAGGTTTCTTAGGAATTTTTAAAAAGACTTCCGGCAAGATTTCCGCATTGAAAACCCGCTATACGAAAGCAGAGACGAATGTGAACCAGATTTGTAAAGCACTGGAATCTCATCAGGTGCAGTTGATGAAGGATGTTGCACTTCTTGATAAGATGTATGATGTCAACCTGACTTATTTTAAAGAATTGTCCATGTATATCCTTGCAGGAAAAAAGAAGCTCAATGAAGTGCGGACAACGACACTTGCGCAGATGCGCACCAAAGCCCAGACCAGTGGACTTCCGGAAGATGCACAGGCAGCCCGTGATCTGGATTCGATGTGTAGCCGTTTTGAGAAAAAGATTCATGATCTTGAACTGACCCGTGCAATTTCCATCCAGACAGCCCCGCAGCTTCGTCTGGTTCAGGGAAATGATACGATGATGGTGGAAAAGATCCAGTCGACACTGGTAAATACCATTCCGTTGTGGAAAAGTCAGATGGTTCTTGCACTGGGTGTGGAGCATTCTTCTCAGGCAGCGGCAGCACAGCGCGAAGTGACGGATATGACCAACGCATTGCTCAAGCAGAATGCAGAAAAGCTGAAGGTAGCGACACTTGAGACCGCCCGGGAATCCGAGCGTGGAATTGTAGATATGGAAACCTTGAAGATGACCAATGAGTCATTGATTTCCACGCTGGATGAAGTAATGAACATTCAGAGAGATGGAAGAGCAAAGAGGCGGGAAGCTGAGGTCGAGCTTCAGCGTCTGGAGAACGAGCTGAAAGGGAAGCTGCTGCAGGTATAAAGGAGAGTTGACGAACTGCCCCATAATCTAATTTAAGGATTTGGGGGCAGTTCTTTTGCATTTAGTGGAATTCAAGAATGATGTAGTGAGGAGGAGCTTATGATAGATGCACATATACATTTTTCTTCAGATATAGGGGCAGAAGATCTGAAACGTTTTCTGGAAGAGAACGGGATGACGGGGATTGCGCTGCAGTGCATTCCAAAAGGTGGTGTAAGAGCCGTGGAGGAAGATGCATTTTCCTATGCGGAGCGAAGTGGGATACCAGTCTATATATTTGGTGGACTGAGCCGGAATATCTGGTCGGAAGGTGACAGGGCAAGTCAGCAAAAGATGAGCAGGGATCAGGTCGGTCAGATAAGTCAGCAGCAGACGAGCGAGGAGCAAGTGAGTCAGCAACAGCTAAGTGACAGGCTTCTGGCAGAAGCCAGGAGGCTTATGGCTTGTGGATGCACTGGAATTAAGATGCTGGAAGGCAAGCCGGACGTGCGCAAGAATTTTCATATCCCGGATTTTGATACTGAAGTCTGGGATTCGTACTGGTCCTATCTTGAGGAAAACGAGATTCCGGTATATTTTCATGTGAATGATCCGGAGGAGTTCTGGAATCCAAATCTGGTGGCGGATTATGTGAAAGCTGCCGGATGGTTTTACGGGGATGGTTACATTGGCAATGAAGAGCAATACAGGCAGGTATTACAGGTCCTTTCCAATCACCCAAACCTGAAAATTCTGTTTCCCCATTTTTTCTTTTTATCAGCGGATCTTCCACGCCTTTCCGGGATTCTGGACAGCTTCAAAAATGTGCGAATTGATGTCACACCCGGCGTGGAGCTCTATTATAATCTTTCGGAAAATGTAAAAGAGGCGAAAGCATTTTTTGAGAAATACCAGGACCGTATTTTATACGGAACAGATATCGGGGCGAGAAATGTGATCGCAAAAGAGGATAAGCCGTTTAATTTGGAAGAGAGCAAGGCGCGGGTAAGACTAATCCGTGATTTTCTGGAGAAAAAATGTGATTATCTTCTTATTGCGGATGGGGCTTATGTGAAAGAACGAGAGCCGACGGTAATGCATGGTCTGGGATTAGATGAGAACGTTTTGGCAAAAATATATGTAGAGAATTTTCTGGAATTCATTAAAAGGTGAAAGATTTTTCTGAATAAAAAGTAAAAAGACCCCGATGGTTCTGACTGCGATTCGTCAGAACCATTGGGGTCCTTTATCGCTGCAGCTTAATAAAATCTAAGCGGAAGCTTTCTTAAAAATTATGTTCTTATATTTATCCAGTGCAAACAGTACAACCATTCCCAGCACTCCACAGGAAAGAACCTCTCCGGCACCAACGCTCAGGCACATCATCCAGATTGGAAGAGTGATTCCGTAAGCATAGCGAAGTACCAGTGGTACAACGATTGTGTTGGCTACGATAGGACCCACCGGTGCGAGAAATCTGCTCTTGTTTCTCAGACGGTAAGTCACGACTGCACCAATCAGAGTTGCCAGGCTCCCGAAGATAATATCCGGTAAGATTGCTCCGCCGAAGATATTTCCAATCAGACAACCGATAAACAATCCTGGGATTGCGGCGGGTGTGAAGAATGGAAGAATTGTAAGTGCCTCAGCAAAACGAACCTGAACCTCTCCGAAGCTAAGTGGTGCGAACACAACAGTAAGCACGACATAGATTGCAGCAATCATAGCTGCCTGCGCCATAAATAAAACCTTGTTTTCTTTGAAATCTTTCATATTCAATTTTCTCCTTTAGTTTTGTTTTACGTGTGGAAGGTCACGAACACACGCTAACTATTTGCCTAAAACACTACGTTTACAGCATTTCAAAATCGGAATATTTCTTGAGTGCATAGGATGAAGTATGTTTTGAAGATGTCAATAAACGTGTTTGGCCTGTACAATCATATATCATCTTTTCATAATTTGCAAGTTCTTTACAAATAAAGTTCGGCAGTGATATTCTTTCCTTTCTGGCTGGGCGGCATGGATTTGAAAAGATTTGAAATCAATCATAGCAACGAGAAATTCGAATTGAACTGTGTTAAGTGAGGAATTTTAGCCTACGACAATAAAATGGTTTAAATCACAAAATACGAGGTCGGATATTGGAAGGGTATAATTTCAAAAGTCGATTTATGTAATACTATACAAAAATCTTCGTAATAGCACTTAGATATTGAATGGAAAATGATAATTTGATAAACTGTCAGTAGAATAACCGTGATATAGGGTACGTTGACCTTTCAGCTTACATAGATGGGAGGTGGTGCGGATGGACAATAGACATTTTGATTTTAAAGATTTGATGCAATTTGGAATGTTCATTCTTGCGCTGCTGACTTTCATTTACTTGATTAGTCACTAGGGCATGAAAAAACCACCCTAATACTTTGACCGGTACGGGTGGTGTTTCAAAATCATTCATGAGGTCAACCACTTTGTGGCGGTTGTTCTCTTTGTGTCTTTAATATAGCATATCTGCATTCTCTTTGCAAGTGGCAGCAGGCTGTAAACGGCAAGTACTTTCCACAGGCGTAAATGAAGAGGCTAAAACATGGAACGGCTGGAAACAACTTGGTTATGAGGTGCTACATGGTAGCAAAGGAGATGGGCAGATGAGATGGAGAAAATTGCATACATGTTATGATGTATTTTGGCATAAATTCATATATGCTGTTCATACTATTATAGAGGTGACAAACATGGATAAAAAACAGGAACGACAGAACCGGAAACAGGACTTGAATAAATTCAATAGTATTACTCAAAAGGTAAAGCCGGAGAATCAGAACCAAGAACACAATGTTCGAGCAGAGGCAGTCGAGCCCAAAAACAGACAAGTGTAGGCATCCAGAAATGGGTGTCTTTTTAGTTGGTGTATTTTACACACCTTTGAAAGCATTCCAATAAATTTCGATAAAAAAGCGCCATAATCCCCATAAAATAAAGGATGTTAGCGCTTGATAAACTATTATAAATTCGTTGGTTTTGAAGTTTTGTTTTACGTGTGGAAGGTCACGAACACACGATTTAGTCAGCCTATAGACCTTGGTTTTCGGACGATTCGTAGTATAGCATGGGACAATTAAAAAATCAAGTCGCACCTGCAATTTCCCTGCAGTGATTAAAAGACTAATATATTTTATCAAAACAGTAACAAAAATGTATATTCCACGGAACGTACATTCGCACAGAACTTGCTATCATAAAATCCTTATGATATACTTATTCCTAGCTGATTGCCGGCAAATAGAAATATGTGCAATCTTCGGTATTATTTATAGAAGCTTACGTTCAGGGGGAACGACGAATCATGAAATTTATACATATAGCAGACACGCATCTCGGTGCTATGCCGGATGCGGGAAAAGCATTTACAGAGCAGAGACCAAAGGAGCTCTGGGATACCTTTGGGAAGGTTATTGATCTTTGCGAGGAGGAGGGGACGGATCTTCTTCTGATTGCGGGTGACATGTTCCACAGACAGCCGCTGCTTCGGGAGCTGAAGGAGGTCAATTACCTGTTCTCCAAGCTCAGCCACACACAGGTGGTCTTCATCGTGGGGAATCACGATTATCTGAAAAAGGATTCTTATTATAGAAGGTTTGACTGGAGTAAGAATGTACATACGATTCTAAGCACCGAGATGGACAGTGTGGTGTTTGAAGACATGGAGCTGGCTGTGTACGGGTTCAGCTATGATAAGCGGGAGATTCTCGAAGCACGGTATGACGAAGCAGATGCTCCATTCCGCTACAAATATGAGATTTTGCTGGCACACGGCGGCGATTTGCGACATATACCATACAGCAGAAATAAAATAGTTTCACTTGGATATAATTACGTTGCTTTCGGGCATATACATAAGCCTCACATCATTGATGAGAGGAAGGAAAGTACGGGCCGTGGCAACCCGGCGGGCGGTGTAGCCGCATTTGCAGGGGCACTTGAGCCTCTAGATAAGAATGATGTGGGAGAGCACGGATTCATCCGTGGCGAGATTGATGAGGAAGGGACACGAATCGAGTTCGTTCCATTTTCGAAGAGGCAGTACATTCACGGTGCAGTTCGCATTAACCAGGAGATGACGAATGGATTCATCCGGGATAATCTGAAGGATAAGCTGGCAAAGCGTGGCGTGGATAATCTTTACAAGCTGACATTCCGCGGGATGAGAAAGCCGGACTTTTATCTCAATATGGAAGATTTGAATCCATATGGCAACATTCTGGAGATTGTGGATGAGACGAAGCCTGCGTATGATTTTGGAAAGCTGATGGAGCAGAATGAGGATAATCTGCTGGGAAAATTCATTGCACAGTTTATTGACAGCGAGGAAGATTCTGTGGAGCGAATGGCTTTATTTGAAGGCGTGCAGGCACTGATGAAGGAGTAAGGGGTTTATGTACATTCGAGAATTATATATGAAGAACTTTGGGAGATTTTCGGAGAAAACGTATCTGATTGAAGATGGGATTCAGGTATTTTACGGGGATAACGAGTCCGGAAAATCCACAGTATATGCATTTATCAAGGGGATGCTGTTCGGCATCGAGCGAGGCCGGGGGCGGGCTGCGAAGAATGACAGTTTCCGCCAGTATGAGCCCTGGAAGAATTCCAACTACTATACGGGGATACTGCGGTTTTCGGCGGGTGAGCGCAATTTCCGTCTGGAGCGGACCTTTGACAAGGTGTCCAAGAGTGCAAGTCTTATCTGCGAGGATGACGGAGAAGAGCTGTCACTGGAGCAGGGAGACCTTACGATGCTGTTGGATGGGATGACGGAGGAGACCTTTGACGACACGGTTGCCATCGGACAGCTGGCAGTAGAGACGAGCAAAGATCTTGCAATTACACTCCAGAATTTTGCGGCAAATTTTTATGCGACCGGTAATAGTGAGCTGAATTTGAGCCGCGCACTGGATGGTCTGAAGCAGCGGCAGAAAGAGCTGGAGATTGAACAGCGCGAAGAGCAGGCATCCAGAGAGATACGCCGGGAAAAGGTCCTGCAGGAGCAGGAGTTCGTAGAGCGAGATCTGGAGAACCTGAAAAAAGAACTGCATGAGGTGGAGAAGGAAAAGCGGCATTTGAAAATGCAGCAGGAACTTGCTCGTGAGAATGATGACGGGGAAGAAGAGGTACCGCGATTCTCACTGCCTGGATGGTTTGATAAGCGGGCAGCGGCGATTGCAGGAGGTGTCCTTCTTCTGATTGTTATTCTGTTCGTTCTACTAAGGTCACCATGGAACTTTATCATGCTTGCGGTGGTGCTGGCCGGAGGGATTGCAGCGGGAATCGTACTGTATCAAAAGAGCTGGCTTGGAGCTGCATGGAAAAAGGATTCTGCTGTAGGTCATTTATCCAGGACAGTGGCGAGGCAGGAGGAGAGGTTCAAGTGGCAGAAGAGTCATCTTCTGGAGGAGATTCATGAAAAGCAGACTATGCATGAGAATCTGCAGGAACAGTTGCAGGAGCTGAATGAATCCGATGATTCTTTCCAGAGCCGCGAGAAGAAAAAGGAAGCGCTGGAGCTTGCAAGCAGTGAGATTCAGAAGCTTGCCGCGCAGCTGCAGAAGGATTTCGGACGCATTTTGAATGAGAAGGCTTCTTCTATATTAAATACAATTACTGAGGGGCGTTACACACAGCTATTTATCACTGAGAACCATGAGATGTTCCTAATTACCAAATACCGCAGGATTCCGATTGAGCGGGTGAGCCGCGGAACCATTGATCAGGTGTACTTTTCTCTTAGAATGGCGGCCGCAGATTTCTTGTTTGAAGGGGACTACCCGGTGATTCTGGATGAGACATTTGCATTTTATGATAAAAATCGCCTAAAAGCTGTGTTAAAATGGTTGAGTGAATGTAAAAAGCAAGTTATAATATTTACTTGTCAGGAGCGAGAGATGGAAATGCTGGAGCAGCTTGGAATTCCTTATCATGTGAGTCAGGTTGGCGAGCCGGAGAATTAGAGAAAAACCGGGGAGGACACCGGATGGCTGCCCTAAATGAAAGGGAGGAGAGGATAGCTGCCAGTGATTCACACAGCAGGCATAATCTACAAGTTCTGACAATTTGTAAAGCAGAAAGAAGGATGTAAGATGAAAATAACCTTACCAGATAAGGTGGTTACAATTATAAATAATTTGCAGCTTCACGGATATGAGGCGTACGTAGTTGGCGGATGTGTTCGTGACTCGATTCTAGGGCGGGTGCCGGAGGATTGGGATATTACCACCTCAGCGACGCCGGATGAAGTAAAGGAACTGTTTCAGAAGACCGTGGATACCGGAATTGAACATGGGACGGTGACCGTTCTCATTGGCGGGGAGGGGTTTGAGATTACGACCTACCGGATCGATGGAGAGTACGAGGACAGCCGTCATCCGAAGGATGTAGAATTCACAAGGAACCTGAAGGATGATTTGCTGAGAAGGGATTTTACCATCAATGCGATGGCTTACAATGATTCTGACCGTCTGATCGATATCTTTGGCGGAATGAAGGACCTAAGTGCCCATGTAATCCGATGTGTGGGGAATCCAATGGATCGACTCTCAGAGGATGCACTCCGCATTTTGCGTGCCATCCGTTTTTCCGCGCAGCTTGATTTCCCGATGGAGCAGGAGACAGCAGAGGCTATTCGTGTGCTGACTCCCAAACTGGCTGATATCAGTGCGGAGCGAATTCAGGTAGAGCTGGTAAAGCTCCTTACATCACCGCATCCGGAGCGAATCCAGGATATGTATGAGCTGGGAATTACAAAGCTCATCCTCCCGGAGTGGGATAATATGGTGGGAGTGGAGCAGAATACGAAGCACCACCAGTACAACGTAGATGTACATACAATCGAGGCTATGAAAAATGTACGGGCAGACAAGGTTCTGCGTCTCACGATGATGTTCCACGACATGGGAAAACCGGAGATGAGAAAAACCGATAGTATGGGAATCGACCATTTTAAGGCACATGCGCTGGTAAGCGAGGAGATTGCACGCAAGGTTCTGCGCAGATTAAAGTTTGACAATGACACAGTCAAGAAAGTGACGCATCTGGTCTGCTATCACGATTATCGTGTGGCATCCACGCCAAAGAATCTCCGACGTGCTATGAGAAAACTGGGCGAAGACCTTTTCCCGCTTTATCTTGAGGTACGCATGGCAGACATTCTGGCACAGAGTACCTATGACCGGGAAGCAAAGGTAAAGAATATTGAGGAAATGCGTGAGCTTTACGAACAGGCCAAGCTGCAGAATGTGTGTGTATCACTGAAGAAAATGGCGGTCACCGGAACCGATCTGCTGGAGCTTGGAATGGAGCCAGGACGGGAAATGGGACAGATGCTGAATAAGCTTCTGGATCTGGTGACAGATTTTCCGGAATTCAATACAAAGGAAGCATTGCTTGCGGAAGCGAAAAAAATGCTGAAGTAATAGCATAGAGTAACCCCCGAAGTCATACATTTAAAGGAAGTGCAAAGTATGACTACGGGGGTTACTGTTGTTATGAGAGAATATGAACTGGAAGTGTTAGAACAATATCCGATAGAAGTAAGTAGCACCCGGAAGGTAAGGGGTGCTTATTTTTGCGAGACAGACCAGGGAATCTTCCTGCTGGAAAATATGAATTTCGCAGCAGGGAGAGCGCCGCTGCTTCATGAACTCGATAAGAGTCTATATGAAAAAGGTTTTGCCTGTACCGACCGTCTTGCTGCGACAAAGGCAGGTGCTTTTTACAGTGTGGGAAAGGACGGGACGAAATATGTCTTGAAGCACTGGTTCTCTGGCCGGGAGTGTGAGGTGCGCCGTGAGGGGGATGTACTGCAGGCCGTGCAGATGCTGGCGAAGCTTCACCGCATATTATTATGGAAGGAACCAGACGAGTGTGCGGAACCGGACGAGAAAGCAGCTATGGAATCGTCTGAGCCGGAAAAAACAGGAGGCAGGACAGAGGCTGTTGGTACGGAAATCACGCATCCCTTTGTGGGAAAGAATCTGCGTGACGCATACCAGCGGCATAACACCGAGCTTTTGAAAATCCGAAAATTCATTCGCAGCAGAGTGACGAAAAATGAATTTGAGCGCCTTTACATGAGCCACTGTGAGGAGGTTGTGGAACGGGCAAAGGCAGTTACCAGACGGCTGGAGTTATCTGGATATGACAGTCTTTACAGGCAGAGCGTGGAAACCAAGAGCCTTGTACACGGTGATTACAATTATCACAATGTATTGTTCCTGACCTCAGGAATCGCGGTGACTAATTTCCAGCATTTTCATATTGATGTGCAGATGGAGGATCTGTATTACTTCATGCGTAAGGTTCTGGAGAAGAACCGATGGAACCAGTCGCTGGGGATGAGGATGCTCCGCAGCTATGAGGCAATCCGGCCGGTCTCAGAAACGGAACGGGAGTATCTGGCAATTCGTCTTGCCTACCCGGAAAAGTTCTGGAAGATCATGAATACGTACTATCATTCCAACAAAGCATGGATACCGGAAAAGAATCTAGATAAGCTGAAGATAGCATTACTTCAGAGAGAAGACAGAGAAAAGTTTCTCAAGCAAGTATTTTCGTTTCATGTTTAAGCAATGACCTGAGAAAATGTCCGTCAAATCCAGAAAAAAAGAAAATATGAATGATTCCTGCAAAACGGAACCTTTTGCGGGAATTGTTTTCTGGGACTGATTACAAATTAACAGGCAAATTAAAGTATATGTTTCAAAATGACGAAAAAATCCTTTTTTGAAACATATATTTTCTTCCTTTTTATGTGGACGTGTTGTATAATTATATCAGCACTATTGCGTCGGCAGACCAAAGAATGATGCCGGCATACATGAAATACAGGAGGTATATTATGGGATATTTGAAGAAGTATGAAGAATGGCTGTCTAATCCATATTTTGACGCAGACACAAAAGCTGAGTTGGAAGGGATTAAGGGGAACGACAGCGAGATTGAAGATCGTTTTTACACAGACCTGGAGTTTGGTACAGCTGGTCTTCGCGGTGTGATTGGTGCCGGAACGAACCGACTGAATATTTATACAGTCAGAAAAGCAACACAGGGACTTGCGAACTATATTATCAAGAGCGGAGCAGCCAATAAGAGCGTGGCAATCGCATACGATTCCCGTCATATGTCACCAGAATTTGCGGATGAGTCTGCACTCTGTCTGGCAGCGAACGGAATCAAAGCATACGTATTTGAATCTCTCCGCCCGACACCGGAATTATCTTACGCGGTAAGAGAACTGAATTGTATCGCAGGAATCAATATCACTGCAAGCCACAACCCGCCGGAGTACAACGGGTATAAAGTATACTGGGAGGACGGCGCACAGATTACCCCTCCTCATGACAAAGGCATCATGGACGAGGTGAAAGCAGTGGAAGATTACACGACCATGAAGACGATGTCTCTCGAGGATGCCAAGGCAGCAGGCTTATACGAAGTGATCGGTGCAGCAATCGATGACAAATACATAGCAGAGCTTAAGAAACAGGTCATTCATCAAGATGCAATTGATGCAGTGGGCAAGGAGCTTAAGATTGTATACAGCCCGCTTCACGGAACGGGCAACATTCCGGCACGACGGATTTTAAAAGAACTTGGGTTTGAGAATGTATACGTAGTAAAAGAGCAGGAGCTTCCGGATGGGGACTTCCCAACAGTTTCTTATCCAAATCCGGAGTCAGAAGAAGCATTTGTACTTGGACTTAAGATGGCAGAAGAAATCGATGCAGATATCGTACTTGCAACAGACCCGGATGCGGACCGCCTCGGCGTTCGCGTGAAGGATTCCAAGACAGGTGAATACATGGACCTGACCGGGAATATGTCAGGCTGTCTGCTTGCAGATTACGAGATCGGACAAAGAAAAGAAGCACAGGGACTTCCGGAAGACGGCAGCCTTATCAAGACCATCGTTACTTCTAACATGGCGGATGCAATCGCTAAGGGGTATGGTGTGGATCTGATTGAAGTACTGACAGGCTTCAAATTCATTGGACAGCAGATTCTCGGTTTCGAGACTTCTGGAAAAGGCAGCTATCTATTCGGATTTGAGGAAAGCTACGGATGCCTGATTGGAACCCACGCAAGAGACAAGGATGCAATCGTTGCGACAATGGCACTCTGCGAGGCGGCAGCTTACTACAAGACCCAGGGCAAGACCCTTTGGGATGCCATGATTGACATGTACGACAAATACGGATACTACAAAGAGCAGACAAAAGCAATTACGCTCAAGGGTATCGAAGGACTTGCTAAGATTCAGGAAATCTTAGAGACTCTTCGCAAGAATCCACCGACAGCATTTGGTGATTACAAAGTACTGAAGGCAAGAGATTACAAAGCAGATACCGTAAAAGACATGGCTACAGGCGAAGTAACAGCTACAGGACTTCCAAGTTCCAATGTTCTCTATTATGAACTCACGGATGATGCATGGGTATGTGTAAGACCATCCGGAACAGAGCCGAAAGTAAAATTCTACTATGGAATCAAAGGTACATCTCTGGAAGATGCAGAAGCAAGGTCTCAAGAGATGGAGAAACAAATCACAATTATGACAGATGCAATGTTATAGAATTGTTTTGATGGCATTCGTCAGAGATAAAAATCATCGGCAGTGGAGCGTTACAGGCTGTGGAAGATAGACAGACAAAAGCGGATTGTATAGTCCGCTTTTGTCTGTCTTCAGGAGGGGAAGAAGAAAATATTTTCTCTCAGGCAATTCGCAGAACAGTGTAATCAGAGCTTCTCAGATTTTATTGTGAGACGCTGAAAAAAGCGTGAATAAAGTGTGACTATACGACTCTTAATCTGTCATAAAACATAGGAATTTCCAGAAACCGTGCCAAAAAAGGAAAAATCCTTGACAAAAGATAAAGAACACGTTATAACAATTATTAGGGACGATTTCTATGCGAGAATAATGATAGTGTCGACTTTATTTATTTGTGGTATACAAGAGCCTAGATGAGCTTTGGGAAACGTATCACCTGTGCAGGCGTCGGCGGAAGATATTCGCTTTTAGATGTGTCTGCTCCATAAGATTTAGGATGTAGATCCTATTACGATTAAGAGGAGGAATTTATCCATGAACAAAACAGAATTAGTAGCAGCTATCGCTGAAAGTGCAGAATTATCAAAAAAGGATTCTGAGAAGGCTTTAAAAGCTTTTATTGATGTAGTAACAGAAGAGCTTAAGAAAGAAGAGAAAGTTCAGTTAGTTGGATTTGGTACTTTTGAAGTATCTAAGAGAGCAGCAAGAGAAGGAAGAAATCCACAGACAGGTAAGACAATGAGCATCAGCGCTTGCAAGGCACCTAAGTTCAAAGCAGGAAAAGCTTTAAAGGATGCTATAAACTAATATCAGTTCGTGCATTTTAAGATTTTATGTAGATAGAAGACCGCTTCACGTGTCTGCACGCGGAGCTGTCTTTTTCTTTTCCCTTTTTTGTCAGGGAGAATATCTCAGTGAATGCATGATATGTCCAAAGCATAGGGAAGACTAGGGTGGCATGAGTGGGAAGAGATGTTGTCCTGAATAAAAAAAGAGTGAGGAGAAGCTATGAGATTAGATAAGTTTTTGAAAGTATCAAGACTGATTAAGCGAAGAACAGTAGCGAATGAGGCGTGCGATGGCGGCAGGGTTCTGGTCAATGGCAGCGTGGCCAAGGCGTCAGTCAAGGTGAAACCGGGAGATATTATTGAAATTCAGTTTGGAACGAGAACCGTTAAAGTTGAGGTCCTCGACATACAGGATACGACAAAGAAGGAAGAAGCAAAGGAACTTTTTAAATATTTGTAAACATAGAGAATCAGAAGTTTTCCAATATTTCCACGCATAATAAGAAGTGGCCACTCATATATATACATTACCAGAACGTTGAGCGAGGGGGATTGTATGGAAGAACGACAGGTGCAGAAAGCGCATAAACTGGTTGTAAATAATCGAAAGACAAGCGCCGTGACAGGGGTTCTGGATGTCTTGTCTTTTGATCTGAATGAGATTCTGCTTGAGACGGAACAGGGGATGCTGGTTGTCAAGGGGACGGATCTTCATGTGAATCGGCTGACTTTGGAAAAAGGGGAAGTGGATTTGTCCGGAAATATTGACAGCATTGCATATTCTACAATTACACAGAGTCCCGGGAAGAATGAGAATTTTATCGCGAAGTTATTTAAATAGGGAGGCGCTGCTTATTATACGAGGTGGGTTATGTATGGGATTGGAAAAGAACTGGCTGTATTTGTATGTGCTGTCTTGTCGGGAGCGCTGGTAGCACTTTCCTATGAGATATTGTGCTTATTTCGAAAACTCGTGAAACATCACTTGCTGTCTATCGGAATGGAAGATTTTTTTTTCGGTATTGCAACTGGTGTTTATTTATTTTTTCAGATGTTTCGCACAAGTTATGGTAGTATCAGATGGTACTTTGTACTAGGGATAGTGTTTGGAATGGGATTGGGAAAATCCAGCCTGAAACGGGCCGGGAAAATGATGAAGAAAATTCTTGAAAAAAGGAGAGAAAGGCTTTAGAATGAAAGTATTAAGTAGGGGTACTTTTAAGAATGCATCCAAGGGAAAATGGATTATGTCCGCGAGGGATGCACAGATGTAATATTTCGAGATGGAAGCATTGCAAATTAAGAAGATGGGTGAGTATAATAATGTCGAAGAAGAGACGCAGGGATTTGTCCCGGCGACCAAAAAAACACGTGCGGTGTCATAGAAGAAGTATGATGGGCATCAGTGCGGTGCTTCTGTTATTGACGCTGGTAATATTCTGTAATTGTGTCTCGCTCCAGGCGAAGAATAGGAGCTATAAAGCGCAGGAGACTGAGATTCAGAATCAGCTTGCAGAGGAAGAGAAGCGCACAGAAGAGATAGCAGATTTCAAAGAGTATGTAAAAACGGACGACTACGTGAAGGAAGTAGCGAGAGAGCGGCTGGGACTGGTTGATCCGAATGAAATTATTTTTAAGCCGGCCGAGTAGAAGCAATGGCGGAGAATGCCGCAGACTGATTGCCGCATGGCAGGAGATGTGCACAGAGGATTACATACAAAAATACTGTATAATGAACGAAAGATAAGCTTTGGAAAGAGATTTCCAGAGCTTTTTCATTTTGGATATAATGTAGTACTGCCTGTGAAGTGTGCAGGACACTATGTTCAAGAATGAGAGCGTATGCGAGGAACATTATATATTATGCGAAGGGGGAGCCGCTATGGAATATTCGTTGGAGGGACAGGCACTGCATACCAGTCCCTATGTGATACAGATAGAGAAACTGACTGCTTCATTGAAATATCTTTCCCGGACATTTCTTCAGATGGAGGAAAAGAAAAAAAACTTTTCTAATGAAGAAATGAAGGAAATGTTCGAGCTGGTGAAAGAGAAGGTGTGCAAGGACTGTGATAAGTGTCCATGGTGCTGGGGAGAAAACTTTGTGCATACTTATCAGATGGGATATGAGATCCTGTCGGTGGTGGAAAATTTTGGAATAGAGCTGAATGTGGAGACAAAACGTAAGCTTCAGCAGCGATGTATCAAGGCACCACGGTTTCTTCGGGAAATGCTGGAGGTGTTCCAGGATGCTAAGCAGACGATGGTCTGGAAAAGTCTGATTGTTCAGAACCGGGAGGGCTGTGCCATGGAACTGGACAACTTTGCGGAGGTCGCAGTAAATGCAGCAAGGGAGACGGAACGTTGTATCATCCGGGATGAGAAGCTGGAAAAAAAACTGCTGGCGGGGTTGAAAAAGAAAGGGATGCGGGTGCTCTCTGCCACGATTCTTGTGACGGAAGCCGGAAGATATGAAATTCAGGTGACAGCGAGATGCTGGAAGGATACATGCATTACATTGAAAGATACCGCCCGGGAGCTCGCACGGATTGTGGGAAGACACATGATGCCGGAGAGCGATGAGGCCGGGGTCATCGGAGCAGAATACAGCACCATCCGTTTTGTGGAGGCGGCCAATTATTTTACGATGCAGGGAATCGCACGAATCGGAAAAGGCTGTGAGAAAATATCGGGGGACAGCTTCTCCATGATTTCTCTGCCGGGTGCAAGGGAGATGGTAATCCTGTCAGATGGAATGGGCTCCGGTGCACGGGCGTGCAGGGAAAGTACGATGGTCATTGAACTTTTGGAAGAACTTCTGGAGGCAGGCTTCCCTGAGAATGCCGCCCTTCAGATGATCAACACGGCACTGGTCATGGGACGGGAGGACATCCACTATTCTACCGTAGATATGTGTATGTTTGATCTGTACAGCGGAAAATGCAAGCTGACCAAGGCAGGTGCTTCTTCCACATTTATTCGGATGGGAGATGCGGTGGAACACCTAAGCTCTTCGAGCCTGCCGCTGGGGGTTCTGCATTCCATTGAAGTAGACACGACCAGCCGTCAGCTTACAGACGGAGATTATGTAGTGATGGTGACGGATGGAGTCCTGGATGTCCTTCCGGTAGGAGAACAGGACATCCTGCTTGAAACGATCATTCAGGGAACGGCAGCGAAAAATCCAAAAGAAATGGCACACTATATTTTGCAGCAGGTGCTGACCTGGACCGGAGAGAAACCGGTGGATGATATGACGGTATTGGTCGTAGGTCTCTGGAAAGAAGGGAGATAAACTTGCATTTTCTCTGAAAATTTACTATCATGGAGCTATGAACGAAAAAGTAAGAATTTATATGGAAAAATATCATATGCTTGTCCCGGGGGACAAGGTGATTGTAGGCGTATCGGGTGGAGCGGACTCAGTATGCCTGTTTTCTATGCTTGCAGATTACAGGCTGGAGATGGACTTTTCCATGGTCGCGGTTCATGTGAACCATAATCTGAGAGGCCAGGCGGCGCTGGATGACCAGCAATATGTGGAGAGACTTTGTGAACAGGCCGGAGTACCGCTGGAAATCTGCTCGGAGGATGTGGCAGCATACGCCAGGGAGCAGAAGCAGTCTCTCGAAGAGGCCGGGCGCGAGGTGCGAAGGAGGGCATTTGCCTCGGCAAAGGAAAAATTCGGTGCGACTAAAATTGCAACAGCCCATCATATGAATGATAATGCAGAGACTATGCTTTTGAATCTTGCCCGGGGAACCGGACTGAAGGGGCTGGGAGGAATCAGTCCATATGGGGATGGGATCATCCGTCCCCTTCTGTGCCTTACGCGTGCAGAGATTGAAAGATATCTTGCAAAACGACAGATACCATACTGCACAGACGAGAGCAATCGGAGTAATGCCTATACAAGGAACCGGATACGCAATCATGTGATACCCTATCTGGAGTCGGAGATCAATGAGAAATGCGTTGCCCATATGAACGAAACGATGGAGCAGCTGAGAAGTCTGCAGGAATATGTTTCCCAGCAGATGAATCTGCTTCTGTCAAACGGCACCCGGGAGTCGAAAGGAAGGCTTTATCTGGAACAATGCATCTTTACAGAGTCGGCAGATGTTCTGGTCAACACCGCCATTTTACAGGTGTTGAAAGATATTTCCGGAAAAGAAAAGGATTTGTCGGCGGTTCATGTACAACTGGTCCGGGAGCTGTTTGACAAACAGGTGGGGCGCAGCGTGGATCTGCCTTATAACATGCAGGCGGTGCGAAGTTATGATGGTATTATGATTTGCCGGAAAGGCGAGCAGACCACAGGGCGGATTGAGCCGGTACCGCTTCTTATACCAGGGGAACAGACCGTATTTCTTCCGGGGCGGCAGGCGATACCGTTGTCTGATGGACTGGGTGATTCCAATTCAGAGTATGGAAAAGATGCAGAAGATGGAATCTGGAAGATGGAAAGCGGAAATATGGAAATTGAGTGTACGGTACTAGACACATTTTCAATAGATGGGATTCCGCAAAAACCCTACACGAAATGGTTTGATTATGATATAATAGTGAATACTCTAGTAGTAAGAGGCAGGCAGCAGGGCGATATCATTTCCGTGAGCAGGAACGGCGGGACCCAGAAGCTGAAATCTTATTTTACTAATGAAAAGATACCAGGCAGTAGGAGAGATCTGATTCCACTCATTGCAGATGGAAGCCATATTTTATGGATTGTGGGATACCGTATGAGTAGTGCATATCAGGTCACGGGGAATACAAAAAGGGTATTGCAGATACGAATAAAGAATATCCAGACAGAATGTCCGGATCATATGGAGGAAAAGTAGATGGCAGAGACAATCAAAGTATTAGTATCAGAAGAAGATGTGAACAGACGAATTGGGGAGCTTGGGAAGAAGATCAGCGAAGATTATGCGGGCAGACAGGTCCATTTGATCTGTGTCTTAAAGGGCGGCGTTTTTTTTATGTGTGAGCTGGCAAAGCGAATCACGATTCCGGTAACGATGGATTTTATGAGTGTGAGCAGCTATGGAGATGGAACTGCTTCCAGCGGCGTAGTTAAGATTGCCAAGGATCTGGATGAATCTTTGGAGGGCAAGGACGTTCTGGTCGTTGAGGATATTGTGGATTCTGGAAGAACGCTTTCTTATCTGCTTGAGATCCTTCAGAAGCGGGGACCGAAGAGTATGAAACTCTGTACGCTGCTTGACAAGCCGGAGAGAAGAGTGAAACCGGTAGAAGTACAGTACTGCGGTTTCAATATTCCGGATGAATTTGTTGTTGGATACGGATTGGACTATGCACAAAAATACAGAAATCTGCCATACATTGGTGTGGTAGAGGGCGTGGAGTAGAAAGGGGAACTTCAGTTGGATAGTAAAAAAACAAGAGGAATCAGCGGTGCGACCTTCCTCACATTTCTCATTATTGTGTTCTTTGCAATGTGGCTTATGAATCGGGTACAGACAAGAGACAATGAGATGACCTATACACAGTTTGTACAGAATGTGGAGAACGAAAAGGTTGATGCCGTTACAATTACACAGAATAAGACTGTGCCAACCGGCATATTGAACGTGTCACTTAAGAAATCGACCGATGTGAAGACGGTCTTTGTATCAGATGTTAACACAGTACAGGACCTGCTGGTGGACAATCACATTGACTATAAGATGTCCAATGTGTAGCAGGACAGCTGGATTACGACATCGTTGATTCCGGCACTGGTGATGGTGGCAGGAATTTTTCTGATTTTTATGCTGATGAACCGTCAAGGCGGTGGAGCGAATGCCAAAGCCATGAGCTTTGGAAAGAGCCGTGCACGTATGAGCACAGAGGAAGATAAGAAGCTTACGTTCGCAGATGTGGCAGGACTAAAAGAGGAAAAGGAGGAGCTTGAGGAGATTGTTGATTTTCTAAAGGCTCCAAAGAAATATATTCAGGTTGGGGCTCGGATTCCGAAGGGTGTACTTCTAGAGGGTCCTCCGGGAACGGGAAAGACGTTGCTTGCGAAGGCAGTTGCCGGAGAGGCGGGAGTACCATTCTTTACGATTTCAGGTTCTGATTTTGTTGAAATGTTTGTCGGTGTTGGAGCATCCCGTGTGCGTGATTTGTTCCAAGATGCGAAGAAGAATGCACCGTGTATTATTTTCATTGATGAGATTGACGCGGTTGCGAGACGACGTGGAACCGGTATGGGCGGCGGTCACGATGAGAGAGAACAGACACTGAACCAGCTTCTGGTGGAGATGGATGGTTTTGGTGTCAATGAGGGAATCATCGTGATGGCGGCAACCAACCGAAAGGATATTCTGGATCCTGCGATTCTGAGACCGGGACGTTTTGATCGCGATGTCATCGTGGGACGGCCGGATGTACAGGGAAGAGAAGACATTCTGAAGGTACATTCCAAGAATAAGCCGCTGGGTGACGATGTGGATCTGAGACAGATTGCCCAGACAACCTCCGGATTTACCGGAGCAGACCTTGAAAACCTGCTTAATGAGGCAGCGATTCTTGCGGCTAAGAATGAGCGGGTTTACATTCAGCAGGAAGATATCCGGCATGCGTTTGTGAAAGTCGGAATCGGACCGGAGAAAAAGAGCCGTGTCGTATCCGAAAGAGAGAGAAGAATTACAGCGTTCCACGAATCTGGTCATGCAGTCTTATACCATGTGCTTCCGGATGTGGGACCGGTATACAGCGTTTCCATTATCCCAACCGGTGGAGCGGGTGGTTATACGATGCCGCTTCCAGAGAAGGATGATATGTTTAATACCAGAGGCCAGATGCTCCAGGAGATTACGGTTTCTCTTGGCGGACGTGTGGCGGAGGAAGAGATTTTTGATGATATTACGACAGGGGCATCCCAGGATATTAAGCAGGCAACGGCACTTGCGAAAGCAATGGTGACCAAATTTGGTATGTCAGAGGCACTTGGACTGATCAACTATGACAATGATAGTGATGAGGTTTTCATAGGAAGAGATTTTGGGCATACTTCCAGAGGCTATGGCGAGCAGGTGGCATCTACAATTGATCAGGAAGTAAAGCGGATTATTGATGAATGTTATGCGAAAGCCAAATCCATTTTAAAAGAATATGATTCTGTATTAAATGCCTGCGCAGAGCTGCTTTTAGAAAAAGAAAAAATCACAAGAACTGAATTTGAGGGATTATTTAATGAATAGAGAAGCATTGTTCTGCGATGGATCATCTTACTATGTGCGTCCGGCAGAACCAGAGGCGGGGGACAGAATTACGCTGCGTTTTCGGACCGCAAAAGATGATGTTAATGAAGTAAAACTGATTACAAAAGATATGGCGTGCAAGATGATAAAAAGATCCAGTACGGAGTTTTTTGATTATTATGAGATAGAGTGGGTTCTTTCCGAGAAGCCGTTCTATTATCATTTTGAAATTCACAGCAAGGATGAAGTCTGTTATTACAACCGTGTCGGGGCGGTATCAGATCACCAGCCATATTACACCTTTATGATACAGCCGGGATTTTCGACGCCTCAATGGGCGAAGGGGGCCGTGATGTATCAGATTTTTGTGGATCGTTTCAACAATGGCAATCCGACCAATGACGTGGAGACTGGAGAGTATTATTATATTGGAGCTCCGGCAACGAAGGTGGAAAACTGGGATGAATTTCCGGAAAATATGGATATCCAGCGTTTTTATGGCGGAGATCTGCAGGGGGTATGGGATAAGCTTGACTATCTGCAGGATCTTGGGGTAGAAGTTATCTATTTTAATCCACTGTTTGTCTCACCGTCCAATCATAAGTATGATATTCAGGATTATGATTATATTGATCCACATTACGGGAAAATCGTAAAAGATGGAGGAGAGATACTGGAAGACGGGGACATGGATAATTCCCGTGCAACGAAGTATCAGATCAGGACCGGCGCGAAGGAGAATCTGGAGGCGAGCAATGAGTTTTTTGCACAGCTCGTGGAAGAGATGCACAGACGTAATATGAAAGTTATCCTGGATGGAGTCTTTAACCACTGTGGTTCCTTCAATAAATGGATGGACAAAGAACGACTCTACGAGGGTCAGGAAGATTACGAGAAGGGTGCTTATGTGGATGCTTACAGTCCATATCATTCGTTTTTTCGTTTTTTTGAAGACCGCGATGAGCTCTGGCCGTATAACTACCGTTATGATGGCTGGTGGGGACATGACACATTGCCGAAGCTCAATTATGAAGACTCTTCGATGTTGGAAGATTACATAATGGCAATCGGACGCAAATGGGTGTCACCACCATATAATGTGGATGGATGGAGACTGGATGTAGCGGCCGACCTTGGATATACCAATGAGTATAACCACATGTTCTGGAAGCGTTTTCGACAGGAAGTAAAGAAAGCAAACCCCAATGCAATCATTATTGCAGAGCATTATGGTGAGCCAAGAGACTGGCTGCAGGGGGACGAGTGGGATACGGTCATGAATTATGACGCATTTATGGAACCACTGACCTGGTTTTTGACTGGCATGGAAAAGCATAGTGATGAGAGACGTATTGACTTATGGGGCAATGCGGACAACTTTGTCAACAGTATGAGTCATTTCATGTCCAGTATGCTGACCCCATCTTTGATGGTGGCGATGAATGAACTTTCGAATCATGATCATTCCCGGTTCCTGACGAGAACAAACCATATCGCAGGGCGTGTGGCACAGCTTGGCTCTAAGGCCGCGGAGGAAGGAATCAATTATGCGGTAATGAGAGAGGCTGTTGTCGTTCAGATGACCTGGATTGGTGCACCTACTATTTATTACGGAGATGAAGTCGGAGTCTGTGGATTCACGGATCCAGATAACAGAAGAACTTATCCGTGGGGCAATGAGAACAAAGAGCTTCTGGAGTTCCACAAGGACATCATCCGTATCCACAAAGAGAGTGATGCATTAAAATATGGTTCATTGAAGATGCTCTGTTGGGAGAATAATGTGCTGGCTTACGCCCGCTTTACCAATAAAGAGCAGATTGTTGTTGTGCTCAATAACAGCAAGGAAGTTAAAAAAGTGACGATTCCGGTCTGGCTGGCAGGGGCGGGACAAGAGGGTCATATGAGGAGAGTTCTTCATTCCTACGAGGAGAGCTATACGCTGGAGAAGGACGAATATCTTGTAGAGAATGGCGAGATTGTTATGAACATCGGCAGACATTCCGCAGTAATTATGAAGAGCAGATCACATTAGGTTCTGCATTATTTCCGGAACATGCTTTGTGCATTTGAGCACAGGACGTGTTTCGGATTTTTTAGAGGAGGAGACCAGATGGAGTGGAATCAGGAAGTGCCGGTTTCTTTTTGGAGTCTGTTCCGGTCTGTGAACAGAGATACTTATATTGAAGCACTGCTTTGCATTAATGAAGAATACGAATATAATAATTATTTTCTGAGCAGAGAGAGCTGTGTTCAAGTGCTTAGTGACCTGTATTCACAGAAGAGAATCACGCTGGAGCAGGAAGAGGATGAGACCGAGCTTGATATTCTGGAGACACCGGTGAATCGTATTCTGAATTGGCTGGTCAGGAAGAAATGGCTGAAAAAGCTGGATGACTATGTGACGCTTACTACCAATATTGTCATCCCGGATTACAGCGCTGTTTTTATCGAAGCATTTGACAAACTGGTCAATGAACAGATGGATGACACGGAAATCTATATTCAGAATGTCTATGCAACGCTCTATTCCTTTCGGAATGATCCGAGAGCGGGAATCAGTATGCTAAGAACAGCCCTTGTGAATACCCGGAAGTTGAATAAGGCACTGCAGGACATGCTGCATAATATGGACAAGTTTTTCGGAAGACTACTGGATGCAAAATTCTATGGGGATCTGCTGTCGGAGCATTTGGAAGGCTATGTGGAAGAAGTGGTGAAAAAGAAATATCACATTTTAAAGACCAGTGATAATTTTTACATATATAAGAATGATATCAAGCACTGCCTCCAGGAAATGCGGGAGGATGAGAGCTGGCTCTTGCGCGTGATGAGAACGGAACAGATACGGCAGCGCAGCAATGATACGATGGGGCAGGAAGACATTCTGGATCTTCTGGATCTTATCGAACGTGGATTTGATGACATCGAGCACCGCATTGCCAATATGGACAGGGAGCACAGTAAATATATCCGCGCGACGGTGACAAGGCTTAACTATCTGCTCAGTGATGAGCGGGATATGCAGGGACTTGTGGTAAAACTTCTCGCTTATGTCAGTGATGAAGAAAAGGGAGAGGAGTACCTGACGAAAATCAGTGAGAAAATGAACTGCTCTACAGTGGAAGTGTTGTCAGAAAAATCACTGTATACCCGCAGACGCAGGAAAAATTTTGTCAGTGAGATGGAACCGGATGAAAGGCAGGATGAGTTGTCCAGGGGGGATGTCCTGAAAATGAATAAGCTTCGCAACCGTTATAGCAGAAAGCAGATTGAGGAATTTGTGGAAGAACGGATGATAGAAGGCGTCATGCGGACGGAGGATGTGGACATCTCCGATGATGAGGCATTTGAAAAGCTGATTTTGGCGTATGATTACAGCACTCGCAGGAACAGTAAGTTCAAGGCTGTACCCGGGGATGTGGCAGAGATTGATACCGGAAAGTATCGGTATCCGGGTGTCGTGTTCATCGCATCCGGGGGAGAAGAGAATACAGAATCAGAGGATGAGGAAAATGTAGATTTTGGGACATTGACATACAAGGAGGGCAAGACAGATGATTGAATATTACGATCAGCTTCCACAGGAGGAGCAGGAACAGATTGAGCATGTGATCGCACTGCTCCTGAGACAGACGTACATTCTGGAGCATAAGTATGAGAAGCGTACCGGAAGGCTCATCTACAACAGAGATTTCCGGATTGCCAACAAACATCTGGAATTTTTGCGGTCGTATTTCGGGATTGCAGGAATCACCCTGATGGACAGCAGCCAGATGGGTGTTATCTATATTCAGGGCGAGGCTGTACTGGGCGAGAAACTCCCCAAACTGGCAACCATCTATCTGCTTGTACTCAAGCTTCTGTATGAGGAGAAGATGGCAACGGCATCTACCAGTGTCAATGTCATCGTAACATTGGGTGAAATCAGCGGAAAGGCTGGAGATATGCGTGTCCTGCGAGGATTGTCCTCAGTGACAGAAATCCGCAGGACCATTGCACTGCTGAAAAAGTATCAGATTGTGGAGCCGCTGGATGTGCTGGATGAGTTAAATGAAAATACGAGGATGGTGGTGTATCCAAGTATCCACGCAGTGCTGGTGAGCGCAGATGCGACGAAATTGCTGGAGAGCTTTTCTGACGAATGTGAGGCAGAAACTCATGAAAGCACGGTAGATACTGCGGCAGATCAAAAGACTGGCGAATGGGAAGAACAGGTGGAGGAAGAGATACAGGAACAGATGGAGGAGGAAGCGCGTGGACGAGAAGAAGCAGAGCTATAAAGCACTTACAAAAATATGTCTGAACAACTGGCATTACATTGACCACAAGGTACTCTCTCTCAATGAGAATATCAATTTCTTCACCGGACATTCGGGAAGTGGAAAATCCACGGTAATCGATGCCCTCCAGATTGTCCTCTATGCGAACACGGACGGACGCGGGTTCTTTAATAAGGCGGCGGCAGACGATTCGGACCGCAGCCTGATTGAGTATCTGCGCGGTATGATCAGCATTGGGGAAAACAACGATGTGGAATACCTTAGAAATAAGAATTTCTCCAGTACCATTGTGCTGGAGCTGACCAATACGAAGACCCGCAGGAAGGAATGCGTTGGAATTGTCTTTGATGTCACAACGGCGACCAATGAGATCAACCGAATGTTCTTCTGGCATAAAGGAGCACTTATGGAGAAATGTTACCGCTATGAGGACAGATGCATGGCAACGACGCAGCTCCGGGAATATCTTCAGCGGAATTTCTCGAAGGAAGAATATTTTTATACCTCCAACAATGAGCGGTTCCGGCGGAATCTCTATGACATTTACCTGGGAGGCCTTGACCTTGAAAAGTTTCCAAGGCTGTTCAAGCGCGCGATTCCATTTCGCATGAACATTAAACTGGAAGATTTCGTGAAAGAATACATTTGCATGGAACAGGATATCCATATTGAGGATATGCAGGAGAGTGTCATGCAGTATGGACGGATGCGTGCGCGGATTGAGGACACGCTGACGGAGATCCGAGAGCTGGAGGATATCTCTGCCAGCTACCGGGAATACAGGGAAAAGATGAGCAGGAGCGAGGCACTGGTTTACCGCATGAAGAGGCTGGAGATGAAAGGGCTGGAGGAGAGCATTGGAGAGATTCAGGTCCGGATCCGTCAGGGGGAGAGCGAGCGGCGTCAGCAGCGCGAGTTAAAGCGTGAGCTGGAAAGCAGAAAGCAGGAGCTTGCAGATCACCATCTTGCCATTCTTCAGAAAATCGGGAACAGTGGATATGACCAGCTGGAGACAAAGCTGTCGGCGGCCAATGAAGTGTTGGAGCAGTTGGAGCGCAGCAAAGGAAAATGGAATCAGGTCACGTCATCTCTTGCGCTGTGGAAGGATCAGGAGATGACCCCGAACCAGACGATCTGGGATATTGAGAAATTTGAGAAGGCCAGCATTTCCGAGGAAGAGCTTGCGCGATTGCAAACAGATCTGGAGGAAATCCAGAAGGAAGTACAGGATGACTTCAATGAGAATCGGCGGCAAATTAAGGAACTGAAAAAGGAAGTTACGATTCTCACAGAAGAGATAAAGGTCCTTCGAGGCGGTGAGAAGGGGTATCCGAGAATTCTGGAGGAAGCCCGCTACGAGATGCGCAGCCGTCTGCGTGAACGCTGCGGAAAATTCGTTAATGTTCACATTCTGGCGGACCTGTTGGATGTAAAGAACGAGGAATGGCACAATGCTGTGGAGGGCTATCTGGGACGCAACAAGCTTGCTCTTGTAGTAGAGCCGAAGTATGTGAAAGATGCCTTTGAAGTCTATCAGGAACTGGATAAAAAACGGTTTTGGAGTATATCTGTGGTAGATACCAGACGTGTGACAGAAAAGGAATGGGAAGTGAAAGCAGGTGCACTGGCAGAAGAAGTAAAGGCAAGCGAACCCTTTGCCCAGGCGTTCGTAGATTTTCTGCTGGGAAATGTAATTAAGTGCGGTTCCATCGAGGAGCTTCGTAATCAGCGAATTGGAATCACCAGAGACTGTATGCTCTATCAGACCTTTCAGCTGCGCAGAATCAACCCGGATAATTATACAGTCCGTGCGTATATCGGCGAGGTGAGTCTTCGTCAGAGAATTCGTCTTTTGGAGGATTCCCGGAAAGCCAGGCAGGAGGAAATCTTCCCGCTGGAGGAAGAGAATCTGAAGTTAAAGTCGATGATCGGGCTGGAGAGCCTGAATCTTCCGGCAGAAGAATACTTGCAGATGCAGAAGGATCTCCGGAGAATTCAGGAGAAATACCGAGAGAAGGAAAAGCTGATTCAGCAGATGGAGCAGCTCAGGGAGGAGTCCGTTGATGCCCTGCAAGAGGAAGAAGAGAAGATAAAGAATCAGGAAAAACAAAATAATAACCAGTTGGATGATCTGAACCATAAGATCTGGCAGAAAGAGGACGATGAGAAGAAGTATAAACGCCAGATCATCTTGGGGAATGAACAGCTGGTAGAGCTCCGAAGAGATTTTGAGCCGGTGGGAGAGTATGAGCAGGAACTGGAAAAATTTATGGAAGAGCGAAAAGGAAAGACCATTGATTCCATGAAGAACAATACGGTGCGCAGTCAGAACAGATTGCAGGAGGAGCTGGACAGCTCGTACAAGAAGCTGATTGACACCCGTACCGCGTACTTGACAAAGTACCCTAACCGGAATTACCCGGCAAGTGCCAGGGATAACAAGGCTTATGATGAGCTGCTCGGGGAACTGCAGTGTGATGAGCTGGAGAAATTCCGCGGGGAAGCCGGCGAACAGGCAAAGTCTGCAATTGAACATTTTAAAGATGATTTCATTTTCAAGATTCGCAGCGCCATAAAGGAAGCGTATCAACGGAGAGATGAGCTCAACCGGATTATCAACAAGCTGGATTTCGGCAAGGACAAGTATAAGTTCAAGATTGAGAAGAATAAGGGACTGGATGGCAAATACTATAAAATGTTCATGGATGACTCTCTGTCCATTGATCCGGCCAGTCTGAGCGATAACATTGAGAATCAGATGGATCTGTTTTCCATGGAGCACGAAGACCAGTACGGTGAGATTATGAATGAGCTGATCAATATCTTTATTCCGCCGGAAGGTGCGTCATCGGAAGAGCTGGAAGAGGCGAAGCGCAATATGGACAAATACGCCGATTACCGGACCTATCTGTCTTTTGACATGGAGCAGATTATTCAAGGGGAAGAGAATCTGACCATCGGACTTAGCCGGATGATCAAGAAGAATTCCGGCGGTGAAGGGCAAAATCCACTTTATGTGGCACTTCTTGCCAGCTTTGCCCAGGCCTACAAGGTGGGGATGCCCTCGAAGCTCCAGCGATATCCCTCCATTCGACTGGTCATCCTGGATGAAGCATTTTCCAAGATGGATGCGGAGAAGGTTGCCAGCTGCATTGCTCTGATCCGCGGACTTGGGTTTCAGGCGATCATCAGTGCCACCAATGACAAGATTCAGAATTATCTGGAAAATGTGGACAAGACCTTTGTATATGCCAATCCGAATAAGAAAAGTATTTCTATTCAGGAGTTTGAAAAGAAACAATTTGGTGAGCTGGCGATGGAGGAAGAGTAAGCAACATTAAGATAGTGTGCTACAATCCAAGTAAAACAGCCCAGCGCAATCTGTCGAAGAAGGAGAGAAGAAATGTTCAAAAAAATATTCAATACGGATGGAAAGTTCACGAGCTCTATGGGGATGAGCGCGGACCTTATCATAATCAGCGCACTGTGGACAGTGTGCTGTATCCCCATTATCACAATACCACTGGCTACAGCGGCACTCTACTATGCAGTGACAAAGTCAATCAGAAAAGGGCATGGCTATGCGAGAGAGGAGTTCCTTGATTTCCTAAAGAAAAACTGGAAACAGGGAGTGGGACTTGGCGTATTATATCTGGGAATGGTACTGCTGGTGTCCTATAATTATTATGCGGCAGGCACCATGAAGCAGGCAGCGGGACTATATAGTGTCTATCGTCTGGAATCCATTGGACTGTGTATCCTGATGCTGTTTTTGTCGGTCTATCTGTTTCCCGTTTATTCACGGTTTCAGTATTCTGTATTTCAGCATGTGAAAGTGGCATTTCTGATGTCCATACGGCATATTTTCTCTACAGTATTTTGGGCTGTGGGAACGGCAGGCGTGGGATTTGTGCTGCTGCGTTTTCCCATTCTCTGTCTGGTACTTCCTGCATTGTGGATGCTGGTTGTGTCCATGGGGATGGAGCGGATATTGAAACGCTATATGAAAGAGCCGGAAGAGGGGGAGGAAATACCGTGGTACTGGGAATAACTGTTAAAAAAAAATGACATACTTTACACGGAAAGCCTTGAATCTACAGAAAAATACATTGTGCAAAATGCCTTAAAAAAATAAAATAATAAAAATTGATAGTGTATATTGACAAATGATTTCCCAGAGGTTAAAATGACGTTGTACAAAACAGTTAGTTCTTATTTTTTTATTGATTAATTTAAACGATTAAATTGAATGCCGATTTAAAAAGATGATGGCTGCAATGAAGCAGCAGAAAAGGAATATAGCAGATTTAAGAGATCTGCTTTGACGAAATACAGAAAGCTTGTTTTTGCTTTCTGTATTTTAAGCCATTCAATTTAAACGATTAACTTAAGCGAAAAAGGTAAGAATACCGTGTAAAACACATTTAAAGGAGGATTTGTTATGAAAAAAAGAGTATTAGCAAGTTTGTTAGCAGCAACGATGGTATGCGGGCTATTAGCAGGATGTGGCTCATCCGGGTCTGACAGTGCTTCTGGAAGCAGTTCAGGCAGTGGGAGTGGCAAGATTACAATTTCCACATGGAATGAACCGAGTTCAGATGATGCACTCAACATGTATAAACAGTGTGAAGAGGCAACCGGGCTGGATGTGGAAGTAACAGTTATCCCAGAAAGTGATTATTCATCTAAGCTGAATCAGATGGTGTCGACAGGAGATAACTCTATTGATATCTATATTGTCTGGGAAAATGACATCAAGAATTTTGCCGAGGCAGGCGGAATCATTTCCATGGACGATTATATGAAAGATTCTTCAATTGACCAAAGTGATTTCATCGATGCGGTGGCAACATTGTCTGACGGTCTTGGCGGAACATACGGACTTCCATGGTGTGCCGCTACAGAAATCTTATATTACAATCAGGATATGTTCGATGCAGCGGGAATTGCATACCCAACGAATGACTGGTCTTACGCAGATTACCTGAGTGCAGCAGAAAAGCTGACGCAGAAAAACAGTGACGGAACAACAAGCGTATACGGAAGTGATCGGCCGAACGTGCAGACATGGTGGGCAGGTATTGCAGGTGCAGGTGATGAAGTTTATGATCCGGCAAGCGGAGAGATGGTAATTGGTGATGGCGCAGAATCGTTTATCTCTGATTGCGCAGATATGGTTTCCAAAGGAACCATGCCGGAGCCTTCTTCCGATACAGCAGATTTATTTGCTTCTGGCAAAGCGGCAATGTCATGGGCAGGAAGCTGGAATATCGCAACATACGGTGATGACTTGGGATTTAACTGGGATATCGCTTCGATTCCAACAAACAAAGTGAAATACAACACACTGCATACAGGATTCTACACCATCAACAAGAATAGTAAAAACACAGAAGATGCATGGAAAGTTGTGGAGTACCTTATGAGCCAGGAAGGACAGACCATCAACTCCAAAGCAAGCGGAAATCCATCGGCACTTAAGACGATTGCAGCTGAGGGAGCATGGAAGGTAGACGCAGCAAAATCAATCGAGAACTGGGATGCTATGACAGATTCGCTGGAATCCGGAGTATTTGGATATACATGTCTTCCATCCGGTGTGACTGGAAATGCAGTAAGTAACTTCGATGCAGCACTTTCCGGACAGACATCTGTAAAAGACGCAGTAAAGGCTTCTTCTGATTACGCAGCTGAGACAATCGGTTACTAAAGAAAAAAGAGTACGCTGTTTCAATAATGCAAGATGTGAAGGGGGCTGCTGCACTAAAAATAAATCATACAAAATACGGTGTCACAGGATACCGGAGAATGCTGTCAGTTGTATGAAATATATTTAGTGCGACAGTTCCCTTTTCTATAAAAATGATTAGAAGGAGGTTTCGCAATGGCTAAGAACAATGTCGTAAGGCCGGTGAAAAATAAGAATTTCAAAAATAATGCAACGGCCTATGCATTTATTACCCCTTGGCTCATAGGATTTCTGTGTTTTACACTATTTCCAATCCTGTTTATGCTCTATGTAAGTCTGACCAACCGGAAACTGAATGGTGTGTCTGATTTTGTCGGACTGGCAAACTATAAGAATATGTTCAGCAGTGCAGTGTTTTGGAATTCTGTAAAAGTCACACTATTCTTTACAATTCTTATGGTAATCGTCACCACTATCTGGGCAGTGATCATGGCACTGCTGTTAAATAGTGTCTGCTGATTAAACCATTTCTGGTTCCAAATCAACAGGCTCTATCTTCATTAGTTCCATAAGCCAAATCAGAGCAAAAAGTATTCGGGACTGAATCTTAAAAAGATTCGTCACAAATACAGA
>JAQVCP010000039.1 GCA_028689735.1 Hespellia sp. | reverse complement strand
AGAGTATTAATGGAGGATTCAAGTCCAGTCTCTGCTATGTTACGACAGCGGTCTGTCGAAGCATGAACAAACCGGATGATTGTTATGAACTTACCATGCTTCGTGAGTATCGCGACAAATATCTTTCAGGAACAGAGGATGGAAAAGCGGTTGTGGAAGAATATTATGACATCGCGCCGACGATTGTGAAGCGGATTGACAAGCAGAAGAATGCAGAAGACATCTATCTTCATATCTGGGAGCAGTATATTCACCCCTGTGTGAATCTGATTGAACAGGATCAGAAAGAAGAATGTAGAAAATTATATACAGAAATGATTCACCATCTGGAGAATCAATACTTATATTCATAGGAGGTACTAATGAGCGATTACAAAATTGAGACAAAATGTATCCAATCAGGCTGGGAGCCGAAAAATGGTGAACCGAGAGTCGTACCGATTTACCAGAGTACAACATTTAAATATGACAGCAGCGATGCAATGGGAAGATTGTTCGATCTGGAGGATGCAGGATATTTCTACACCCGACTGCAGAATCCGACTAACGACGTAGTTGCTGCAAAAATCTGTGATCTGGAAGGCGGCGTGGCAGCTATGCTTACTTCTTCTGGTCAGGCTACGAACTTCTATGCAATCATCAATATTGCGGAAGCAGGTGATCATATCATCTGTGCATCCGCAGTATATGGCGGAACCTTCAACCTCTATGCACACACGATCAAGAAGATGGGAATCGAAGCCACTTTCGTAGATCCAGAGTGCAGTGAGGAAGAGTTAGAGGCCGCATTCCAGGACAACACCAAGGCTGTATTTGGTGAGTCCATCTCCAATCCGTCTCTGGTGGTCCTTGATTTCGACAAATTTACAAAGGCTGCTCACAGACATGGGGTCCCAATGATTGTGGATAATACATTTCCGACTCCAATCAATTGCAGACCGTTTGAATTTGGTGTCGATATCGTAACGCATTCTACAACCAAGTACATGGATGGACATGCTACATGCGTGGGCGGTGCAATCGTAGACAGCGGCAATTTTGACTGGGAAGCTCATGCTGAGAAATTCCCGGGACTTACAACTCCTGATGAAACCTATCATGGATTGGTTTACACGAAGAAATTTGGCAAGATGGCATATATCATGAAGGCTACAAGCCAGATTATGAGAGACTTGGGATCTATTCCGTCCCCTCAGAATGCGTTTTATTTGAATCTTGGACTCGAGACCTTACATCTCCGCGTGCCAAGACATGTAGAAAATGCAAGAAAGGTCGCACAGTATCTTGCAAATCATGAAAAAGTAGCATGGGTAAACACTCCGGAGCTTCCGGGCAGCCGGTACTACAAGCGCGCACAGAAATACATGCCGAATGGAACCTGTGGTGTTATTACTTTTGGGCTAAAGGGTGGAAGAGAAGCATCCATTGACATGATGGATCGTTTGAAATTAGTTGCAATCGTTACACATGTGGCAGATGCAAGGAGTTGTGTACTTCATCCTGCCAGCCATACCCATCGCCAGATGAACGATCAGGAGCTGCTTGAGGCAGGTGTACAGCCAGACCTGATTCGATTCAGTGTTGGTATTGAGAATGCTGAGGATATCATTGCAGATTTGGAACAGGCATTAGCATAAATAAAAACATTTAGTTTAGAAAGACGAACCTGAGTTTCATGAGAACTCAGGTTTGTTATCGTATTTATTGAAGCATTTTTTGATTTATGGGAGTTGATAAACGTACATTTTGCTTCAATCTTTAAGCATAAAAGAACAGGGTATGCATTTCCCCCTGAGAGAGAGGTAACCGTGAGAGAAAGTAGCACGAATGAACTATTGCAGATCATGGAGCAACAATACAGTTCATTCAGTAAAGGACAGAAAAAGCTGGCAGATTTCATTCGAGACAATTATGATAAAGCAGTATTTATGACAGCAGCTAAAATGGGTGCAGAAGTAGGCGTCAGTGAATCCACTGTGGTACGTTTTGCTTCCCAGATGGGGTACAAAGGCTATCCGGGATTCCAGACTGCATTAGAGGAACTGGTGCGAAACAAACTGAACTCCATTCAGCGGATGGAGGTTGCATATGGAAGAATCAGCCAGTCTGAGATTCTTCAGACAGTTTTGCAGTCGGACATTGATAAAATCAAGCAGACTATAGCCTGCATTGACCAACCAGCCTTCGAGCTTGCAGTTGATACGATTCTAAATGCGAAAAGGATCTATGTAGTAGGAATCCGAAGCTGTGCCCCGCTTGCAGAATTTCTCAGCTTTTACCTAAATCTCATCTGTGACAATGTGACTGCTGTTCATACAAACAGCGCTAGTGAAACCTTTGAACAGTTGATCCGGATTGGCGGAGAAGATGCGATTATCGGAATCAGCTTTCCACGTTATTCTATGAGGACACTGAAAGCTCTGGAATTTGCAAGCAACAGAAAAGCAAAGGTGATTACGCTGACAGACAGCCCGCATTCTCCAATGAACCTCTATTCTTCCTGCAATCTGATTGCAAAAAGTGATATGGCTTCTATTGTGGATTCTCTTGTTGCCCCACTCAGTGTCATCAATGCACTGGTGGTTGCTCTTTGTATGAAGAAACAGAAGGATGTCATTACAACGTTGGAGACACTGGAGGATATCTGGGATGAATATCAGGTATACAGCAGGGATGAACTGAACCATGTGTCGGATAAGATTTAAGCTTATTTACAGATAAAAAATGATGGCAAGGAAATGCAGAATTCCTCTGTGTTTGGAAAGAATAAAGGGAAGAACATGAAAAAAGTAATTGTAGCAGGAGGCGGCGCTGCCGGCATGATGGCCGCGATTTTTGCAGCGAGAAATGGACACGAAGTCCATTTGTACGAAAAAAATGAAAAACTGGGAAAGAAGCTTTTTATTACTGGAAAAGGAAGATGTAATCTGACCAACGCCAGCGATATGGAGGTGTTGTTTCAATCAGTAGTAACGAACTCCAAGTTCCTTTACAGCAGCTTTTATGCCTTCACCAATGATCAGACAATCGCATTCTTTGAGAGTCTCGGCTTGAAGACAAAGGTAGAGCGGGGAAACCGTGTGTTTCCCGTATCAGACCACTCCTCCGATGTGATTGGAGCGCTGAGCCGGGAGCTTAAGAGACTGGATGTGTCAATTCATTTAAACACGGCAGTTCGGTCTGTCAAAGAAAAAGAAGGCTCTTTTTTCGCAATCGAATTAGAAGATAAAACACTGATCAAGGGGGATGCGTGTATCATTGCAACCGGAGGAATTTCTTATCCATCCACAGGTTCCACCGGAGATGGTTACCGATTCGCCAGAGAGCTTGGACATCAGGTCACGAAGCTAATGCCATCGCTGGTCCCGATGGAGGTCAGGGAATGGTTTATTCCGCAGCTCCAGGGACTTTCGCTGCGCAATGTAAACGCATCAATCTATGATGGTAAAAAAAAGCTGTATGAAGAGTTTGGTGAGATGTTATTCACTCATTACGGTGTAAGCGGCCCACTGATTATCAGTGCCAGCAGCTATGTGGGGAACAGGCTCAAAGATAAAGAGCTCCAGCTTGTGGTTGATTTAAAGCCGGCCCTGTCCTATGAGCAGCTTGACCACCGCATTTTGCGTGACTTTGAGGAGAACAGGAACAAGCGGTTCAAAAATGCAATTGATAAGCTTTTTCCAGCAAAACTCAAACCGGTTATGCTGGACTTAAGTGGAATCGATCCTGAGAAAAAAGTAAATGAGATTTCTAAGATGGAGCGGGAAGCGTTTGGGTATTTGATCAAGAATTTTTCAATGACACTTACGAATCTCAGAGGATTCAATGAAGCAATCATCACCAAAGGTGGAGTCAAGACAAAAGAAATCGCCCCTGGAACTATGGAATCAAAGCTTGTGAGCGGGCTCTATTTTGCAGGAGAGGTACTGGATCTTGATGCATTGACCGGTGGTTACAATCTCCAGATTGCCTGGTCAAGTGCGTATGCTGCCGGAATGCACGCGGGAAAAGCATCGTAATTTTTCCGCTCAAAAATATATCGATGTAAAGAAATAGTGAAAAACAGTCGAGGAGAAATGAATATGGGATATAATGTAGCAATTGATGGTCCGGCAGGTGCTGGAAAAAGTACCATAGCAAAATTGGTAGCAAAAGAAAAAGGATATATTTATGTTGATACCGGGGCAATGTACCGGGGGCTTGCTGTTCATTTTCTAAAAAATGGTATTAAACCGCAGGAAACGGGCAAAATAATAGAAGCATGCAAGAAAGCCCAGGTATCAATCGGATATGAAAACGGGGCACAGCAGGTCTACCTGAACGATGAGAATATTACAACAAAGCTAAGAACCGAAGAGACTGGAAACATGGCATCTGTAGCCTCCGCGGTTCCTGCTGTCCGTGCAAAGTTACTGGAGCTTCAGAAAACGCTGGCAAAAGAACATGATGTCATCATGGATGGACGTGATATCGGGACCAATATTCTTCCGAATGCGGATGTGAAAATTTATCTTACGGCAAGTGTTGAAACACGCGCCAGACGCCGGTATGACGAGCTGCTGGAAAAGGGAGAGACCTGCAGCTATGAAGAAATTGCAAAAGATATTGCAGAACGTGACTATCGCGACATGCACCGGGAGATTGCCCCGCTAAGACAGGCAGAAGATGCACATCTTGTAGACAGCTCTGATATGACAATCGATGAAGTGGTCCGTACAATTGTGGCTTTGTGCCGGTAAATCAGCAGTTTCAGGAGGGAAAATCATATGAAAGTAAAACTGGCCAAAACTGCTGGATTCTGTTTCGGAGTGAAACGTGCGGTTGATATGGTCTACGAACAGCTCGAAAAAAATGAGGGTGCCTCAATCTACACCTACGGTCCGATTATACACAATGAAGAAGTGATAAAGGACATGGAAAAGAAAGGTGTGAAAGTGATCCGGGAAGACGCCTCTTTGGAAGGGGTGAAAAAGGGGATTGTAATCATCCGCTCTCACGGAGTCCCCAAGGCTGCTTGCGATGAGTTGGATAAAGCGGGGATGATCTGCGTGGATGCAACTTGTCCATTCGTGAAGAAAATTCATACAATTGTAGAGGGAGCAGGCGCAAAAGGAGAGCATGTGATCATTATCGGTAATCCGGGACACCCAGAGGTGAAAGGTATTGTAGGATGGGCAAAAGGCCCTGTCACCGTGCTTCAGACGGTGGAGGAAGCAAAAAAATTCGCCCTAAAAGAGCCGAAACCGGTGTGCATTGTGTCACAAACGACATTTAATTACAATAAATTCAAAGAATTAGTTGAAATAATTCGTGAAAAGAGTTATGATATAAGTGTTTTAAATACGATTTGCAGTGCTACGAAGGAAAGGCAAACCGAGGCAGAAAGCATTGCGCAAGAAGTGGATGCTATGATTGTTATTGGCGATAAACATAGTTCGAACACTCAGAAGTTATTTGAAATATGCAAAAATGCATGTAAGGATACGTACTATATACAGACACTTGACGATTTGAATTCGAATCAATTAAGGTCCGTGGAAACAGTAGGTATTACAGCAGGGGCATCCACGCCCAACAATATAATTGAGGAGGTTCAAAATAATGTCAGAATTATCTTTTGAACAAATGTTAAACGAGTCTTTTAAAACAATACATAATGGAGAGGTAGTGGACGGTACAGTAATCGACGTGAAGCCGGATGAAATCATCCTGAACATCGGTTACAAGGCTGATGGTATCATTTCTAAGAGTGAATACTCTAACGACCAGTCAATTGATTTGACAACAGTTGTATCTGTAGGCGATTCTATGACAGTGAAAGTTTTAAAAGTAAATGATGGTGAAGGACAGGTTCTCTTAACTTACAAGAGACTTGCAGCCGAAAAAGGAAATGAAAGATTAAAAGAAGCTTTCGAGAACAAAGAAGTATTAAAAGCAACTGTATCACAGATTCTTGGTGGCGGTTTATGCGCGGTAGTTGATGAAGCACGTGTATTTATTCCTGCAAGCCTTGTATCAGACTCTTATGAAAAAGATTTGAGCAAGTATGAGGGACAGGAAATTGAATTCGTAATCAGTGAATTCAACCCGAGAAGAAACAGAGTAATCGGTGACAGAAGACAGCTTCTTGTTGCTGAGAGAGCTGAAAAGCAGAAAGAATTATTCGCAAAACTTCAGATTGGGGACACAATCGAAGGTGTTGTCAAGAATGTTACAGATTTTGGTGCATTCATTGACTTGGGTGGAGTTGATGGTCTTCTTCATATCTCAGAGATGTCATGGGGAAGAGTTGAGAATCCAAAGAAAGTTTTTTCTGTAGGAGACGAAGTAAAAGTATTGGTGAAAGATATCAACGATACAAAGGTTGCACTCAGCCTTAAGTTCCCAGAGACAAATCCTTGGGCAAACGCTCAGGATGATTTCGCAGTAGGAACAATCATTACAGGAAGAGTTGCACGTATGGCAGACTTTGGTGCATTCGTTGAGCTGGCTCCTGGAGTAGATGCATTATTGCATGTATCTCAGATTTCAAAAGCTCACGTGGACAAGCCATCCGATGTATTGTCCGTAGGACAGGAAATCACAGCTAAGATTGTTGATTTGAATGAAGCAGACAGAAAGATCAGCTTAAGCATGAAAGTGTTAGAACCAGATGATCAGTCAGCAGAATATACAGAAGAATAAGTCACTCTAAAAAGATAACAAGAATGGAGGCTATCTCGATAGTCTCTATTTTTATTGCTGTCAAACCGAAAAGTATAAGACCTTATGTTTTAAAAACAAGGGAAGTCAAAGAACATTCTTTTCAAAATGTAGGCGATTAACGACTGTATAGTGCAACTTGCATAAAAATAGTTAAATTTTTGACGATGTGTATTCTTAAATGTACAATGTTTTCGCCATAATTACTAGATTTTTGACAGCAATTCTTGTATTATATATATATTATTGTGAATAAGAAAGGAAGGAACTAGAATGGGACTTTTAACATTTAAGGGTGGAATACATCCAGATGATGGCAAGAGTCTGGCTAAAGACCAGGCAATTGTTGAAATTATGCCTAAGGGTGATTTGGTTTATCCACTTTCACAGCACATAGGAGCTCCTGCCAAACCTACAGTTGCGGTTGGGGACTACGTGTTAAAGGGACAGAAAATTGCAGAAGCAGGTGGTTTTGTATCGGCACCTATTTATGCATCTGTTTCAGGAACAGTGAAGGCTTTAGAGCCACATTTCAATCCAACGGGGAGTAAGGTACCTTGCATCGTTATTGAGAATGATGGAGCGTACACAGAAGTAGAGTATCCTGAGAGCAAACCGTTTAATCTGATGACAAAGGACGAGGTCATGAGTCGGATTGCTGATGCCGGTGTTGTAGGTATGGGTGGTGCTGGTTTTCCGACCAGAGTTAAGCTCTCGCCAAAGGAACCGGATAAGATTGAGTATATTATTGCAAACTGTGCAGAATGTGAGCCTTACATCACAGCTGACTACAGAAGAATGCTCGAGAATACCAAGGAGCTTGTCAGCGGTATGAGGGTAGTCCTCTCGCTTTTCGACAATGCAAAAGGTATTTTCGGTGTAGAGGATAACAAGAAAGATTGTATTTCCGTATTGGAAGAGGCAATCAAGGATGAACCACGTATGTCTGTGAAGACACTTCAGACGAAGTATCCACAGGGCGCTGAACGTCAGCTGATTTTTGCAACAACTGGACGTGCAATCAATTCGACAATGCTGCCGGCAGATGCAGGCTGTGTGGTTGATAATGTGGAGACTTTGGTTACCATCCATAATGCTGTTATTAAGGGAAGACCATCTATGGAACGTGTCGTTACAGTAAGTGGTGATGCTGTTGCGAATCCTGGAAACTTCAAGGTTTTGTTTGGAATGAATCAGGCGGAAGTTGTTGAGGCAGCCGGCGGATTCAAAACACAGCCGCAAAAAGTAATTTCCGGCGGACCAATGATGGGCTTTAGTATGTTTACATTGGATACACCAATCACAAAGACATCTTCTTCTATCCTTGGTTTTACAGAAGATGTTGTTGCAAAATTGAAACCATCTGCATGTATTAATTGTGGACGCTGTGTTGAAGTCTGTCCTAGTAGAATCATCCCTTCAAGACTGGCTGATTTTGCGGAACGCCACGATGAAGATTCGTTCACAAAACAGAATGGTTTAGAATGTGTAGAGTGCGGTTCATGCAGCTATGTGTGCCCTGCAAAGAGACAGTTAAAACAGTCCATTGGTTCTATGAGAAAGATTGCGTTAGCTAATAGGAAAAAATAAGAGAGAGGTGAACTAAACGTGAGTGAAAATTATAATATATCATCTTCACCGCATGTGCGTGATAAAGTAACAAGCAGCAATATTATGCTAATGGTAACAATCGCTTTACTGCCTGCCACATTTTTTGGAATTTATAATTTCGGTATGCCGGCATTGATTAATATTGTTCTTACAACCGCAACCGCCGTGCTGGCTGAATTTGTTTATGAAAAACTAATGCACAAGGATATCACAATTGGTGATTTCAGTGCAGTTGTAACCGGTCTATTATTGGCATTGAATCTTCCACCGACACTCCCGTACTGGATGGGACCGTTAGGTGCAGTCTTTGCAATTATCGTTGTAAAACAGTTATTTGGAGGCCTGGGTCAGAATTTTATGAACCCGGCACTTGCAGCAAGATGTTTCCTTCTGATTTCCTTTACAGGAAAGATGACATACTTCGTATATGATGGAGTGACAGGAGCAACCCCACTTGCTTCTTTAAAAGCAGGAGAGGCTGTAAATACGATGGATATGCTGCTTGGTACTACTGCAGGAACCATCGGTGAAACATCCGTTATCGCAATTATGGTCGGAGCAATCTTCCTGTTATTGATGGGAGTTATTGATCTTAGAATTCCAGGTACATACATCGTGACATTTGTAGTCTTTATTACAATTTTTGGAGGACATGGAATTGATGCTCAGTATATCACAGCTCACCTTTGCGGTGGCGGTTTGATGCTTGGTGCATGGTTTATGGCCACTGATTATGTGACATCACCGATTACCAAAAAAGGACAGATTGTATATGGTATCTGTCTTGGTTGTCTGACTGGCTTATTCAGACTGTTTGGTGGTTCAGCAGAAGGCGTATCTTATGCAATTATCTTCAGTAACCTTTTAGTACCTCTTATTGAGAGAGTTACCCTTCCAAAACCTTTTGGTAAAGGAGGAGAAAAATAATGAATAAAATCGTAAAAAACACAATTATTCTTACTGCAATTACTGTTATATCCGGTCTGCTTCTTGGTCTTGTTTATGAAGTGACAAAGGCTCCAATTGCAACGGCACAGAATAACGCCAAACAGGAGGCTTACAAGTCTGTTATGTCAGATGCAAAAGAATTTGTTCCATACGAAGACTTCGATGCAGATGCAGCCCAGAAGCTCATGGACGATCATAAGCTTTCCGATGTTGTTGATGAAGTTGTTGCTGCACAGGACGCAAGCGGAGAGACGATCGGTTATGTTGTTACCGTAACTTCTAAAGAAGGATATGGCGGCGACATCAAGATTTCTACGGGTATTGACGCCGAAGGGACGGTAAAAGGAATTTCAATCCTTTCCATCAGCGAGACAGCAGGTCTTGGCATGCAGGCAACAGCTGCTGACTGGCAGGCTCAATTCAAAGATAAAGCTGTTGAACAGTTTGAATACACCAAGACAGGTGCTTCAGCGGACAATCAGATCGATGCACTTAGTGGTGCAACAATCACTACCAATGCGGTGACAAATGATGTCAATGCTGCGTTAGTATATTATCAGGAAGTATTAGCGAAAGGAGGAAGCAACTAATGGGAACATGTATGGAAAGATTATATAACGGTATTATCAAAGAGAACCCTACATTTGTTTTAGTACTTGGTATGTGTCCTACTTTGGCCGTTACAACATCAGCAATTAATGGTCTCGGTATGGGACTTTCGACAACAGTTGTACTGATTATGTCGAATATGATGATTTCACTTCTCCGGAAAGTGATTCCGGATGGAGTACGTATGCCGGCATTTATCGTAATTGTTGCTTCATTTGTAACGATTGTACAGTTTTTAATGGAAGGCTTTGTTCCTTCTCTTTATGATTCACTTGGACTTTATATTCCGTTGATTGTAGTGAACTGTATCATCTTAGGTCGTGCAGAGAGTTATGCTTCCAAGAACCCGGTTCTTCCATCTATTTTTGATGGTATCGGTATGGGACTTGGATTTACGCTCAGCCTGACTTTGATTGGTTGTTTCAGAGAATTAGTTGGCTCCGGTGCATTATTTGGATTCACAGTACTTCCTGAGACCATTTATACTCCAATTACAATCTTTGTTTTGGCACCAGGTGCATTCTTTGTACTTTCATTCCTGACAGCAGCGCGCAACAAGATCATGACAAAGAAAAAAGCACCTGCGGCTTCTGGATGTAATGAAGGTGGCTGTGCTTCTTGTGGCAATTCCTCATGCGGTGGTCATGGAGCGTTCTATAAAGTTGAACCAGAAGACCAAAAGACAGAGAAAGAATAGGGGGTAAGTATAGATGAAAGAATTATTGATTATTGCTATTGGCTCAGCTATGGTAAATAACGTTGTACTTAGCCAGTTTCTGGGATTATGTCCATTCCTCGGAGTTTCCAAGAGAGTAGAGACTGCTGCAGGTATGGGTGGAGCAGTAGTGTTCGTTATCACATTGGCATCACTCTGCACAAGTTTGATTTACAAATTTATATTGGTTCCATTGAACTTCTCTTATTTGCAGACAATTGTTTTCATTCTTGTAATCGCATGTCTTGTGCAATTTGTTGAGATGTTCCTCAAGAAATCAATGCCACCGCTTTACAATGCACTGGGTGTATATCTTCCGTTAATTACAACAAACTGTGCTGTACTTGGTGTTGCATTAACAAATGTTCAGAAAGAATATGGAATCTTATCAAGTGTTGTCAATGGTTTTGCAACAGCAGTTGGTTTTACCATTGCTATCGTAATTATGGCAGGTATCCGTGAGAAGACAGAATATAACGATGTTCCGACAGCATTCCAGGGATCCGCAATTACACTTTTGACAGCAGGACTGATGGCAATCGCATTTTTCGGATTTTCCGGATTAATATAGGAGGGCACTAGATATGAGTATTTCAGGGATATTGATAGCTGCAGCTATTGTAGGTGGAACCGGATTGTTCATCGGTGTTTTCCTAGGCGTTGCAGGTAAAAAATTTGCGGTTGAAGTAGATGAGAGGGAAGAAGCCATCTTAGGCGTTCTCCCGGGAAACAACTGTGGTGGTTGTGGATTTGCAGGATGTTCCGGTCTTGCTGCTGCAATTGCAAGAGGTGAGGCAGAAGTCGGTGGCTGTCCGGTTGGTGGTACTCCGGTTGCTGAGAAGGTTGCTGCAATTATGGGGCAGGAAGTCGGTGAACAGGTACGTCAGACTGCATTTGTAAAATGTGCCGGTGACTGCAATAAAGCAAAGACAGACTATGAATATACAGGCGTTGAGGATTGTGTCATGATGAGCTTCGTTCAAAATGGTGGTCCAAAATCATGTAATTATGGATGTCTTGGATATGGTACCTGTGTAAAGGCTTGTCCTTTTGACGCGGTTCATATCATTGACGGTGTTGCTGTTGTTGATCAGGAAGCTTGTAAGGCCTGCGGAAAATGTATCGCTGTTTGTCCGAAGCATCTGATTGAATTAGTACCATACGAGCAGAAACATCGTGTACGTTGTGTCAACCAGGAGAAAGGCAAGATGGTTATCTCCGCATGCGAAGTCGGATGTATTGCTTGCCGTATGTGCGAGCGTGTATGTGAGGCTGGTGCAATTACTGTGGAAGATAATATTGCCCACATTAATTATGACTTGTGTACGAACTGCGGTAAATGTGCAGAAAAATGTCCGAAGAAGATTATTCAGTAGGAGATTCATAGAAAGACCAGGGAATGCATCACAGGCACATTCCCTGGTCTTTATTTATTGAAGATGAAGTATTTGTTTACGAAGCATACATGATTTTTTATTGTTATTTGTGAAACGAGGAAAATAGAAGGGATGTGAATGATATTATAAAAAAGACGTTTTATTTAATGTGGCAGGATATAAAAGACATGAAGTTTGCGATTGCTGCGATACTTATGTATTTTATTCTTCTGAAACATTTCTTTTACAGTACATGTCCACTTGTAATTCTTACAGGCATTCCCTGTCCGGCGTGCGGAATGACAAGAGCCGGATTTTCAATACTAAAGGGGAACTTTTATACCGCATGGGAACTGAATCCATTTATCTATATACTTATTGTATTTTTATTTTTTTATGGACTAAACAGGTACTTTCTGCATAAAAGTTATCGTATTTTGAAGAAATTAACAATAGCAGCCTTGATTGCATTTCTGATTTTTTATATTTGGAGAATGTATCGGTTTTTTCCGGATACCTGGCCAATGCAGTATTATCCGGACAATCTGTACGCACATTTTTCGCAGATAGTTCACAGAATATTCGTTGTATGTGGATTCGCACAGTGATAAAATAGATGTATATTCAGTAAAGAATACAAGGAGGTCGACTTACAATGGATAAAATGAGTCAATATCAAAGAAATAACAGCTATAAAGACATTCATTCGGAAAAGGCAGAGCCCCCCGAAACTGATTTCATACTGAAAGAAAACATACCACTTTCATCCTCCGCAGAGAATATTGAAATCGAAGATCACGCAGTCCCAGTCTCACAGATACATTACGAGTATGTAGATGTTGCTCCAGAGAATAATACAGCAAGAGAGACCACTACAGTCCCATATTCTGCAGCGGCAGAATCATCTGTTGCAAATCGGTCACAGGACGACTCACCGACAACACTGGGAGACTGGATTATCATCTTGGTTCTTTCGGGAATTCCGTGTGTTGGAATCGTGATGCAGTTTATCTGGGCGTTCAGTAAATCTGGGAATACCAATCGGAAGCAATTTGCGAGAGCAATCCTGATTTTGAAAGGAATTATTTGGGGACTGATGCTTTTGGCTTTTGTGTTTGCAGAGATAAGTGGCGTAAGTTCGTATTCATTTTATTAATCGTCCAGCAGAGCACCATTTCAAGTGTGCGATGCATTACGATTAGTTGGTGTAATGAAGTTCATAATCATCAGTTACAAAAATAGCTTCTATTCCATCCATTGAATCAATCAAAGCCATCCCCTCTTCCAGCCCCATTGCAAAGCAGGTTGTACTGAGTGCATCTCCATCTACCGACTGTTCGGAAAGAATGGTTACTTCCAACAGATTATTATCATAAGGATATCCTGTAGACGGATTTAAAATATGGTGATAGAGCTTATCATCCACTTTAAAATAGCGCTCGTAAACTCCGGATGAGACCACCGATTTGTCAGAAACCTGTACACTGGTGATTGCACTGTTTTGCTCATCGAAAGGTTTCTGAATTCCGATGTTAAAGTCAGAGCCGTCTATCTTACTTCCAATTGTGACGATGTTGCCACCAAGGCTGATGAGCCCGCTTGTTACATTTTTACTTTCCAGATACTTCTTTAACTGGTCTGCGATATATCCCTTTGCAATACCGCCAAGATCAATTGCTGCCTTTGGGTCAGATAAAGTGACGGTGTTGCCGTCCACGGTTACATTCTTATAATTGACGTGGCTTCTGGCTTCGGTGATGTCTGTTTCGCTCGGTACAACACCGGTATTGTTTTTGAAATCCCAGAGTATGCTCAGTGGTGCAATGGTAATATCAAATCGACCATCAGACAAGTCACCGTACTCCAGTCCCTTCTTTATAACAGCTGCCGTCTCTTCTGATACCTTCACAGGGGAACCTCCTGCATTGTTAATCTGTGATATCTCACTATCCGGAATTGTCCGGCTCAGAGTCTGTTCATACTTTTTGCACATTTCAATACAATGATCTAAAAGTGCAGTGTCATCAGTCCCCCATATTTTTATAGAAATAATAGTATCAAAGAGCATATCCTGAACAGAGATTGGTTCACTTGAGACCGTACGCTGACATCCTGTCAGAGATGTCAGTGTACAGATGCAAAGTAAAATAGCTAAAAAACGTTTCATGTCACACCTCGTATATTATCAAAATTATTTGCAAAACTTATCAAGCTATTATATCATTTTTTACAGGAAAGTAAAGCGCAGAGTTCATGGCGTGGGAGCAGACAAGTGTCCGAAAATGTTTCTGCACAAATGTAATCACACCGTTTCTATAAAGGTGTGCCTTTACTTTACGTTTTCACAAGGATGTAATCGAACACATGATTGCATCTTGAAGAACGATGTGATAGAATGTAAAGCAATGAGGTTGAATATGAAAAAAAATGACATGATATTAATCGCAGTGATTGTATTTGCCGCGGCTGCAATCTTTGGATGGAATATGTTCCGCGGACAATCAGCGGATGCAGAAGTAGAAGTAACAGTTGATGGGACACTCTATGGCATCTATGATTTGGATAAAGATCAGAAGCTGGAGATTAATCAGACGAACACCTTAACAATAGAGAATCATAAAGCAGATATGACGGATGCTAATTGTCCGGATCTGCTATGCGTCCATCAAAAGGCTGTCTCAAGGAATGGTGAGAGTATTATCTGTCTGCCCAATAAGGTGGTAGTGACTGTCATCAGCAAAAAAGAGGCAGAATATGATGCAGTTACAAATTAGGAGGACCAGCATTGAAAAATAAAGTGGCGTATTATGGTGTGTTTACAGCCTTGGCATTGATTTTCAGCTATGTGGAGACTCTGATTCCGATTTCCTTTGGAGTTCCTGGAGTAAAACTCGGGCTTGCCAATTTAATTATTGTGGTTGCAATCTACAAATTGAGTGGAAGAGAGGCTGCTGTATTATCTATTGTTCGGGTGGTCCTGGCTGGATTCCTATTTGGAAGTATGTTTAGCATTCTTTACAGTCTAGCTGGAACACTGCTCAGTCTTGCCGTGATGACCGCCTTGAAAAAAAGCGGGCGGTTCAGTGTGATGGGCGTCAGTATGGCGGGCGGGGTCTTTCACAATATCGGCCAGCTGATTGTTGCGATGCTTGTGGTTGAGACCTATCAGGTCGGTTACTACCTGCCCGTTCTTCTGATTGCCGGTTTGCTTACAGGGTTTGTGATTGGGATCATTTCCAATGAAGTATTGAAAAGATTAACTTGGCTATAGAAAAGGAGTATATAGATGATTTCATATATTAAAGGAGAACTGGTCGATCGGGAAGCGGATAAGGTGATCGTAGATGTCCAGGGTGTGGGATACGGCATATTCATGCCTCCGAATTCCATGAATATGCTTCCAGGCATTGGGGATGAAGTCAAACTTCATACTTATCTGAATGTCAGAGAGGATGCTATGCAGCTGTTCGGCTTTCTGACCAGAGATGATCTGAGCGTATTCCGCCTGTTGATTGGGGTAAGCGGAATCGGCCCCAAAGGTGGTCTTAGCATTCTGTCCCAGCTGACCACGGACGAACTGCGTTTTGCGGTGCTTGCCGGTGATGTGAAGGCAATTTCGGCTGCGCCGGGCATTGGAAAAAAGACGGCAGAAAAATTAATTATTGAACTCAAGGATAAGCTGGATATTGAAGAGATGATTCATCCGGCATCAGACGATGCGATATCTTCGAACCCATCCGGAAATGGAGAGATTCAGAGCGAAGCGATTCAGGCACTGGTTGCACTTGGCTATGGCAGCACAGAAAGTGCGAAGGCAGTCAGGGCCACCGGCATTCAGGAGGGAACGGTGGAAGAAGTATTAAAAGAAGCATTGAAGCATATGATGTTTTAAGATAAGAGGAAGCTATGAATAAACGGATAATAACAACAGAAAATCTGGAAGAAGATCTTAAGATAGAGAATCATTTAAGACCCCAGCTCCTTGCTGATTATGTAGGGCAGAAAAAGGCAAAGGAGACGTTGAAAATTTATATTGATGCAGCCAAAGGGAGAGGTGAATCGCTGGATCACGTTCTCTTTTATGGGCCTCCGGGACTTGGAAAGACGACACTTGCAGGAATCATTGCAAATGAAATGAAAGTAAATATCAAGATTACTTCAGGACCCGCAATCGAAAAACCGGGAGAGATGGCAGCAATCCTCAACAACCTCTCCGACGGAGATATCCTGTTTGTGGATGAGATTCATCGGCTCAACAGACAGGTAGAAGAAGTCCTGTATCCGGCGATGGAAGATTTTTGCATTGATATTATGATTGGAAAGGGCGCCACAGCAAGATCCATTCGTCTTGATCTTCCGAAGTTTACCCTTATCGGGGCAACGACAAGAGCCGGAATGCTATCGGCACCACTCAGAGATCGATTTGGTGTGATCAACCGGCTGGAATTCTATACAGATGCAGAATTGCAGAGTATCGTACTTCGCTCTGCCCAGGTATTAGATGTCAAGATTGATCCGAAGGGGGCCATGGAACTTGCCAGACGTTCCAGAGGGACACCACGTCTGGCAAATCGATTACTAAAACGAGTCCGGGATTTTGCACAGATAAAGTATGATGGCATCATTACTCAGGAAGTGGCGAATTTTGCTCTGGACTTACTGGATGTAGATCAATATGGTCTGGATAATATTGACCGTAATATTCTGTTGACGATGATACAGAAATTTTCCGGTGGTCCGGTGGGACTCGAGACACTTGCGGCATCCATCGGAGAGGATGCCGGCACCATTGAGGATGTCTATGAGCCATATTTATTACAGAATGGATTTATCCAAAGGACACCGAGAGGACGTGTGGTAACCGAAAATGCATATCATCATTTAGGGATTCTCTATGAAAATCCCTAAGAAAATGCATAAAATGGTTGGTTTTTGTGATTAGATAGTTTATAATAGCAAATATAAAGTCGCGAGGAGGGTGTTATGAGCTCAGCAAAACATAATACAGAAGTCTTAATCGGCGGAAAAGTTTATACATTAAGTGGATTTGAAGGAGAAGAATATCTCCAGAGAGTCTCTACATATTTGAATCATAAGATTACAGAGTGTACCAACAGTGAGGGATATCGAAAGCAGAGCGCTGACACAAGGAATGTCCTGTTAGCACTGAATATTGCAGATGATTACTTCAAGGCGAAGAAACAAGGTGATTCTCTGGAAAGTGATATTGAGTTGAAGGATAAAGAAATGTATGACCTGAAGCACGAGTTAATCTCCGTTCAGATTAAGCTTGAGAATGCCGAAAAAGAACTTACAAAGATGAAAGAAGAGAATAACGATTTGCAGATGCAGATTGTAAAACTTGAAACAGAGATGAAAAATCGTAGGAAATAGGCTGTCTTTTGACAGCCTATTTTAACGATATTATCTGAAAAGAGGCGGTTTGTTTTCGCTGATTCAGAAAATGAAGCAAAATAGGAGAACACAATGCAGAATAAAAAAATAGAGGTACTGGCACCGGCAGGTTCTTACGAAAGTCTGAAAGCAGCGGTCGCAGCAGGTGCAGATGCAGTCTATGTGGGAGGCTGCCAGTTCGGAGCCAGAGCTTTTGCGGAGAATTTTTCTCAGGAAGAATTATTAGAGGCAATTGATTATGTCCATCTACACGGATGCCGCTTGTTTCTGACCGTGAATACGCTCTTGAAAAACGAAGAAATCCAGACAGAACTTTATCAATATCTTGCACCGTTTTATGCACAGGGACTGGATGCCGTTATTGTTCAGGATGTGGGAGTTGTGGAATTTATCAAACGGTATTTTCCTGAAATTGATATTCATATCAGTACCCAGATGACTATTACAAACGTGGCAGGAGCAAAACTGTTTCAAAAAAAAGGCGTTCAGAGGATTGTCACCTCCAGAGAACTCCAGCTGGATGAAATCAAAGAGATTGTAGATGAGACAGGTCTGGAAGTTGAAAGTTTTGTTCACGGTGCGCTTTGCTATTGTTATTCAGGACAGTGTCTGTTCAGCAGTCTGATTGGTGGGAGAAGCGGAAACCGTGGACAGTGTGCGCAACCCTGCCGCCTGCCTTATGAAGTAAAGGAGACAAAAGTACATGGAAATATACTGAGTCTGAAGGACATCTGTACATTGGATGATATCCCGGATTTAATTGAACATGGAATCTACTCCTTAAAGATTGAAGGACGTATGAAAAAACCGGAATATGTTGCGGCTGTTACCAGCATGTACCGCAAATATACGGATTTGTATTTTGAAGCAGGACGAGAAAATTTCCATGTAGATGAGAATGATAAAAGAATGCTCATGGATATTTATAATCGCGGAGGATTTGATTCTGGCTATTACCACAAACATAATGGCGCTGAGATGATTACAAAAAAACGCTCAAATCATGCTGGTGTTCCGGCAGTGAGGGTGCTAGGTCAAAAAGGACGGGAGCTTACCGTCCAGGCACTTACCCAGATGAACAAAGGGGACATCCTCGAGTTGGACAGCCAAAAAGGAAACTATACACTGGGTCAGGATTTGAACAAAGGGGATAATCTCACAATCATCGCTCCCAAAGGTCACAAATACAATAAAGGAACCATACTACATCGTATTCGGAATCAAAAATTACTGGATGAAGTCCAGCAGCAGTATGTGACCAGGCATCATCAGTCACCCATTGCCGGAAAGCTTCGGCTCTGTGTTGGTGAACCGGCAGTTTTGGCATTGAGTAAGGATGGAGTCTCTTGTGAAATCCATGGGGAGATCGTAGATATGGCAAAGAATCAGCCGATGATGGAAGAGCGGGTACGCAGGCAGATGCAAAAAACAGGGAATATGGAGTTTTATTTTGAAAGTCTATCCATCCTTATGGAAGGACGAGTCTTTCTTCCAATGCAGCAGCTGAACGAACTAAGAAGAACCGCAATGCTCATGCTTTCTGATAAAATATGTGAATCCTATCGCAGAGAAATGCAGGAAATTGAAAGCTTGAATACGTGTATACAATCCGGAATAATCAAAAAAACTATTAGTGAAGTCCCACAGATCCACTGCTGCGTCGAAACGAAAGAACAACTGCAGGTGGTAAGCCGGAAAAAGGATGTAGTGAGGATCTACGTAGACACTTCTGTTTCCTCTGACATTTTGAAGGATGAGTGGATACAGTCAGAACTGCGCGCCATACAAAAAGAGAAAGAAATTTATCTTGCTATGCCACGGATTTTCCGTAAACCGGCAATTTTGAATTATGAAAATAATTACGAGAAGTTTTTAGCCCTTCCAATAGACGGAGTATTGCTTCGCAATTATGAGAGCTATGAATTTCTGGCAGTGCATCATTACAAAAAAAACATGGTCCTTGATCATAACCTTTATGTATTCAATGCATTTGCAAGAGAATTCTGGGAGAAGGAAGGAATCCGGGAATTTACGGCTCCGGTTGAACTCAATTACCATGAATTAAAGCAGCTTGCTCTTGCAGAGCATGGAACACAGATCGTATATGGGTATCTTCCAATGATGGTCTCAGCCCAGTGTGTAAAAAATACCACACGATTCTGTGATCATACTGCCGGACTTTTGACAATAAAAGACAGGTATCAAAAAGAATTTTACATAAAAAATGATTGTAATTACTGTTATAATGTAATATATAACTGTGCACCATTATTTTTAGCGGACAGAAAATCTGAGGTAGAAAGTCTGAGGAACCGTGCAGTTCGCCTTGACTTTACCCTAGAGAATGAAGTGGACACAGAAAAGGTATTGGATTGCTATCTTGCCAGCTTCTCTGAAGGTGCGGATGCAGGCTCCATAGGAGTGGAATTTACAAGGGGACATTTTAACAGAGGAATTAAGTAGGTGAAAAATTGACAAATATCATTACAGAATTATCAAAATACATGATGGTCATCCTAATGACCGTCTATACTTTTTCCTGCTTTTCTGTGTTTGTACAGCACAGTGTAGAGGGAAAGAAGAGCATACTGCTTCGTCAAAATATCCTGATGTTCGTGATTCATTTCATGGCATATCTAGTCATGTATCTGAATACACGAGAAATGCAGATGCTGTTTTTCTATGCAGCACAGGTGATTTTATTGATCGCGATTATTACCTTGTACACCGGAATCTATCCAAAGGTTTCAAGACTGGTTGTGAATAATATGTGTATGCTGCTTTGTATTGGGTTTATCATGATTTCAAGACTGGATTTTGCAAAGGCAGTAAAACAGTATATTATTGTAGGCGTATCAGTAACGGTCAGTCTTATTGTCCCTGTTTTGATTCGGAAGCTGAAATTCCTTCGAAAATGGACTTATGTCTATGCCGGAGTGGGTCTTGCCTCACTGGCTGTGGTTGCAATTATCGGGCAGACCTCCTATGGAGCGAAACTTGGATTTACGATTGCCGGAATCAGTGTGCAACCCTCTGAGTTCGTGAAGATCCTTTTCGTGTTCTATGTAGCATCCAGCCTGAGAGAATCAACGGAATTCAAGAATATCGTCAAGACGACCATCGTCGCAGCGCTCCATGTGCTGGTTCTGGTGGCTTCCCGTGATCTAGGAGCGGCACTGATTATGTTTGTTGTTTATCTGGTAATGCTTTATGTTGCCACAAGGAATCCGCTGTATCTGTTTTCCGGAATGCTGGCAGGCAGTGGCGCAGCAGTGGTTTCCTATCATCTGTTTTCCCATGTAAAGACCCGTGTGACCGTGTGGAAAGACCCTTTTGCCGTCTATGACAACGGCGGTTATCAGGTAGCACAGTCGCTATTTGCAATCGGCACGGGAAGCTGGTTTGGAATGGGACTTTTCCAGGGAATGCCCAACCAGATTCCGGTAGCGGAGGAAGACTTTATCTTCTCGGCAATTTCAGAGGAAATGGGATTAATTTTTGCACTCTGTATCATCCTGGTCTGCCTGAGCTGCTACATTATGTTTTTGAATATTGCGATGCAGATCAGACAACAATTTTATAAATTAATTGCACTGGGACTTGGGACCTGTTATATTTTTCAGGTGTTCCTGATGATTGGCGGTGTCACCAAATTCATACCTTCTACAGGTGTTACGCTGCCGCTTGTCAGCTATGGTGGAAGTTCCGTACTCAGTACATTGATTATGTTTGGTATCATTCAAGGCTTGTATATTTTAAGAGAAGACGAGGAAGAGATCATTGAAAGAAAGAAAGAAGAGAGGGAGCTACGAGATGTCCCAGGAAGAGCGCCGCAGAAAGCAAATCGCAGCGTCAAAGACACAAACAAAAAAAGAGCAAAAAAAACAACAAAGTTCGACGAAATCGAGAAACAAAGAATTCGCTAGAGTAACATATATTTTTGTTGCGTTGTTCTTTGGACTGATGGGCTATATTGTGTATTTTAATGTATTTCTGAGCGCAGATGTCATAAACAGCCCTTACAATAAAAGACAGGATTCCTTTGCAGACCGTATTGTCCGGGGAAGTATTGTGGACACCAATGGCAATGTACTCGCCGAGACACAGGTGGATGATGCCGGCAATGAAACCCGGTATTATCCTTATGGAAATGTATTTTCCCATGTTGTGGGATATGCCTCCGCAAATGGAAAGACCGGGCTGGAATCTGTGGAGAATTTTGACCTTCTGACCTCCAATTCATTTTTTGTAGAAAAAATCATCAATGAGATGAAGAATCAGAAAAATACTGGTGATACAGTTGTTACCACATTGGATGCGAATCTCCAGCAGGCAGCGTATGATGCGCTCGGAAGTAACAAAGGAGCTGTTGTTGTCATGGAAGCGGGAACAGGAAAAATTCTGGCTATGGTTTCCAGTCCTTCCTATGACCCCAACTCAGTGGATGCAGATTGGGAGTACCTGAATTCCGAGGAGAGTAACAGCACACTTCTCAATCGTGCAACACAGGGTGCCTATGCTCCGGGATCCACCTTTAAGATTGTGACAGCGTTGGAATTTATGCGGGAAGACAGCAACTATGCTGCCTATTCCTATGATTGTGCAGGAGAAATCACTGCGGATGGAACCACCATTCACTGTTTCGACAGTACGGTACATGGTTTAGAGGATTTAAGAAGTTCCTTTGCCAATTCCTGCAATGCTTCTTTCGCCAACATAGGACTTTCTCTGAATAAGACTTCCTATGCGAAAACTGCCAAGGAATTATTATTCAACGAAAAACTCCCAGGGCCCCTAAGCACCTCGACCAGTAAGTTCAATATCACTGAGAGCTCCGGTTCCGCAGAAATGATGATGACCGCTATGGGACAGGGTGAAACTCTGGTCAGTCCCTACCATATGGCACTGATTGCCTCGGCCGCTGCAAACGGAGGGACGCTGATGCAGCCTTATCTGGTGAGCCAGATTACCAATTATACCGGCACACAGATTGACAGTACTGTTCCCAAAAGCTACGGACAACTGATGACTGCGGATGAGGCCGCACAGCTCAAGGAATACATGAGCGCCGTAGTCAGCGAGGGAACCGGCACCTTGCTCAGTGGAGAATCCTACAGCGTAGCCGGTAAGACAGGTACCGCAGAATACAGCAGTGACAAAGATAAAAGTCATTCCTGGTTCGTTGGATTCACCAATGTCGACAATCCCGAGCTTGTGATCAGTGTTATTGTTGAAGGCTATGACGGTGACTCGGGAGCGAGAGCTGTTCCTATCACAAAACAGATTTTGGATTCCTATTACTACTAGAGGTATCGTATGAAGATAGAATTTTATAGAAATTTATATGTAAGTGAACGTTTTGAGAAGAAAAAAGAAAAGACCATCCGGAAAATCTTAGAACACAAATTTCAAACCGACGTGTATCTGATTACGCTTCCCCATGGGGAACACAACCAGCTGGAATTTTTTGATTCTGTTTTGCTCAAGCAGAAAATCTTCCGTAAGCCCTCTTACTTCGTAGTAGGAATCGCAGACGGCTATGATGAAGCTATTTTTCTGGTTGAGAAAATCATGAAAGAAGTATATGATGAAACTGGAACATTGAATGCACGAGAATTTCTGGAACATCGACGCTGATTAGGATTGCTTTTGCAAGCGAAACAGGTCGGTGAGAGCAGAGTGACGACTGCATTGGAAAGAATAGGTGGTATATGCTGCATATTTTATTACTGATATTAAAAATAATAGGGATCATACTTCTGGTTCTCCTTGGTCTTTTCTTACTTCTTGTATGCATTGTGCTGCTGGTTCCCCTTCGTTATCGTCTGGATGGTAAAGGAAATCAGACTTTGGATTCGCTGGAAGGAAGCATTTGTTTTTCCTGGCTGCTGCATCTCGTGTCGGGACAGATACTTTATAAAGAGCAGACGCTAAAATGGAATGTCCGAATCGCATTTTTAAAAATGAACAACCTCCCAGAAGAAGATACATCGGAAGCATCTCCTGACGTGAGGACCGAAGAGGAATATTCCGCTTTAGAAAGGCAATTGGATGAGATGCCGGAACCGGAAAAAACAAGTTTTCCAGAGAAACAGCAGGCTTCCATAGAACAGGAGCCGGTCAGAGAGGAGACTTTAGATGCAGAAAAGAAGGAACTTGTCACAGACCCCAAGGCTTCTAACGTGTTTTTGCCAGAACAGGAATTCCAAAAAGAAGGTAATTCTAATGCTTGGAAAAAAACCGATGGTGAGTCTCAGGAGAAAGAGAAAAAAAAGCCCGAAACAAAAAAAATGGAAGAAAACACTGAGCATTCTGACAAAGGGGCCAAGATTGCTTCGGCACTTCAAGGCATTGAACAGAAGCTTAAAGAAACTTGGAAAAAGATAAAATATACATACGATAAAATTTGTGGTAATATAGAGTCATTATCACAAAAAAAAGAACTACTCGAGGCATTTATTGAAAATGAGATTCACCAGAATGCTTTCCGACATGTGATTTCAGAGCTGAAGCATTTTCTGAAGATTCTGCTCCCCAAAAAATTCAACGCTTATCTGCACTATGGATGTGAGGATCCTTATCACACCGGACAGATTCTTGCAGGAATCAGTATGCTCTACCCGCTGACCAACGGCAATTTTTCGGTGGAACCAGATTTTGATCAGCGAACACTCGAGGGAACGCTTTCTATCAAAGGAAGAATCCGTGTGATCAATTTCGTGCTCGTCGGGCTGCGTTTACTATTGGATAAGAATATCAGAATCACGATAAAAGATGGAAAAAAATTAAAAGTGCAGTTATAAGGAGGAAGCAAGAATGTCAGAAAATAATTTCAAGAATACAGTAGAGGCTTTGTTCCATGGAATGGACAGCGTAATTACCAGCAAGACAGTTGTAGGAGATGCCATTCAGATTGATGGAACCATAATCGTTCCTCTGATTGATGTATCCTTTGCAGTGGGGGCAGGAGCATTTCGCGGTGATAAAAAGGATAAAGGTGCCGGCGGACTTGGGGGGAAGATGATGCCAAGTGCCGTTCTGGTCATTCGTGATGGCAGCACCAAACTGGTCAACATCAAGAATCAGGACACCATGACAAAGATTCTGGATATGGTTCCAGATCTGGTCGATAGATTCACAACCAGAAAAGAAGATAAAGTAACCGAATCTGATGTGATGGATATTTTAAGTACCGCAGATACTACAGATGATCCAGTTGCAGAATAATAGCACCTGGTTTTGCATATACTAAAAGGGAACAGGAATAAAGTTCAGAGGGAATTCCATGAAGAAGATCATCGGCTTTGCACTTTTCTTTGTCTCCCTTGGTATGCTGCTAATGTTGCTTCTGCCCAATACTTTTGTTGGGGTAGTTATTATTTTAGTGTGTCTGTTGGTGGGATATAATTTGTTTTGTTGCTAATATTTTCTAATATTTAAAATTAATGCTTGCAAATTGAGATTGTATCTGATAGAATAATCATGTTGTGAGTCCATTACTGGACTATTAAGATCGTTAAGGAGGTGCAATCATGGCTAGATGTGCTATTTGTGAAAAGGGTGCTCACTTCGGTAACAGCGTAAGTCACTCTCATAGAAAAACACCAAAAATGTGGAAATCAAATGTAAAATCAGTTAGAGTGAAAACAGAAGGTGGAGCTACAAAGAAAATGTACGTTTGTACAGGCTGCCTGAAGTCAGGCAAAGTAGAAAGAGCTTAGGCTTAGTCTGCAGGAGCTTATGAGTAGCAGAGTGGATTTTAAAGATTCGCTGAACGCTTCATATAGTGAGACATTTTATTATGGATAGAAGGCACATTGTGAAAGCAGTGTGCTTTTTGTTTTGTAAGCCGTAGGCAGTCTTAGGACACTCTAAAACCGGTTGTATTATTCACTATTTGATAGTATAATGAAAATGTTAATTACATGAGTCGAAAAGATTAAAATTGGAGGTTATATATATGAAAGGAAGCGTAAGTACAGATTTAGGTATTATTACCATTAATCCGGAAGTGATTGCCAAATATGCCGGAACCGTTGCGGTCGAGTGCTTCGGAATTGTTGGCATGGCAGCAGTGAATATGAAGGATGGTCTTGTAAGATTGTTGAAGAAGGACAGTCTTACACACGGTATTCAAGTAGCGGTTTCCGATGATAACCATATAGAACTGGATTTTCATGTGATTGTATCCTATGGGGTGAATATTCCTTCTGTCGCAGAGAATCTTATCAGCAATGTACAGTATAAAGTAGAAGAATTTACAGGTATGACCGTAGATAAAATTAACATCTTCGTTGAAGGTGTAAGAGTAATCGATTAAGGAGGAACAGGGAAGTTGGCAACAGAAACCATAAATGCAAAGCTGCTTACCAAGATGTTTTTAGCAGGTGCAGCGAATATTGAAGCTAAAAAAGAATTTATTAACGAACTGAATGTATTTCCGGTTCCGGATGGCGATACCGGTACGAATATGACACTGACCATTTTATCAGCGGCGAAGGAAGTCAGTGCCATCGATAAACCAGAGATGATGGCAGTGTCAAAAGCAATTTCTTCCGGTTCCTTGCGTGGTGCCCGTGGTAACTCGGGTGTAATCCTTTCCCAGTTGCTTCGCGGTTTTACAAAAGGTGTGCGTGACTATAAAGAAATCGATGTCCAGATTCTCGCACAGGCTTGTGAACGTGCAAAAGAAACAGCATACAAAGCCGTTATGAAACCAAAGGAAGGTACCATTCTCACCGTTGCAAAGGGAATTGCACAGAAGGCTCAGGAGCTTGCTGATACAACTACCGATCTGGAAGAATTTATTCCAAAGGTTATTGAACATGCAGAATATGTGCTTTCTAAGACACCGGACATGCTTCCGGTATTAAAGGAGGCAGGTGTAGTAGATTCAGGCGGACAGGGGCTTCTGGAAGTTATCAAGGGAGCATATGATGCTTTCCTGGGCAAAGAAATCGATTACAGCGCAATTGCTGCAAGCACAGGAACCACAATGACGAAGGTGAGTGCAGACACTTCCATTGATATCAAGTTCGGATATTGCACAGAATTTATCATTATGACAGAAAAAGCATTTACAGAAAAGGATGAATTGGAATTCAAGGCATTTCTTGAGTCCATCGGTGACTCCATCGTTTGCGTAGCGGATGATGATATCGTTAAAATCCATGTCCATACCAATGATCCAGGACTTGCCATTCAGAAAGCTCTTACCTATGGTCAGCTTTCCCGTATGAAGATTGACAATATGCGTGAAGAACATCAGGAGAAGCTGATCAAAGATGCCGAAAAGCTTGCTGCACAGCAGAAGGCTGAGAAAAAGCCACGCAAATCTGTTGGATTCATCGCCGTTTCCATCGGGAAAGGTATGAATCAGATTTTCGAAGAACTTGGTGCAGATTATATCATCGAAGGTGGACAGACCATGAATCCAAGTACGGATGACATGCTCAGTGCCATCGATCATGTCAATGCAGACCATATTTTCATTCTTCCGAACAACAAGAATATCATTCTTGCTGCCAACCAGGCGAAATCTCTTGTGAAGGATAAGGACATTATTGTTATACCGACTAAGACCGTTCCGCAGGGAATCACAGCAATCATCAATTATGTTGCAGATTGTGATGTGGATACCAACGAAGAAACCATGAATGAAGAAATCAAAAATGTCAAGACCGGTCAAGTGACTTACGCTGTCCGCGATACACATATTGACGATAAAGAGATTCATGAAGGCGATATCATGGGAATTGGTGATGCCGGAATTCTTGCTGTGGGCACCTCCATTGATAAGACAACCAAGGAAATGCTTGCTGAGCTTGTAGATGATGACACGGAATTAATTAGTTTATATTACGGTGACGAAGTAACCAGGGAAGATGCAGAGCACTTTGCCAGTGAAGTAGAAGCACTTTATCCAGATGTGGATGTGGATGCCCATGAGGGCGGACAGCCGATTTATTACTATGTCTTGTCTGTCGAATAAAATGAGGCAAAGTAGATTTTTGCAATCTGCTTACATGTATAATTAAAAGAAGAACAGTAAGAATAAATACGGCTTATATCTGTGAAAGTTTTCGCAGATGTGTGCCGTATTTTTTTATCAAGAGGACAATATAAATGAGAGAAGAATCGCAGGTAAATGAATTAAAGGGAGTGGGAGCGAAGACACAGGAGGCTTTTGCAAAACTTGGAATCGTAACCATTGGGGATTTACTCCGGCATTTTCCAAGGGAATATGATGTATATGAGGATCCGGTTCTGTTAAGCGAAATCGAAGAAGGAAAGATTCAGACCGTTACCGGAGCGGTCTATGGAAGAGTCCAGGTCAGCAAGAACCGCAATCTGCAGGTAACCACGCTTACCATACGTGATATCACGGGAGCACTCCGGATTATCTGGTTCCGTATGCCTTATCTTCGCAGCACACTGCCCAAAAGTGGTGTAATTACACTGCGTGGAAGAATCGTACGAAAAAAACAGGGACTTGTGATGGAGCATCCTGAGATTTTCTATCCAAGTGCACTTTATGGGCAGAAGCAGAATACACTACAGCCGGTTTATCCGCTGACTTCCGGAATCACGAACAACGCCATCATGAAAGCAATGCGTCAGGCATTTGATCTAACAGGAGAGAAAACAGATATTCTTCCGGAACAGATTCTTTCACAGTACAGGCTGTCGGGATATAACGAGGCACTTCGCGGTATTCATTTTCCAAAAGATAAAGAAGAGTTTTACGCCGCAAGAGAACGTATGGTTTTTGAGGAATTTTTAATTTTTCTTCTTGGAATCCGAAAGACTAAAGAAGAAAATCAATTCATGAAAAATCAGTTTTTAATCAAGACTCAGCCTATGGTAGGCGATTTTATCAAAGCTCTGCCCTATGAGCTGACCCACGCGCAGAAACGAGTGTATCAGCAGATACAGGAAGATCTGTTTGGGGAGAAGGTCATGGCAAGACTGATTCAGGGTGATGTGGGGTCTGGAAAGACGATTGTTGCTCTGCTTGCGCTGATGCTGGTCGGACTAAACGGCTATCAGGGAGCGCTGATGGCACCAACAGAAGTACTTGCCAACCAGCATTATCTTTCCATCAGCAGGATGCTGCATGAGTACCACATTCCTTTGACTGCCGCTCTGCTGACTGGTTCCATGACCGCACGGAAGAAGCGCGAGGTATATGAAAGGATTGCAAGTGGAGAAAGTCAGATTATCATCGGAACTCATGCACTGATTCAGGAAAAAGCCAGTTACCGGAATCTGGCTCTTGTGGTGACCGATGAACAGCATCGTTTTGGTGTGAAACAGCGGGAAATGCTGGCCGGAAAGGGCAACACGCCACATATTCTTGTTATGAGTGCTACTCCCATACCGAGAAGCCTTGCCGTAATCTTATATGGAGATCTTGATATTTCCGTCATTGATGAGCTTCCTGCAAACCGTCTTCCAATTAAAAACTGTGTGGTGGATACCGGATACCGTAAAACTGCTTATGAATTTATGCGCAAACAGGTTGCCGAAGGGCGGCAGTGCTATGTCATTTGTCCGATGGTAGAAGAGAGCGAGACACTGGAGGTGGAAAATGTGACAGATTACGCCCAGATGCTTCAGGAAGAACTGGGAGATGAGATTACAGTCGGAATCCTTCATGGCAAAATGAAACAAAAGCAGAAGGATGAAATCATGGAAACATTTAAAAAAAATGAAATCCAGATTCTGGTCTCTACTACCGTCATTGAAGTAGGAATTGATGTACCGAATTCTACGGTAATGCTGATTGAAAATGCAGAACGCTTCGGACTGGCACAGCTCCATCAGCTCCGCGGCCGGGTTGGACGGGGAAAATACCAGTCTTACTGTATCTTTATGAGTAGTTCCAAATCAAAAGAGACAAAACAGCGATTGGATATTCTCAATCATTCAAATGACGGTTTTCAGATTGCCAGCGAAGACTTAAAGCTTCGCGGTCCCGGAGATATTTTCGGGATCCGGCAAAGCGGTGTCATGCAGTTTACCATGGCAGACATCTATCAGGATGCCGGAATTCTTGAACGTGCCAGTGAAGCCGCCAGGCAGCTGGTCCAGGAAGATCCTGAACTTACACAGTCGGAGAATCAAAGACTGGGACAGTATCTTGAAAAGTTTATGCAGAACAAACTGCTGGAGACAACGTTGTAATCCAATAAATATATGGCACTGTCTGTTCGTCTGTTTCTCAGCCGCTATACTAAAAGCTGTAAAATATGAAAGACTTCTGTACTTGAAAAAAATGTCAGAACATGAAAGAACTTCTAGTGTAAGACAAGGAATTCTCCATATACTATGACTGTAACAAACAAAAAACATGTTACAAAAAGGAGGAGTTATCATGACAAGTCGTTCATCTAATAGGGCAGCCGTTCCAGAAGCAAAAGGTGCTTTGGACAAGTTCAAGTATGAGGTTGCAAGTGAATTAGGCGTACCA
>JAQVCP010000122.1 GCA_028689735.1 Hespellia sp. | reverse complement strand
AACAAGGAGCAGTAACCCGATGAAAGGCTACTGCTCCTATATGGCTTGAATCAATTTCATTTTTGATGAAACGCAGAAAGGCAACAGAAGAGCTTGTCGGTTCTGCATCCCATTTTTTACTTTTATTCGTCAAAAGCTTCTTTCATCTTATCCATGAAGCCTTTTTTCTTTCCTTTACCCTTCGACTCAGATTTTGTATCATCAGATTTGGATGGCGGATTCGCCACATTCAGGGAATTCCCTGTCAGTTCATCAAACTTGCGCAGTGCTTCTTTTGCTTCTGCACTCATCTTCTCCGGTGTCTGAATGACTAGTGTCACATAGTGGTCACCACGGACTGAAGAATTTCTAAGGGATGGAACTCCCTTTCCTTTCAGTCTTACCTTCGTATCTGTCTTAGTTCCCGGCTTTACATTGTAAATCACTTCACCGTCCACCGTCTTAATCCGCACATCGGCGCCAAGAGCTGCCTGCGCAAAGGTAATCGGTGCGGTAGAGAACAGATGCACATCCTGTCTCTGGAAAATTGGATGTCTCGATACGGTTACTTCCACCAAAAGGTCTCCTCTTGGTCCTCCGTTTACTCCCGGCTCACCCTTATCACGGATACGGATGCTCTGTCCATTGTCAATACCCGCCGGAATAGAAACCTGAATTTTCTTCTTACTTGAAACATAGCCTGTTCCGCCACAGTCTGCACATTTTTCTTTAATAACCTTACCTGTTCCATGACAATTTGGACAGGTCTGCACATTCTGTACCGTTCCAAAGAAGGACTGCTGAGTATATACAACCTGGCCCTTGCCGCCACATTTCGGGCAGGTCTCAGGCTGGGTTCCCGGTTTTGCCCCGGAACCGTTACAGGTCTTACATGGGTCCTTCAAAACAACTTCCATCTCTTTCTCGCAGCCAAAGACTGCTTCTTCAAACGTAATGCGGATGCTCTTACGGATGTTCGCACCCTTCATTGGTCCATTGCTTGCACGGCCGCCTCTTCTACTGCTTCCGCCGAACATATCTCCAAAGATATCTCCAAAGATATCGCTGAAATCTGCGCCGTTAAAATCAAATCCGCCATAGCCACCAGCTCCGCCACCGCCATTTTCAAAGGCAGCATGACCAAACTGATCGTATTGTCTGCGCTTATCCGGGTCACTTAATACGGCATACGCTTCGGATGCCTCTTTGAATTTTTTCTCAGCTTCTGCATCTCCAGGATTCATATCCGGATGATACTTTTTAGCCAAAGTTCTATATGCTTTTTTTAATGCTGCATCATCGGCTCCTTTATCGACGCCTAGCACCTCATAATAATCTCGTTTATCTGCCATAGCATTCCCCTTCATTTCAAATTACTTTTTCTAAAGATTCGGGAAAATCGTCTAAATTCACCCAAATACAATGTACAAAGGTTCTGCCAAATCCGGATTGTGCCGAACTTGGCAGAACGCTTTTATTAAAAGGTTTAGACTTCTTTGTAATCTCCGTCTACTACATCATCACCATTGAATCCTTCTGGTGCCGGGCCTGCTGCGCCTGCTCCCATGTCAGGACCTGCTTCTGCAGCTCCCTGTGGATTCGCCTGCTCGTAAACCTTTGCAAATAATTTCTGAGCACTTTCCATTAATTTTTCCTGTGCCGCTTTCATCTCTGCAACCTGAGCTTCTGTCATCTCTTCTGCTGGTGTCTTCTCTACTAATTCTTTTAATGCTGTCAGATCAGCCTCAACTGCTGCCTTGTCGCCTGCATCAATCTTATCGCCAACATCCTTCAAGGCTTTCTCTGTCTGGAATACAAAGGATTCTGCATCATTGCGGGCATCGATTGCTTCTTTACGTTTCTTATCTTCAGCTTCAAATGCCGCTGCATCCTTTACAGCCTTATCGATATCATCATCAGACATATTAGATCCAGCTGTGATTGTGATGTGCTGTTCTTTTCCTGTTCCAAGATCCTTTGCAGATACATTTACGATACCATTGGCATCAATATCAAATGTAACTTCAATCTGTGGGATACCACGTCCTGCTGGAGGAATACCATCCAGTCTGAATTGTCCAAGAGATTTGTTATCCTTTGCAAACTGTCTCTCACCCTGTACAACGTTGATATCAACGGCTGTCTGGTTGTCTGCTGCTGTTGAGAAAATCTGACTCTTCTTGGTAGGAATCGTTGTATTTCTCTCGATCAGTCTCGTTGCTACACCACCCATTGTCTCGATAGAAAGAGAAAGTGGAGTTACATCAAGTAAGAGGATATCGCCTGCGCCGGCATCTCCTGCTAATTTACCACCCTGTACAGATGCACCGAGTGCTACACACTCGTCTGGGTTCAGGCTCTTGCTTGGTTCTTTGCCTGTCAGTGTTTTTACTTTGTCCTGTACTGCCGGGATACGTGTAGAACCACCAACTAATAATACCTGGCCAAGTTCAGAAGCTGTGATTCCTGCATCAGATAATGCTCTTGTTACAGGCTCTGCTGTCTTCTCTACTAAGTCGTGTGTCAATTCATCGAATTTTGCACGTGTAAGATTCATATCAAAGTGCTTTGGTCCTTCCTGTGTCGCTGTAATAAATGGAAGGTTGATGTTTGTTGTAGTTGCACTTGAAAGCTCTTTCTTTGCTTTTTCAGCTGCTTCCTTTAATCTCTGAAGTGCCATCTTATCTGCTGATAAGTCAACACCCTCGTTCTTCTTGAACTCTGCTAACATGTAGTCTGTAACCTTCTGGTCAAAGTCGTCTCCTCCAAGTCTGTTGTTACCAGCTGTGGATAATACTTCGATAACGCCGTCACCAATCTCGATTACAGATACATCAAATGTACCACCACCAAGGTCATAAACCATGATTTTCTGCTCTTTTTCATTATCAAGACCGTAAGCAAGTGCTGCTGCTGTTGGCTCGTTGATGATACGTTTTACATCAAGGCCTGCGATCTTACCTGCATCTTTTGTAGCCTGACGCTGTGCATCGTTGAAATATGCAGGAACTGTGATAACTGCTTCTGTTACTTTCTCGCCAAGGTAACTCTCTGCATCTGATTTTAATTTTTGAAGAATCATTGCTGAGATTTCCTGTGGAGAGTATTTCTTATCATCGATTGCTACTTTGTGATCTGTACCCATCTCTCTTTTGATAGAAGAAATTGTCTTCTCTGCATTTGTTACTGCCTGACGTTTTGCAGGCTCACCTACCAGACGCTCTCCTGTCTTTGTAAATGCTACAACAGATGGTGTTGTTCTTGCGCCTTCTGTATTTGCGATAACTGTTGGCTGTCCACCCTCCATTACTGCTACACAACTGTTTGTTGTACCTAAGTCAATACCTATGATTTTTCCCATAATAAAATCCTCCTACTTTATAATGATTTGTCTAATTTGCTCATTCATATATATAAAACCTGCTGCCAGGTGATATATCTTTCTGGATGTTCCTCAAGGCTTTGCTCAAAAAACATCCCTTGATATTCTAGTTAGCTACCTTCACCATGCTGTGTCTCACAACACTCTCACGGTACATGTATCCCTTCTGCAGCTCCTCTGCCACAACATTCTCTCCAAGGGATTCGTCTTCCACATGCATCACTGCGTTGTGGAGATTCGGGTCGAACTCATTGCCCACCGCTTCAATTGGCTTCACATCAACACTTTCCAGTGTCGTCATCAGCTGTTTGTAAATCTTATCCATACCTTCCATAAACGGATGACTCTTATCTTCTTCCGACACAGCTGCAAGACCTCTCTCAAAATTATCTACAACCGGAAGAATTTTCTCAATGATGTCCTTTGCTCCGATTTCGTACATCTGAGTTTTCTCTTTATCTGTACGCTTTCTGAAGTTATCAAATTCAGCCATCTGTCTGGTGAGTCGGTCTGTCAGTTCTTCGATTTTCTCATCCTTTTTATCTTTCTTGTTCTTTCTGCCGAATTTTCTTTCTTTTTTTTCTTTTCCGGCTTCTTCCGGATTCTCTTCTGCTTCCTCTACTTCGATTTCCTCAGTATCATCTGCTGTCTCTTCTGTTGCCTCTTCTTGCGTCTCCTCTGTTGTCTGCTCAGCCTCCGCACACGCTTCGGTCTCCTCCTGGATTCCTTCTGCCGCTTTCGCTTTTGCTTCTTCCACCGCTTCCTTTACCATCTCTTCCTGGTTCTTCTTATCATCCATGAGCGATCTACCTTTCTGTTCTTATTTTTTATTTTCTCAAACATTCTATTACGTGTCAGGATCTTTTTTATAAATAGCATCCAGTTCCGTCTGCAATATCTTTAATGATTTTAACACATTCTCGTAATCCATACGCTTCGGCCCGATGATACCGATGGTACCTTTCATGCCTTCCCCTAATTCATAGGTTGCTGTGACTACGCTGCAGTCCTTCATTGTCTTCACTGGAGTCTCATCTCCAATGTAAACCTGGATTCCGTGATTATCCTCACTTGCCAGTGTTTCTGTAACGAGTTCTGTAAGCTGCTGCTTTTCCTCAAATGCATGGATAATCTCCTGTGCACTCTGCTTATCTGTAAGCTCCGGATACTTGAAGATATTCGTTGCTCCACTGGTGTAGATTTCCATATCTTCTTCTACATGTATGGTCTCTGCAACTGCATCAAGCACCTGACTGATCACCTCGCTGTGTATCCCTGCCTGCTCCTTCAGTCTTGCAATGACGCCAAGATTGATTGCCTCGACAGACATTCCGTTCAGCGTCGTATTCAGCAGCATATTGAGCTTCAGCAAATTCTCATTACCAAGGGACTCCCCCACATCAATCATCTTGTTCTTAATTACATTGCCGCCCAGAACAATCACTGCGACCACCTGATTCTCATCTACCTGCGACAGCTGGATGAACTTAAGAGTATTCCTGCTGTTAATGGGGGCTGAAACCATTGTTGCATAGTTGGTATTGGTCGCAAGCACCTTTGCCGCCTGCTTCAGCATCTTATCCATCTTGTCTGCCTTCTCAAGCATCTTGTCACGCATCTCGATGATCTCCTGCTCTTTATCCTCCATCAGCATATCCACATATAAGCGATACCCCTTGTCTGAAGGAATTCGACCAGCCGAAGTATGAGGCTGAATAATATAACCCAAGTCCTCCAGATCCGCCATCTCATTACGGATGGTTGCAGAGCTGAGATTCAATTCAGTATACTTGGAAAGTGTTCTGGAACCAACCGGCTCACCTGTCTCCAAATAATTCTTTATGATTGCTTGGAGAATCACAAGTTTTCTTTCACTCAAACCATAATCTGCTGTCATCTGGACCTCCTACTTCTTTTTGATTTATTAGCACTCGAATCTTTTGAGTGCTAATATCTTACGAGTATTAAGATAACACTACTATTTTCATTTGTCAACACAGTTTATATATTTTTTAGATTCTTGCTTATTCTGTGGTAAAATAGTAACATACTATATGGTAGAAAGAGACCACATAAGATAAAGTTTTATAGCCGGAACTTCTCCTGGTACAAGCAAAAGGGCAGTTCCTATCAAAAAGGAGAGATGATACATTATGAAAAAATTTCTGGAACTATATGCAACCTTCTTTCGCATTGGAATCCTGACCTTTGGCGGGGGCATGGCCATGCTTCCAATGTTAAAGCGTGAAGTCGTAGATAAAAAGAAATGGGCAAATGAAACCGAACTTTTGGACATCTACGCAATCGGGCAATGTACTCCCGGAGTCATTGCTGTCAACACTTCCACTTATATAGGATATGAGCAGTACGGAATCCCCGGTGCCATCGCTGGAACACTTGGCATGGTATCTCCTTCTATTATAATCATTTCTCTGATTGCTGCCATTCTGGAGCCTTATATGACAAATCCAATCGTCCTGCACGCACTTTCCGGCATCCGGATTGTCGTATGTGCACTGATGTTCAATACAGTTCTTACCATGGCAAAAGCAGGCATTGTGGATAAGCTGGGAGTATTTTTATTCCTGACCGGTTTTATGCTTGCCACATTTTCTCCGGTTCCTACCGTTCTCATTGTCATCGCTGCCGCTGTAATCGGAATCGTAGTAAAGCAATTGACCAATACCAGGCAGCTGCGGGGAGGCGCCGATCAGAACACCTGTGACCACCTAAATAAGTTCTCGGAATTAGAAAATCCAATTCCAACGCAGATTGAAAATTGAATATTTGGTAGTTTTGAAAAAAGAAGATATTTTTGTGTATTAGAAATAGACATAGCGAAGACTATGCTTTAAAATA
>JAQVCP010000121.1 GCA_028689735.1 Hespellia sp. | reverse complement strand
TCCGGGCCTCTGGAGGAGTCTTAATGGTAAAAAGACGTAACAAGTCCAACCTCATCCCAGGAGCTTCTTCCAATATAAGGCCCAAACAAACCAAAAAAGCCCATTGGAAAAAGGGTGGGACGTATACCTTAGTAAATGGAAAAGAACTCACCATTTGGCACTGTCCCCAATGTGGAGATATGTATCCAGAACCGTATGATGAATGTCCAAATTGTAAGACGAAATTAAACAAGGAATGATTAAGCATGGTAAGAAAAGAATATATACCCAAAGTTCATCTTAGAAACACGAAAGAAATGACCGAATGTGGAATTGAAATCAAAGACAGTATTCACGCAACAGATGATGAAAGCCTGGTCACATGTGCTAATTGTGCCCGAACCATCATAACCAAGGAGGCTGAGAAGAAGAAGTATCCATACCTGGTCTTATCCAAGAACTCGATCACACTTAATATTGGACCCGATGATCAGCAGCATTCCGGTCTGGAGCTTTCCAGTGCTGACATTCTGGATTGGTATGATGCGGTCATACAGAAAGAAAAATCGCGTAATGCCACAATACAGGAGAAAAAAGAATGAGTGGAATCCCAGGAATCAAATACATCCCTATTCAGGAAACCACCCCGGCCATTGTAGTTTCGTCCCAAGATATGGATGCTGCCAATTATAAGCTTCTGAAGTTCATTTGTAATGCCGGACAGAAACTCGTATTCGGAGACAACGGAGAAGAAAAGTTTGCCTGGGAGGGTCACCTTACCCTCCACGGTTCAGGAAAGCTTCTGGAAAGAGCCTACCGGGGTGAGACACCCAAACACTTCCCATGGTCCGGACAGAAGGTGATTGAGTACCAGAAGGAATTCTTCGACCTGGAACTTTGTCGGAATTTTGTCTATCATTACGCCCTCCAGCTTGAAGAATGGAAAGGGGAATATAACCAGACAGACTGGCTCCGAGAAACCTTGAAACAGTCCCTTGATGAAGAAATCCAGAGCAACCGGATTGTAGCCACAATTTACGATCCCGAAAGATTCAACGGGGAGCGGGATGTTCCATGCTGGCAATGGCTCCAGCTCCGGAAGCTTCGAGGCAACCAGGTAAGACTGGAATGCCTCTATCGGAGCTGGGATGTAGCAGCTATCTGGGCCAATCTGGCTGGGATTGTCAAGTACATGGTGGATAAAGTAATCTTTCCGGCAGGAGGAGAACTTGTAGAAGTTTTTATTACCGGAACTTCTACACATGTTTATCGCCATGATTTTGAATATGCCCGCAAGGTGGTGGGAGAAGATAATACTAAGAGGCTGAGATAAATGCAATTTGGAAGAGTGGTGACTCATGGAGGAGTAGCCACCAATGGCATAATAACTTTCAACAAGGATCATATAAAGATCCAACCAAGAAATGGACTAAAAAACAACAGCCGGGAGATTCCTTATGACAAAATTGTGTCCATTCAGAATATGCATGTGGTGAAAGATCCATGATAATCGGAACGGCAGAAGAGCGACGAGCATACGACAAAGATCCCAACCTTATGAGTAAGAGCCAATTCATGGCTCTTTCCCGCAAAAAATGTCAAATGCCGTATAAATATAGATGGAAAGACGAGATAGAATTTGAACCCGAACCAGGCGACCCGAAAATCATTGGGACTATGGTTCATGAGGCAATTGAACAACTGATCAAAAACCTAGCAGAAATTCCTTTCAATATTTACAAGCATAAGGGTCTGGATACATGGACCCCGGAGCTTGATGTGAAGATCATTTCCTCTTTCGGGAATTTTCTTTATCATTATAATAGGATCACATATGGGAAATATAATCTTCTCCCCAAATACATGGAAGTTGTGGCCCAGGAAGGAAGAGAAATCGGAACCCTGGACCAGGTGTGGGAAATGGAAGACGGGTCCCTTGCGGTAATAGAAATCAAAAATTCAAAATTCCCATCTAACCTTGCGGATATCAGGATTGAAACAGCCTTCTATGCAAGGCTTGTAGGGGCCAGCCATATCGGGGCTTTCTTCCTCCGGGAGAGTGAGTCCCGCCCAAATGGTGGCTTTTTCTTCGAGCCTCTAAAGCCCGCCCTAGAAAAGCGGGTAGAAGAGCACCTGGAAAAAGCCTGGACAATCCGGAAATCCGGTGACTTCAAACGGGTTCCCACGGTATTATGTGCCTATTGTGATTATATAGACATCTGCAGAGAAGAATGTACATCTGCAGAGAAGAAAGAACTCAAAAAACAACTCGATCTCGGAAAAAGAATTAAAAAGTCCAACGGGTGGTAAAAATGTCAAAAAGAGTGAGATTAAGTAATCATCAGAAAAAATCCATTGCACAAATCAGGCAAAAATTTGGAAATAAATGGTTTAAGGGAGCTGGATGCCGGATTTCATATACGACTTTGGACGCCTTAACCGGAAAAGGCTTCCTGGAAAAGAAAGACCTCGTACAGGTAACAGCCGACCAGTTATCATACAACGTGATTGGAGCTGAGTACAGATACATTAAGGACTGATAATATGCGATCCCTCTATGGCAAATTCCCACGGGAAGTTGGGATCCGGAGAAAAGTCATATATTCCTGGGAAGAACTCAGGGATTACGTTAAAAAAAACAATGGCTTTGCTGGAATGGTTTCAACTTCTCTCTACGCCTATGAGTGGATAAAACCCGATGGGAAGCCCGATTACGAATCCGCAATCCTGGATAAGATCCTTTCAGATTTTGATCCCGGATATGGATATAACCCCCTGGAAGAGGCAAGGCGATTGGACATTCTTTATGAAAAGCATGATGTAAAAAGGCTTAGGGTTTTCTCAGGCGGAGGTCTACATGTTTTGGCATCTGCAAAGCCTAACCCCCACACCTTTTTTGCCTCCGCCACAATAAGAAAAGTACAAGAATACCTAGCCTCCGTGTCGGACATTAGTGGGTTTGACGGAAGTGTTGGAAATTATGCATCTCAACACATCCGCATCCTCAATACATACAACGGGAGAAGGAAACTATATTGTATACCATTAACCGATGATCAATTTTGGACTTTTTCCATGAACGAACTTCAAGAGCTTGCGGAAAAATCCAGATCTTTGACCCCGGAAATGGTTGTGGGAAGAAATTTATTTGATGTGGCGAAATTTGAACCAGACTTTCAAATCCATTCAGCTATCTCATGCCTGGAACTTGATTTAGATGATGTGGATGTTAATCCGATCGACATAGATAAAAATTGTATGAAAATCGGGCCGAATGCTGGGAATCAAGAACGCTTCATTTTAATTTCTTCTCTTTTGGAGAAAGCGTATAGCCAACCGGCTGCAGAACGCTATCTCCAGAAGGTCCTCTCTCCGGATAAATTCAATCATTGTGTAAAAATAGAACGTCAACCCGAAATTATTTTTAAAAGGAATCTTGTATGCTTTAAATGCGAAAAGATCCGGACTATGGGACTTTGTCGGAACACTCCAGCAAACCCCTGTCCTTATGAATGGAAGGATTGATACGAACAACAAAATAAAAATGACCGTGGAAATGGAAGTAACCGAATCACAGGCCCTTGCCCTCAAATCAATGTTTGAATATTGGACATGGTGCGGAGGAGTCGGATCGAGCAGGAAGGTAGGATTTTATGTAGACGGAGATGGCAATTTCCAACCAAACTGTAACATATCATTTGACAAAGAAATCCCGGAGCTTACGCCAGAAATGAAAAAAGCCGCCATAATTTCAGACAGGGATGGGAACCGGGTATATGATTATGACCCGATCGCATGGATGCTCGGAGATGGGCACTTATGAGCAAGACAATCAATGTACAGTCTGACATGGCTTTTTATGGAGATCTTGGGCCTAGCGGCATGTGGCTCCGTAAAGATGAACGTCTGCGATGGCTGGATAAAAAAATTCCGGCTCTGATAGAAGACATGAAAAATCTTGGAGATCATCCAGGAATGATCCCGACAATAATGAAATATGAAGAGGAACGAGAAACCCTGAGGAGTGAACTTGCATGACCGAAGATGAATTTTCAATGAAAAAATTCCCATATACGAGAGATGAGATAATTTGTAAAGAACAGGCAGATGAATACAATCATTGTCTGATTAAAAAAATAGTGTCTAGGAAAATTACTTTTCCAGAGAGCTATGAACTTTTTGAAAAATTTGCTGTCAGGCCCCCCCTGGTCATTACTCTGGAGGGAAAAGACCGGGTAGGAAAGACCGAAACCGCCAAAAAACTCCAGGAGGTATTCGATTTCGATGTCTTCAAATTCCCGTATGAAGAGGTAGAATCCGGAAAAATCCTCCGGGCAATCCTGGACGAGAAACTCCCTCATGAACCGTGGTCCTTCCAGGCTCTTATGATTCTTAACAAAGAGGAATCGATTCCTTTCATCAAGGAGCTAGGATATAAGGGAGGGGCTGTGGTCTTTGACCGGGGGCACGAATCCGCCAAAGTATATGGAGTCCTGGACGGAATTCCAGAAGCGTGGATTGACCAGTTTGACGAAAGGGTTCCTTACTCCGACCTTACAATCGTCCTGGATGGAAAAGGCTGGGAAAATGATACTGGCATTTATTCAGATCCCGTGTTTCAGCAAAAAGTAAAAGATGGGTATCTTCGCTGGGTAAACCGCCCAGATCATAAAAATCGAGTAGCCCTCATAAATGCAGATCGCTCCAGAAACGAAGTCTTCCGGGATGTAGTATATGCTATTCTGGAAGTTGCAAAAATCAGAAACGACAGATGGCTTATTAATAAATTATCAAAGGTGATTAACAATGCGTAATAATGAAACAGGTGTGGATGTACTCGTAGGAATGCAATATGGTAGTGAAGGAAAGGGTAAAATTTCATCAGTCCTTGCAGATCAATACGATGCATCAGTTCGGGTAGGAGCCTGGCAAGCCGGACACACTCTAGTTTACAAGGGTAATGACTATAAGATGAGAACGATTCCATGTCAATGGACCAATCCATGTTGCGATCTCATCATCGGAGCCGGAGGAATGATCAGGCTGGATGTACTCAAACATGAAATTGAAATGCTGGAATCCATCGGCATTGATATCCGAAACAGACTCTATATCGACCCCCGGACTGTAATCGGCCTTCCCCGTCACGCCGAACAGGAAGCCTCAGAAAGCATGTTTAAGAAGATTGGTTCCACTCAGGAGGGTATAGGGGCCTGCAGGGTAGAGAAGATCAAAAGAAAGGGAGAGGCAATCCAGGCCAAAAATTGTCCTAAACTGGAAAATTATGCCACGGTCACGGATACCATTGATCTTATCAACCTGAAGGCTCAATCCGGAAAGATATTTGTGGAAGGAACCCAGGGTTGCCATCTCTCAATCACCACATCTCACTTGTATCCAATGTGTACTTCATGCGACCCAAACGTATCGGGTATCCTGTCAGAGTGCGGTATATCCCCAAGGCTCGTGAATGATATCATCGGAGTGGCCAGGACATATCCCATCAGGGTAGCCGGAAATTCCGGGAATACGGGTGGGAAAGAACTTTCATGGGATGAAGTCTCCAAAAGATCTGGAATCAAGGGCCTTTCTGAGCAAACTACGGTAACCAAGAGAACTCGTAGGGTCTTTGAATGGTCAGACCGGGATTTCCAGCAAGCTCTTCTTATCAATCAACCTACCATCTTGGCTCTCACCTTCGTAGACTACTTTGGGGTCGAGAACGCTGGGGTTGAGAACCTTTCCGAGCTATCGGATAGGGCTTTGATCTCCATCGCTGAGCTTGAAGTCAGGAATAACTGTCATTTCGACATCCTATCCACCGGGAAAGCCGTTCAAGAAACCATTGACACAAGATTCGCCACGAAAGGGAACAATATTAGGGATGCCCTGTCAGAAGTGGCAGCTGATTTCTAAATTGAGGAATATACATGGAACTAAGAGATTACCTCTTCGGGGATTCCGAAGATAAGAGTAATGCCTCGGAAGGGAAGAGTCATCTTCAAATGACTACCCTTTTTGGCTCACAGCAAATAAGAGAGTTCGTATTGGAAAATTTTGTATCCCCGGAAGCCCGAAAGGCCCACGAAGACGGATTAATCTATATCCATGATTCAGACCAGATCGGTCCATATTGTAATTCAATAGATCCTTCCATTCCCCTGTTAGATGGTTTAAACCTCCCAACCCTGCAGGCTGATCCCGCGAAACATTTCGGTTCGGCCTTAGATCATCTGTATTCTTTCACCATGCACTCTCAGC
>JAQVCP010000038.1 GCA_028689735.1 Hespellia sp. | reverse complement strand
GTACATGATATATAGTGCTTCTAAAAGAGGTATGATATATTAGTATCTGATATAATCCTCGATAGCTCAGTGGTAGAGCATTCGGCTGTTAACCGAAGGGTCGCTGGTTCGAGCCCAGCTCGGGGAGTTTTCTCGTGAGAATCAAGGAAGTTCTTCGAGACTAAGTTCTATATAAGGCTCCTTGGTCAAGCGGTTAAGACATCGCCCTTTCACGGCGGTAACACGGGTTCAATTCCCGTAGGAGTCATTTATGACAGTTAATCAATCTTAAATATGGCGCCATAGCCAAGTGGTAAGGCAAAGGTCTGCAACACCTCCATCACCAGTTCAAATCTGGTTGGCGCCTTTATGTGGAAAATCCCACAATCCTTTAGAAATAAGGATTGTGGGATTTTTTTTGTAGAATAGCAATCATAGATTAGCATGAATTACCGAGCATCAGATATATATGGCTTCGCCATACAGCTTCTTGGTGCGTCCATGACACCTTTACTGCTACTTTTCAGTGACACAGATATTTTTATTATTTCTGGAGAAGATAGGGGCTGTAAAATAAGTCCCAATATGGAAAACACGAGGGTATTTTAATACATGTTTTCCGGCAATCAGGTAAAGTGACTTCTGAGAGGAAAACATTTGTGCTACACTAAATTCAACAGAATGAGATGGGAGAAGAAAATGTATCAGATTGCGGTTTGTGACGACGAAAAAAGGATAACAGATGAGGTGTCCGGACTGATAAAAGGCTGGAATCCGCAGGTACAGGTGGACTGCTTTCAGTCTGGTGAGGCGTTGCATGAAGGATACCGTCCCTATCATGCCATTTTTTTAGACATTGATATGAAGGGGATGAATGGAATCGAGACGGGCAGAAAAATTCGTGAGACCGACAGGGAGACCAGGATTGTGTATCTGACAGCATATCGGGATTATGTATCCGGTGCATTTGGTGTTCATGCATTCCAGTATTTGCTGAAACCGGTAAAAGAACAGGAAATCCGGGATGTGCTGGAGGAAATATTTCGCTATTCCATGGCGGAGAAAAAGAAGACGATTCTGGATTTTGAGACAGTCAAAGGGCTGGTGTGCCTTGCGACAGAGGATATCTGCTACTTTGAATATGAAGATCGCAGAGTGCGCATTGTCACAGGGGAAGAAAGCTATTACCTGAAGGACAGGATCGGAGCGGTGGCGGAGCGGATGAAACCTTTTGGCTTTTCCATGCCGCATCAAAGCTTTGTAGTAAATATGTTTCATGTGAAGAATGTGCGGGGAAACGTTATCCTGTTGGATAATGGGCTGGAGATTCCTGTTGCCCAGAAGAAGCAGAAAGGCTGGAAACAGGAACTGGTATCTTATCTGTCAGAGAGAATGGAGGGGGGAGTATGGTAAAAATTGTGTCGCTGGTATTCACTGTGCTTGACATGCTGGCAATCATGGGCTGTTCTGTGAGTTTCCTTCATGCGATTCCGAGAGAAAAGGATGTGGATAGATGGAAGAAGGTAATCGCGTGGATTTTTTATGGAGTTCTGGCCACGGTGCTGCCGTTATTTCGCAATGATATTCTGACGACAGTTGTGATGACACTCTTTTACGTTGGAATCGGAAGAACTTTGTATTATAAGAATAAGACGGGAATCCTTTACCAGATCATATTCTGGATGGAATTTCTGGCCGCGCAGTATATGGCAGCCTATGCTGTAGCTGTGATTACAATGGCCGTACAGGTGGAGTATCCGCTGACAGTAGTTCTGCTGATTATACTGCGGGTTGCATTTCTCATGGCGGTGACGTTTGTCATGCGGCGGCTCCTGAAAAGCCGCTACACAGATGCCGGAAAAGAGCTGAAGATCAGGGGAATGATTATTGTTCCGGTGTTCAGCATTGCCCTGATGTTTCTCTATGCGATTTCGGGTGAAGTGTTTCTGGTTCGATATGGGTACGGCTGGATGCTGCTGTTTGATGGACTGCTGATCGTGATCAATGTGTACTGTCTGTATTTTTGGTACGATGTGGCAAAAAACAGAGAACTGAAGCATCGGCTGAAACTGATTCAGCAGCAGAATGAGCTGACACTGCAGTACTATGAAGATCTGGAAGACAATTACAGCCGTTCCAGAAAGATAATCCACGATATCCGAAATCATTTGACCGTTCTCGAGCAGGCGGAGAAGATGGAGAACAGTCCCTACATTGAAGACATGCATGCAATGCTCAATTCACTGGGAATGAAATTCTATGCGGAATCAAAGATGCTCAATATCGTACTCAATGATAAATTCAAGGAGTTTCTTCCAGAGCATGTGGAGTGCCGTCTGGGGGGGATCAGTTTGGAATTTATATCAGATATGGACATCACGACAATCTTTGCAAATCTTCTGGATAATGCTGTGGAGGCGCAGCCGGATAGGGAGACGAGAAGCATTCGGATCCAGGGGGAACAGATTCATGATTTTACGATGATAAAGCTGACCAACCCATTTTCGGGAGAATGCAGCACGGAGGGAACTACAAAAAAGGGGCATGAAGGTCTGGGTCTTACAAATGTACGGGGCGCCGTAGAAAAATATGGTGGGGAGATGCAGGTGACGCAGGCGGATCATATGTTTGCTGTTACGCTGGTGTTTCCAGAGAAACTGGAGAAAATCCAGAGAGAGTCATAAAAGGTAAGGAGCGGAGAAAATGAAAAAGCTATGTGGAAAGAGTGAAAAACATGAATGCGCCCTGAGTGGTGTGGCAGGGCAAAAGGAGGACAGAATGAAGAGAGGAACAATAGCGATACTTATGGTATTTGGAATTTTGCTGGTGCTGCTTACAGGCTGCAGTTCGGCCGGAACAGAACTTTCGAATGCATTTGATGAGGAGACGGTGAAGGCTGAGTCAATGAAGGCGGTTGGATATTTCAATGACAGGGAGTATCAGAAGATTATTGACATGGGAAACGAGGAGCTGAAAGACGCAATCACTGCCAAAGAGTTCGCAAAGCAGGGAGATCCCTATCTGGATAAGGACGGAGCGTTTCAGAAAGTTATAAAGACTGTGACGATGGGAAGTGAGAATAAAAAGACCGGTGAGGCATATGGCGGCGTCGTGATGGTCGGGCAGTATGAAAATGGAAAGATACAGTTTACAATCGGATTTGATGAGGATATGAAGCTGGTGCAGTTCAATATAAAGTAAGGTTACAGAGTGAAATTTACGCAATATTATGAAGGAATATGAGGTGAAGAGGATGCGGTTTACGGAAAAAGAGAAAAAACAGTTGTTGATCTATGTTTTGATTGCGTTCGGGATCCCCTATCTGCTGGGGCTGCTGATGTGGTATGGGAGTACGAAGGGTGTTGATCTGAGCGTGTTCGCGAATGCACAGATGATGTACCCGGCGGCGGGAGTGATGCTGGCGTACATGATTACAAAAAAAGAGGATTTGCGGATTCCAAAACGGTTTTTTGTGATGGTGGTGATTTTTACAGCTTTGATGGCGGTCATGAGCATTGTAAGTGTGTTTGCTCCGTCGGAAAATATGTGGATCCTAGCAGCACAGCTGATGATTATGGCCGGAAGTGTTCTGGGATGGATTCTGCTCCTGACAGAAAAAAAGGAAAAAAGAGAAGCTTATGGCCTTCGATTCAGAAAATGGAAGAGTTCAGTGTTCTGCGTTGTTCTGTTTGTTTTCCTGTATCTTTTGCGGACGGTAATCGCGTATGCGCTCGAAGGACAGTTATCAGCTATAAAAGAGATTACAGGGAATCCGATGACATGGATCACATTGGCGGCATTGCCGGTCAACTTCTTTCTTGTATTTCTTGCATTTTTTGGTGAGGAGTATGGTTGGCGCTATTTTTTGCAGCCGCTTCTGCAGAAACGATTTGGACTTCGCTGGGGTGTGATTGTTGTGGGAGTCGTCTGGGGGTTATGGCATCTTCCGATTAATTTCTTTTATTATAGCCTGGGATCCGGACTTGCAAGTGCGGCAGGACAGCAGATTACCTGTATCACCCTTGGAATTTTCATGGCATACGCATACATGAAAACGAAAAATATCTGGGTGCCTGTTATCCTGCACTATCTGAATAATAATCTGATCCCGGTCATCACGGCGAACTATAGTGCGGATGTGCTGCAGAATCAGCAGGCAGGATGGTCAGAACTCCTGCCGGCACTGATTATGAATGGACTGATATTTGGTGGATTTCTGTTCACAAAATACTTCCGGCGTGCGGATGAAATTCCAGAGGTGAAATAAGTTTCTCCGAAAATTTTACCAAGCTCGTACAGGAAGTTATTTACCTCAATCATAGTTTTTGCATAAAAAAGGAGCTTCAGAAGCTTCGCATATTGATGGACACTTCCTCCCTGGAACTTTTCCTCAATGATGGCCATCAGGTAATGACCTCCCGCTGGTATCCGCACCATGCAGATACGATTGAGTTTGCAGGAGAAGGTTCAGCGGTTTATATAACATGGATGAGATGAAAATGATTTATTCTGAGGCGCAGGCGTGAACCAATGTCGATCAGTTAAGCATCAATAAGCACTTTAAGTTATAGGTGCAACCAAAAAATAAGATATATAGTTGACATACACATCAAGCTGAAATATGGATGGATTTTGCTATCCAACTTTGCTACAATGAGCTTATAACAAATTCAATCATCCCAAATCGCCAGTCAGAAACAGAGCTCTGTATATTCTTGCGGCAAATGCATAATGGGATAAAGAATAAAGAGATAGGAGTTGTTTTTTTGTGATAGCAAAACAGACAGTAAATCAGGCAATTGATTACATTATGAGGCACATCAATGAAGAAATAAATATTGATGATGTAGCAGATTACTGTCATTTTTCCAAATACTACTTTAGCCATATGTTTAAAGCACACACTGGTGAAAGTGTCTATGCTTTTATCAAAAGAGCCAAGATTGAGCAGAGTGCTTTTAAGCTGAAGGTAGAAAAGAATAAATCAGTGACAGATATTGGCTATGAATATGGATACAGTCCCTCCAATTACAGCTCTGTTTTTAAACAGCATCAGAATACATCGCCTATAGAATTCAGAAAACAGATCTATGAGAAATCCCTGCATCATCCATTCTATCATATAGAATTGAATCATCTGGATTCCTTTGAGGAATGTAACCAGAAGATTCATATAGAGCAGATGCAGGATTATTTTGTGATTTATGAGAGGCGGAAAGGGAATTACCATAATCTTTCTGCAGATTGGGATGAATTTTTGGAAAGATACCAGAAATATATCAATGAAGATACGATGTTAATGGAGCGTACCTTTGATGATCCTTCTATTACAGATGCAGATAATTGTCTATATGATATCTGTATCAGTGTAGACAGGAAGTGTCCACTTGAGAATACCTGCGTGATTCAGGGTGGAAAATATGTTGTATATCATTTTGAAGGAAAAGTACAGCAGATATATGCCGCATATCAAAATCTGTTTACGGCCTGGTTCCCTTATACCAAATATGAAATTGATGAACGTTATGGATTTGAAATCTATCGCGACGTAAACTGCGAAACCATGGAAATGGTCATGGACATCTATTTCCCAATTCGGTAGTTACAATTGAATACAGCAAGAATTCAGAAGAATATATTTTAACTCTTTTCTATAATAAGCAATGTTAACCAAACAATTATTGTAGAAGGGAGTTTTTTATGAATTTGGAAAGTATTAGAAAGAATAATGTACAAGTGTTGCTACAATTTGCAGTTCCATCGATTATTGCCATGGTATTGACGTCGTTTATAACAATAGCAGATGGATTTTTTATGGGGAATTATATCGGAAAGGAAGCAATTGCGGCAGTTAATCTCGGATTGCCGGTATTATATCTGTATCTGGCATTGGGACTTATGATATCGGTAGGAGGAGTTGCCATAGCGGGGATGTCACTCGGCTCAGGAGAGAAGAAGGAATGCAATGACATATTCAATCAGACGATGGCTACGACAGTAATTGTTTCTATTGGGCTAAGTATGGTCATACTGTTATTTTTTCAGCAGGTAATGGGAATGTTACATGTAAATAATGAGGTGGCAGATTATTTTGAACGGTATTATCGTATCTTAATATGGGAGCTTCCCATTATGGTAATTAATTCTTCTTTTGGTATGTTTATCAGGGGAGAAGGAAAACCAGAATTTTTCATGAAGGTAAATATATGTAATGTGGTATTAAATATTGTTATGGATTATCTGGCAGTAAGGTGGCTGCGACTGGGAGTGGAGGGAATTGCAGCAGCTTCCCTGATTGCGGCACTGATAGAGCTTGGTATGATTTTGTATTTTTTCTTTTGTAAGTCAGAAATTTATAAGCTTGGTAAATTTCATTTTTCAAGTGCAGTATTAAGAAGTACTTTGTTAAATGGAAGTTCGGAGTTTATTGGAGAAATGTCTATGAGTATTGCAATGTATGCTTATAATTGGGTCATCATGAAGCATATAGGAGTAGATGGTGTGGCTGCATTTACGGTAGTTGGATATATGTCATATCTGTTCAGTATGATTATCATTGGATTTGGACAGGGAGCAAGTCCGCTCTTCAGCTTCACCTATGGCGCGAAAGAATATGAGCTGTGTAAAGAAATCCGTAAGAAAACAAATGGATTTGTTCTGGCAGCGGGTATTGTGGTAATGGGTCTGTTATGTCTGTTCTCGCGAGGCTACAGCAACCTGTTCGTGAAGAATGAAGCGATAAGAAGCATGGTACAGACAGGTATTTATATTTTCATGTTCTCGTTTCTGTTTTCCGGAATTAATACGATTACTTCCTTCTATTTTACATCAATAGGAAGAGCAAAGGAATCTGCGGTGATATCATCGGCAAGAGGGCTGGTAATTCTGTTACTTTGTATTTTTACCCTACCGGTTCTATGGGGAATGACAGGTGTGTGGCTGGTATCTCCTGTAACAGAATTTATCACAATTTTAATTAGTTTTTATTATATGAGAAGAGAAATTGGTCACTATACTCTTTTTCAATCGACTGATTTAGGATAAATAGAGATGAAGTTTCAATGGCTTAAAAAACAGAGTTTCAAAAATTCGGCAAGTGACGCTTATACAGGATGATATATTGAAGTTGTGGAGGAGAATATGCTTATAAATTTTAACGAGTTGCCAGAACGAACGGCATCAGGAATGAATGGTGGTACAGGAAAAATGTCGGCAAAGATGTATATGGGTGATAATGAAAAAGTTATTCCTTGTAGAATCCATGTGGGAGGTTTAATTGTTTGAATACAGCGTATTCTCAGTACTCCAATTCAAGTAATGAGTTCTCCGGGGCTTATGTTATATGGGAGCAAATGAATTGCAGAATTAAGGGTGCAATTATTTTCAATGTTGCCTTAAGGATTCGGATGTTATAGGATTAAACTACAGGATAGGGTTTGTGCATTTTTGAAGGCGTACAAAGAAAAATTATATGCAGGTGAGATTCGGGGAAGAGAGGTAATGTTTATGTATCTGATAGATTCAAAGGATGTAGAATATCGTCATGGTGATCATGGACCAAAGTATTTGATGAAAGGACCCAGGGCCAACTTTGGACTTTGCCAATTGAGACCGGGAGAAGTGGCAACACCTCATGTACATAAAATCATGGAAGAGAATTTTTACGTGCTGAAGGGAAAACTCAAGGTTGAAATAGATGGAGTGGTGACAGTTGTTGAAGAAGGGCAGATGTTCCATATTGAACCGGGGGAATTTCATACTGTTTCAAATCCAACAGATGATTTTAATCAATATATCATTGTGTGTGCTCCTTATGCAGATGGAGACAAGCATTTAACAAAGTAATACGTAGAACAAGAATAATGAATTAAGACAAGTACGATAAAAGAACATAGTAAAAGGCAAAGACTCAAATCATTACATGTGAAGAGAGTTTTTGCTTTTTTTATTGTACAGAAAAACAGGCGAGGAATTGAGCGCGTATAGATATACAATGGCAAAGAATTTTGAAAAATAGAAAATTAGAGCGGGGGAGTGAAAAAACTTTCATTATTGTATTACCAATTGCGCGGAGATATTATAGAAGTATGGTATGAAACCGAAATTATTAACAGAATATATCAAATATATTTATGCTAATACAGGAATTTAGATATCAGAGAAGAATACTGATATCAGTATATCCGGGAACAAACCGGATATCGGAGATTATTCTTGGAACTATGGGGAGAATTATGTATAGTAAAAGCTTTTTCTAATACATATTAATTTTGCTGCAGCGGTTTCTGTAAAAGAGACTGTTGATAATGTTGGACATGAATGAAACCAGCTTGGTTCTTTGTGCCCGCAAATATAGGAAATCTAAAAGGAGCGATAGCTGCTATGAGGCTATGATCGAGCAGCAAAGAATGTATTAGGAGGTTAAAAAATGGAAGAATATATTTTGACAATTGACGAAGGTACTACCAGTGCCCGTGCAGTAATTTTTAATAAGAATAGCGAAATCGTTGCAATGTGTGGAAAAGAGTTTGCGCAATACTATCCGGAACCAGGATGGGTTGAGCAGGATCCGAAAGAAATATGGCTGACGACAAAAGAAGTTATAAACAGAGTGATGCTTCAGTCAGGTATTGATCCAAAACAAATCAAAGCGGCAGGAATTACAAATCAGCGGGAAACAGTAGTTGTATTTGACAAGAATACGGGGGAACCTGTCTATAATGCAATTGGCTGGGCGGACAGAAGGACGGCACCGTATTGTGATGAACTGAAAAAACAAGGTCTTGAAAAAATGTTCATAGATAAGACAGGATTACTGATTGACGGATATTTTTCGGGGACTGAGATTAAATGGATTCTTGATAACGTGCCGGGAGCAAGAGAAAAGGCAGAAGCAGGTGATTTGTATTTTTCTAATATTGATGGCTGGATTATGTACAAGTTGACCGAGGGCGAGTGTCATTTGACGGACTATTCCAATGCTTCAAGAACGCAGTGCTTTAACATTCACACGCTGGAGTGGGATGATGACATGCTCAAACTCTTTACAATTCCGAAATCCATGTGCCCGACTGTTTTGCCTAGCAGCGGACATTTTTGTACAATTGAGAGACACGACATTTTCTCAGGGGTAGCAGTTCCGATTGAAGGATGTATTGGCGATCAGCAGTCAGCTACCTTTGGGCAGTGCTGTTTTGAACCGGGAATGTGTAAAATGACATTTGGCACGGCAGGCTGTATGCTCATGAATATTGGGGATAAACCGATTCCGTCTAAAAATAATCTGTTGCTTACAATTGGTTGGGGACTGGATGGAGAAGTGGATTACATATATGAGGGTACTGTTTACAATGCAGGTTCTTCTATTCAATGGTTACGTGATGAAATGGATTTGATTGATACAACCCCTGATTCGGAATATTTTGCAGCGAAGTCAATACTTCCAAGAGGATATGTATACGTAGTTCCGGCATTTTCGGGTCTGGGTGCGCCTTGGTATGATTCCTATGCGAGAGCAACAATCTTTGGCCTGCATCGTGGGGCGAATAAAAACGATATCATCAAAGCGACATTAGATTCCCTTGGATATCAGACCCGGGATATTGCAAATGCTATGGCGAAGGATGCGGGAGCACCAATAAAATTGCTGCGTATTGATGGCGGAGCAGCAAATAATAATATTGTAGCACAATTTGTAGCAGATATTGTGGGCGCAGATGCAGAACGCCCTGTAAATGTTGAGACAACAGCAGCCGGAGCAGCTTACTTGGCAGGCCTTTCTGTTGGATATTGGAAAGACAAAAATGAAATCGTAGAATATCGTAAGATCGATCGTTTGTTCCACCCTCAAATGGATGAGAAAATGCGGGAAGAATTGTATGCTGGCTGGGTAAATTGTGTAGAATCACTTATGATTTGGAGCAAGAATGCCAAGAGGTAATGGAAGGGGAATGGGATATGAAGACAGACGTGTTGATTATAGGCGGGGGTGTGATCGGGTGCGGAATTGCGCATCAGCTCTGCAAATATAATTTTGATATTATGCTGGTAGAAAAAGAAGCAGATGTCTGTATGGGTACAAGCAAAGCAAATTCGTCCATGCTTCATGATGGCTATAATGTTGATAAGACGAAATTGAAGGGACAGTTAGTTTTAAAATCAACAAAAGAACTTTATCAGAAAATGGCAGAAGAACTTCACTTTGATTTGAATATCTGCGGTTCACTTTTGCCGGGATTTGTGGAGGCGGACTGGGACGCGATTTATCATCAATTCCAGATGAGCGCAGAGAATGATATCAGAGGTGTAAGAATTGTTGGACAAAAGGAACTCCACGAGCTAGAGCCTCATATGAATCCTGCTGCAAAATTTGCCTTGTTTAATCCGAACACAGGAGTACTGAATCCTTTTGAATTAACAATCGCGTTGGGGGAACATGCAGTACAAAATGGAGCGAAAGTATTGCTGAATACCGAAGTGACAGGTATCAATTCTTCCGGTGGAAGGGTAACATCAGTTGTCACGGACAGAGGAATCATTGAAGCTAAGGTGGTAATTAATGCGGCAGGACTATTTTCAGATCATGTTGCGGGGATGGTAGAAACCATAGATTATACAGTAAAACCAAGAAAAGGAGTATATTTTCTCTATGACAAACAATATGGAACATATATCAAACGTGCAATTTATTCGACACCGACGACCGTGTCGAAGGGATTGATTATGCTTCCGACAACGGAGGGAAATCTTTTGTGTGGATCCAATGCAATTATGCATGATGAGAAAGATGATTTGTCCACAGACCTGGAGTCTCTGAATCACATTTACGCAGAAGCGATTCATAAATATTATCCAGAGCTTCCGCGTATGGGTGATGTAACAACGATTTTTGCTGGAAACAGGGCGGCTTCGAACACAGAAGATTTTATTATCGGTCATTCCAAAAACGTAAGGGGAATGATCAACCTGATTGGAATCCAGTCGCCGGGGCTTTCGTCCGTTCCTGCCATTGCGGATATGGTAGAAGACCTTGTTCGGGAAGTGGGAGAAAATCTGAATTTTGGAATAAAAGATTATTACAATCCAACGCGTCCAAAACCCATTGTTCTAAGAGAACTTTCGTATCAGGAGAGAGCGGATTATATTGCTGAGAATCCGGACTATGGAACCATTATCTGTCGTTGTGAAACAGTCAGCAAAGGGGAGATATTAGATGCAATCAGAAGACCAATTCCGGCTACGGATTTAGATGCAATTAAGAGAAGAACCAGAGCTGGAATGGGAAGATGCCAGGGAGGATTTTGTGGTCCGCGTGTGGTTGGAATTCTGGAAAAAGAACTTGGAATATCTCCGTTAGAGGTGACGAAAAAAGGAAAAGATTCTTACATTCTTTCTATGCAGGCAAAGGAACTTGCGTTACAGGAAGGAGGAAGCAGCAATGAAAAAGTTATCTTATGACCTTGTTGTAATCGGAGGAGGACCTGCGGGAATGGCAGCAGCGTTAAAGGCAAGAGAAAATGGTGTGAAAAAGATTCTAATTTGTGAACGTGGTTCTAAATTAGGTGGAATTTTAGAACAGTGTATCCACAATGGTTTTGGACTTCAGTACTTTAAAGAAGAGCTGACGGGGCCGGAATATGCAACCAGATTTGTGAGAAAAGTCCTGCAGACGGAGATTGATGTTAAGACAGACACCATGATTTTAGAGATTGCAGAAGATAAGAAAGTAATAGCGCAGAATGGGATAGATGGACTTTTTGAAATAGAGACGAAAGCGTGTATTTTGGCAATGGGATGCAGAGAGCGCACACGCGAGGCGATTACAATTCCCGGTGACCGTCCATCCGGAGTCATGACTGCCGGTGCAGCGCAGCGGTATGTAAATATAAACGGGTATCTTCCGGGAAAAGAAATCGTGATTTTGGGTTCGGGTGATATAGGCCTGATTATGGCGCGGCGTATGACGTTTGAAGGAGCAAATGTAAAATGTGTTTGCGAAGTAGAGCCATTTTCTTCAGGACTGGTGCGTAACAAAGTGCAATGTCTTGATGATTTTGGGATTCCACTGTATTTAAGCCATACAGTGACAAAAGTACATGGTAAAGAACGGTTGGAAGGAGTTTCCATTGCAAAGGTAGATGAAAGAAAAAATCCGATTTTTGAAACTGAGACCTATGTTCCATGTGATACACTTCTTCTTTCTGTAGGACTGATACCGGAGAATGAGTTGTCAAAGAGTGTCGGTGTGGATTTGGACCGGGTCACAAAGGGTGCTTCGGTAAATGAGAAAAGAGCAACAAATATTGAGTGGATATACGCATGTGGTAATGTTCTTCAGGTTCATGATCTCGTTGATAACGTGACAGAAGAAGCAGAAATAGCGGGAAAATCAGCGGCTAAGTATATCAGTGGCGGGTTTGAAAAAAGAAAACGGAGTATCCATGTGAGTCCGGGAAACAATATTGGTTATGTAGTGCCGCAGCGGATTGATTATACAAATTCAGATGAGAAAATTATCAAGTTGTATATGCGGGTGAGAAAACCGGATGAGAAAGTTTTTGTAGTTGTTAAAAACGAGCAGGGCGAGATTGTTGGTAAGTTTAAAAAAGATACCATTGCACCAGGTTCCATGGTTTCCCTGAGCATTCCTGTCATAAAGCTTACAGAGGATACAAGTTCTCTTACGGTTTCTGTAGAAAAGGAAGGCGAGAGTATATGAGACAAAGATGTATTATTTGTATTGGCTGCCCGAAAGGCTGTCCGATTACTATTACACATGAAGGAAAGAACATCCAGAAAATAGAAGGGTATAGCTGTGAAAATGGATACATTTATGCCAAGAATGAGTTTGCTGCACCGGTCAGAATCTTTACATCTACCTTGAGAGTAAATGCAGGAGAACTTGAACTGGTTCCAGTAAAAACGACAACTCCGGTACCGAAAAATATGTTGATGGATTGTGCCAGAGAGAGCTGTAGGATTATTGTAAATGCGCCAGTGAATATTGGGGACGTACTTTGCGAAAATTTCTGCGGAACAGGATCGGACTTGGTTGCGACGAGAGATGTGCTGCAAAAATAACTTGTAAAACAGAAAAAAGTCAAAACAAAATGAAATGAATGGAATGTGTGAATAAAATGTGAGATGATGCTGCAGCTTTTTAGAGAAGTGTCAGTAGTAGTAAAATTGAGAATAAGAACAAACGTTCTTTGAAAAAGAAATAAAAATGAAAAAACAAAAGATATAGAAAATAATGATTAAAACAAATGATATATGAAAAAACACATAAATATCAACAGATTATAGGGATTTTTTATTGTGCATTTTAAGAATAATATCAAATGATATTTTAGTGATAATTCACAAAAATGAAATAAAACGATAAAACGAAATAAAACAAAAGTTGATATCGTATCATGCTGGTGCTATTATGTGCTCATGTGGAACACGTAAAACAGAAGTTCAGAGGAGGAAAAGAAAATGAAAGTAGCAGTTGGTTGTGATCCGAATGCACAGGCATACAAAGAAGAAATGATTGAATTCATGAAAGGTCTTGGACATGAAGTGTCAGACTTTGGTTCTGAAGATCCTATTTATGCGAATGTAGCAGTCGAGGTTGCAGAAGCAGTTGCGGCGAAGAAGTATGATCGCGGGGTACTGTTTTGCGGAACGGGAATCGGTGTAATGCTCGCGGCAAATAAAGTAAAGGGTGCTTATGCAGCGAATACATTAAATGTTTATTCTGCAAAAAGAGCATGTCTTTCTAACAATTGTAATATAATTACTCTTGGAAGTCAGGTTACCGGGAATATGCTTGCGAAAGAGATTATTGAAGCATATCTGGATTGTGAGTATGAATATACCGGGAGATCTGGTCCAAAGGTAGATGCTATTGTAGGCTATGAAACAAAATCTATGAAGTAGTATCGCCAGAATATTTAAAGGATATACTCGCTGTATGGTCATGCAGACATTTTCGCAAGGCCATACAGCGAGCTTACAATATCTATGTTATATTTGCACACAAAAAAAGCAGACGAAAGTCTGCTTTTTTGTCTATGAAGGTTTTGGAAACTTTTTCGAACAGTAAGATCTGCCATTCTCCTAAAGCTAAACTGAAAAATCAAGAATACTGTAGCTACAAAAAGTTGCCAAAGACAATAGATTCGGGTGGATTTTATTTGGTGAAAGTGGAAACGAGTTAGTTGTCAAAAAAATAACAAAACGGAATGAAAACAAATAAACGAAAGCAAACGAAGAAAATGGCTAAAATAGCATGCAAGATGAACAAAAACATAGGTATATAACTATTAAAAATGTTGAAATTATAAAAAGCTGTTGCAAAAAGTATAAAAGAAGGATAAACTTTACTTACACGGAACGAAATAAACGACATTATAACAAAAGCTAAACGAAATAAAAACGAAAGCTTAAAAATGAAAGGGCGGTAGCTAAGATGAGCAACGAAATATTCAGACCGGTAACAGCACTGACAATGGGAGATCCGGCAGGTATTGGACCGGAGATTTGCGTAGGAACAATGTTAGACAAAGAAATCCACGAGGTATGCAGACCATTTATGATCGGCAGTATCGCAATCATGGATAAGGCAGCAAAGGTATTGGGAAAAGAATTAAAGTACAACAAGATTTCGGATCCTTCTGAAGCGAAATACGAATACGGTACAGTGGATATCATGGAGACAGGTGATTATGATACAGACTCTATCGAGTGGGGACAGGTACAGGCACTTGCAGGACAGATGGCAATTGACTGGATCATGAAATCCATCGAGTTAGGGAAAGCGGGAAAAATCGATGCGGTATCTACAGCGCCAATCCATAAAGGGGCAATCAAACTGGTAGGAATCAAGGAGCCGGGACATACAGAGATTTATCAGCATCAGACAGATTCTCCATATGCACTTACAATGTTCTCCTGTCACAAATTAAGAGTATTCTTTGTAAGCCGCCACATGTCACTTGTTGATGCATGCCACTACGCAACAAAAGATGTTGTGCTTGAAAATGTAATTAATATCGACAAAGAACTTAAAAAAGTTGGAATCGAGAATCCACTCATTGCTGTTGCAGGCTTGAATCCACACAATGGAGACAACGGATTATTTGGGACAGAAGAACAGACAGAATTAGAGCCGGCTGTAAAAGCAGCACAGGAAATGGGAATCAATGCAATCGGACCTTGCCCGGCGGATTCTGTATTTAATATTGGTAAATCCGGTAAGTTTGATGCGATTCTTTCGCTTTACCACGATCAGGGACATATTGCCTGCAAGACATTAGATTTTGAAAAATCGGTAACACTTACATTTGGTCTTCCATTTATTAGAAGCTCAGTTGACCATGGTACAGCATTTGACATCGCAGGAAAAGGAATTGCAGGGGCGGTTTCTATGATTGAATCTACGAAGGTAGTTGCTGAGTACGCTGCAAAACAGTACGAAAGAGATGCAAAATAATCTGTGATCAGAAAGAGAGGTTTTTTGATATGCCAGTAATCGGAGGAATCGCTGACGATTTGACAGGAGCTAATACTACCGGGGTTTTACTTGCAAGATCGAAAGCTAGAACTGCTGTGTTCTTTAATGAGGAGGCAGCACTTAGTGCAAAAGGAGTGGATGATCTGGATGCAATTATGATTAGCAGCAACAGCAGACCATTGCCTGCAAATGAAGCTTACGACAAAGTAAAAGACGGAACGTTGGCTCTGAAGCAGATGGGTGTAAAGTACTATCAGAAGAGAATTGATACAACTTGCCGTGGGGGGATCGGGGTAGAGATTGATGCAATGCTTGATCAGTTAGATGATACGGTTGCAGTTGTTGTACCGGCTATGCCACAGTCAAAACGTATTTTGGTTGGTGGATATTCTGTGATTGACGGAGTGGCTCTTATTAACACTCCTGTTGCACAGGACGTTCGTACTCCTGTAAAAGAAAACTATATACCCGGGCTTCTTGATGGTCAGACCAGAAGAGAAGTTGGGCTTGTAACATTAGATAAAGTACTTGCCGGCGTACAGACTGTGAAAGAAAGACTGGATGCCGAGCGTCAGGCAGGAAAAGAAGTAATTGTTGTGGATGCAATTACATTGGAAGATGTGGATGTCATCGCAAAGGCATGTATTGAATTGAATTGGAATGTACTTACAGTTGACCCGGGCCCATTCACAGCAAAATTAGCGAAAAACAGAGGGCTGATTGGCGAAGAAGAAGCAAATATTCCGGAGGAGACTGCTGATGGACAGGGCAAGACCGTTCTGATTGCGGCCGGAAGTGCTACACCGGTCACAAAGAAACAAATGGCAATTCTCTGCGAAGATCCGAGACATGTCCGCATCAGCGTAGAACCGGTTCCGTTGATTGAAGGCGGAGAGACTGCATTGGATGAAGCATTCAAAGCGGTGAATAAAGCAGTAGAATTAATGGAATCCGAGAACCCGCCGAGAGCAATTCTTTTTGAGACAGCTCTTCATGGAGAACTTTTGAATCTGGATGAAGAAGATGCCAAGAGACATTACCCGGGGGGAATGAGCGCCGACAGAATTAATGCCGGTCTTGGGACCATTGTTTCCCAGGTGCTGTACCAGGTGGGACGGGAAAAAGTTGCCGGATTATACACAACGGGCGGAGATACCATGGTAAACGTATGCTATCAGCTTGGAGTGCAGTGTCTTGAAGTAATCGACTATGTAATTCCACAGACAGACGTCACACGTCTTATCGGGAATTATGATGGACTTCCGGCAATTGGTAAGGGTGGATTAACGGGAAATGACAATACCGCATGTGATATTGTTGACCGTTTATTTAAAGAAGCAACAAGAAAATAAAAAGGTTTTTAGAGGAGAAAAAAATGAGCGAAAACACAAAGCCAACAGAAGCTAAGAAAGATCTTGACTTACTGGAAAAAATGAAGAAGATGCCGGGTGGACTTGTAATCATCCCATTGGTAATTGCAGTTGTACTTGCGACATTCTGCCCGGGAGTATTCCAAATTGGTGGATATGTAACTGCATTATTTTATGATGGTAACTCAGCAATGATGGGATTGTTCCTGATTATCTGTGGATCCGCGATCAATATAAAACAGGTTGGTATGCCACTATATAAAGGTGTTGCACTGACAGGTATGAAATTTGTATTTGGTGTGATTTTGGGTCTGGTTGTAGGTACAATTTGTGGACCGGACGGATTCCTTGGTCTTACACCATTTGTTATCATTGCAGCAATCACAAACTCGAATGGTTCACTTTATATCTCGCTATCATCTCAGTTTGGTAATGCGACAGATACAGGTGCTATTTCTATCCTGTCTCTGAATGATGGTCCTTTCTTTACTCTGGTAGCTCTTGGAGCGACAGGACTTGCATCTATTCCATTCATGAGTTTAGTATGTGTATTGGTTCCACTGTTAATTGGTTTTGTCTGGGGAAATGTGGATGCCGGATTCAAGAAAGCCTGCTCACAGGCTCAGCCAATCGTAACATTCTTTATGACGATTTCAATCGGCTCCAAGACGGAGGTTAAGACATTGATTACAGCTGGAGCATCCGGCATTGTACTTGGTCTGATCTCAGCAGCAACCGCATTCATCTTCTTCTTCGTATTCCAGATTATTCTTCCGAAGAAAGAGAGAAATGCAATGGGTGCCGCCGTTGGTACGACAGCACTGAATTCCGCTATGACACCTGCAGCAGTTGCAGAGGCTGATCCATCTATGGCGGGATATGTCGATATGGCAACGGCACAGTGTGCAACTGCATCAATCATTACGTTGTTCCTCTGCCCATTCATTCTTGCGTTCTTAGATAAACAGATGCAGAAGAAACAAAAGGGTATCTACTCTCCAGAAGGCTGGGCAGCAGATAAAGGAAGAGCAGCAGCTGCAAAATAAGATAAGTCTTATGCACAGGACAGTGCGAATGGCAATAGAACAATAAATAATTCATGAAATATCACACGTTAAAGTTAACAAAAAGTCCTCTTGTATGTTACAATACTTAGAGGACTTTTTTGTCAAATAAAGCGAGTTTTGACAGCGATTATAAAAGTTCACATCATAGCCTTACAAAAGCGGTTAATTGGAGCTGGAAAATCTAATGTGACAGAGATGCTACCTGTGATATGGAAAAAAGAAACATGGCGAACTGAGAAGATACCGGAAAATAATAAGGAGACGATTTTATGGAAGAAAAAATAACAGTACAGATGACAGCGGACAATTTATTTGATTTCCTGCTGTTTCACACGTATTCAAAATTTGCTGGATTTTTAACCAATATATTGGGACTGGCAATTGCATTTATGGGAATCATTATGTTAGCAACAGGACGTGCCTCCGTACTTCGGTTTTTATTTTATTTAGCGGCGGCAGCACTGTTCCTGCTCTATACACCGGTCAGTCTGAAGCTGAGAGCAAACAAGCAGATGAAGGTTAATCCTGAATTTTCCAATCCGAAAGAATATACTTTTGGCGAGGAAGGCATTTGCGTTGTACAGAATCAGAAAGAGGCAGTCTATGCGTGGGAGCAGATTGAGAAAGTGGTGGCAACACCGAAGAATATCGGGATATATTACGGAGTGAATGATGCGCTCATTATTCCGAAACAGGAGTTCGGGGAGAAGTTTATGTCGGTAATGAAAGTGATTACGGCACATGTTTCCCGTGAGAGAGTGAAGATCAGATAGAATAAGATCAGATAAGGCAGGGCGGATATGATTGAAGAGAGAAGACAGAATATACTAAAGGAACTGGCAGAAAAAGGGAAGGTACGGGTTTGCGAATTGAGCAAGAAATACAGGTGCTCGGAAGTGACGATTCGAAACGATATCAAGAACATGGATGAAGAGGGACTTTTGATCCGGACGCATGGTGGGGCGCTCCCCATTGATGAAAAGGATAACCGCAAATATACGGCAGAGAGCATTTACCGTTATACCAACCGTAAAAAAAGTATTGCAGCATGTGCTTACAGCTATATTAAGGACCGGGACACCATTATTATCGATGATGCTTCCAGCAGCTTTTACCTGGCAGAGTATATCAAAGACCATCCGGAGAAACGGATTGCGGTGGTGACCAATTCTCTTTTAGTTGGCAATGAACTGGCGGGTGCGCCTCATGTGGAGTTATATATGGTCTGTGGATATGTGGGCGGACATCTGGCGGCAACCATGGGAGAGGCAGCCGTAAAGAATATCAGCCAGTTTCATGTGGATAAGGCATTTATCGGGGTGCATGGCATTAATTTTGAAGTCGGACTTACTTCGATTGCAACACCTCAGATGGAAGTGAAGCAGGCAATTCTGAAATCTTCCGATGATACGTATGTTCTGGCGGACAGCAGCAAGTTCAGTGGCGGCTATCTGTCGGTGGTCTGCCCCATTAGTGCGGTCGGGACGATCATTACAGACGGGGAAGTGTCGAACGAAGTGATTAAAATGGCGCAGAGGGCGCGGATTACGCTGGTGATTGCAGAATGAAGATACTACTTACCGCAATCAATGCCAAATATATCCATTCCAATCTTGCAGTCTACTGCCTGAAGGCATATGCGAAGAAATATGACAGTGATATTACAATTGCAGAGTATACTATCAATCAGCAGGTCGACGATATTCTTATGAGTATATATAAAGAACATCCCGATGTGCTGATGTTTTCGTGTTATTTGTGGAATATTACTTATGTGGAAGCTGTTGTGACTGAAATCAAAAAGATTCTTCCAGATACAGAGATCTGGCTGGGAGGACCGGAAGTATCTTTTGATGCTGAGGATGTCCTTGGACGCCTTCCCCAGGTAAAAGGCGTGATGAAAGGGGAGGGAGAAGAGACTTTTCTGGAATTGATGGAGTATTATCATCAAAAAGACCGTGAGCTGAGTGCGATTGCCGGAATTACCTATTATGGGGATAGAATCTATAACAATCCCTGGCGGTCTGTTATGGAACTTAGTAAGGTTCCTTTTGTCTATCATCATATGGAGGACTTTCAGAATAAGATCATTTATTATGAGACCAGCAGAGGCTGTCCTTTTTCCTGCAGCTACTGTCTTTCTTCTATAGATAAGCAGCTGCGTTTTCGGGATTTAGAGTTGGTGAAGGAGGAGCTTCAATTTTTCATTGATCAAGAGGTGCCACAGGTCAAATTCGTGGACCGGACTTTCAACTGCAGGCATGAGCACGCGATGACAATCTGGAAGTACATTGTGGAGCATGATAAAGGGATTACGAATTTTCATTTTGAAGTGGCAGCAGATCTTCTGAAGGAGGAGGAGCTGCTGCTGATGGAGACCATGCGGCCGGGACTGATTCAGTTGGAAATAGGAATTCAGTCTACGAATCCAGAGACTATTTGTGAGATTCGACGTACGATGAAATTTGAGGAAGTGAAGCGTATTGTCCTTCAAATCAATAGCGGGCACAATATTCATCAGCATCTGGATTTGATTGCGGGACTTCCCCTGGAAGATTATAAAAGTTTTCACCACTCATTTAATGATGTTTACGCGCTCCGCCCGAACCAATTACAGCTTGGATTCCTGAAAGTACTCAAGGGTTCTTATATGGGAGAGCGGGTGAAGGATTATGAACTCATTTACCAGACCAGACCACCGTTCGAGGTGTTGGCTACGAAATGGATGTCCTACGATGAGATTATGCGCCTCAAGGGGGTAGAAGATATGGTGGAGGTCTATTATAACAGTGGTCAGTTCCAGCACACAATGGAATTTCTGGAAACGTTCTTTGCAGATGCATTTACCATGTATGAGACACTGGCGGATTATTATGAGGAAAATGGACTGAGACAGGTCAATCACACGAGAATTGCACGGTATGAGATTCTTCTGACGTTCGCGGCACAGTATAAGGTGGATACGAAGCACATTGGGGAGCTGCTGATTTACGATCTGTATCTCAGGGAGAATGTGAAGAATAGACCGGCGTTCGCGGGAGAGATGACGGTGTCGAAAGAGGAGAGCAGGATGTTCTACGAACAGGAAGCAAGGGAACGGAGCTATCTGGCCGGATACGAACAGTATGACAAGAATCAGCTTAGAAAGATGACACATCTGGAACGGATTGAGGGGAAGCTTCTCTTATTTGACTATCAAAACAGAAGTCCACTGAATCATCAGGCCAAGGTAGTGGAAGTACAACGGCTTTCTTTGTCAAGGGAACATCGTAGATGGGAACAGTAGTACATTGTCAATATTGCCTGTAATTTGGCACATTGTTTTCTTGCAAAAACAAGACAAACAGTATAGAATAAAAATAATCGGTTTCAAAGATAAGTAAGGGAGAGAACTATGAATTTTTATGATAAAAAAGTTAGAAGGATCATCGCGATTGTTATTATACTTGTGATTGTGGCGATGGTAGGAACAGCAGTAATACCGTATTTGCTGGTATAAGAGAGGTTTTTATGGAACAGCAGAGAATGAGAAGTAGTGCGGCGAGAAGAAAAAAGATGCGGGCTAGACGGCGAAGGAAAAAGGCAATTATGGTTGCTATCGTTGTTGTGCTCGCTTTTATACTAATCGGAATCATCCAATATTCACTGCACAGCTACGTGAACAAATACGACAGTAAAGTGATTCTGGACAATGTACTGATTGGAGATGTGGAAGTTTCCGGCATGACCGCGGAGCAAGCGTCCAGTGCACTGGACGAGCAGGTCAAGACATACAGCGCCGAGATGCTGACACTGAAAGTGACGAAGGGCGTGACAAAGGATATCACTTATGGAGATCTTGGTCTGTATCTGAAGAACAAGGACGCGGCGGTGAAGGAAGCGGTTGCATATGGAAAAAGCGGGAGCAATCTGAGCAGATACAAGGCAATTAAGAACTCTCAGAAAAAGCAGAAAGTTGTCACGGCAGAATACGCGGTGAAAGCAGATACGAGCAGTACGGTGTTAACGGACAATTGCGCAGAACTGTACCATGGTCCTGTGAATGCCACACTGGTGAGGTCCAACAGTACATTTTCCGTGTCCGATGGCAAAAGCGGAACCAGCCTGGATGTGGAGGCTTCTATTAAAAAAATCGATCAATATCTGAATAATGACTGGCATGGAAAAGCAGGAACAGTCCAGCTGGAATCCCGGGAAGAGAAGCCGGAAGTTACAGCGGAGGCACTCAGCAGTATCACAGATTTGCTGGGAAGTTTCACTACTACCTGTGAGGAGGACGGAAGCGGACGCGTGCAGAATGTGGCAGCGGGTGCGGCACATATCAACGGAACGCTCATTCAGCCGGGCGAAGAATTCTCCGCTAACGCAGCGATGGAACCGTATACCCAGGAGAATGGTTATACCGAGGCAGGCTCTTATGAAAATGGAACCGTGGTAGAGACCATGGGCGGAGGAATCTGTCAGGTATCTTCCACGTTGTATAACGCAGTTCTCTACGCGGAGCTGGAAGTGACCCAGCGCCAGCCACACTCCATGATGGTGAACTATGTGGATCCATCCAGAGATGCGGCCATTGCAGATGATGTCAAGGACTTAAAGTTTAAGAATAATCTGGAGCATCCGGTTTATCTGGAAGCAGTCCAGGTGAATGGAGAGCTTACCTTTAACATTTACGGAATAGAGTCAAGAGAGGCGGGACGCACCGTTGATTTTGAGAGTGAGACGCTTGATACGACGGAGACAGACGGCGTCCGCTATGTGGCGACAGATGACAGCATTGGTTCTCTGTACGCGACGACCTCTGCCCACAGCGGTATTACGGCGCAGCTTTGGAAAGTTGTGTATCAGAATGGTGAGGAAGTGAGCCGGGATGTGATTAATGACAGTCAGTATGAAGCGACACCGCTGACCTATGGAGTGGGAACTTATTCGAGCAGCGATGAGGCCAGTGATGTTGTAATTTCAGCAATTTCATCCCAGAATGAGAGCACCATCGAGGCGGCAATCAGTCGGGCCGAATCTATGCTCAGTGACTCAGGCGGCAGCGGGAATGAGTCGGAAGAGGACAATTCGGAAGAGGAGCAGTAGCGTATAGCCGGGAAGTTATGGGGCGTAAAAAGCGATAATGATAATCAAGATGGAGTATCGATAAAATGAAGATAGGAAATGTATCACAGACTGTACTGAAACGGTCTATTTTGAAAACAATCCATCAGACCAGAGAGGAAGCACTTTTCACTCCGGCAATAGAGGAAACGTGTCAGGCAGTGAGGGTGACAGAGGAAGCGTGTGCAGTGACGACCACGGCGCTGGTGACCGGGAATGAGAAGTCCATTGGAGTCTACGGTGTGGCGAAGGTGATCAATGACCTTGCTACGCGCTGTGCAGAGCCAGTTGGTGTTACAGTGGAGATTATGCTTCCGCCTCATGCCTATGAGTCCAGGCTGAAGGCGATGATGGAACATATGGAAGCAATCTGCACGCAGCAGAGCATTCAGATATTATCTGCACATGCACAGGTAAGTGTGGCACTGAATCAGGCGCTGGTGAGCGTGACCGGAATTGGCACAGCAAAGTCTGCGGAACTGATGCAGAGCAACCAGGCAAAGGCAGACGAAGACATCGTTCTAATCGGATGCATCGGGCTGGAAGGGATGCTTCGTGTGCTTGGAGAAAGAGAAGAAGAATTAAGAAAACGTTTTGTTCCGGCATTCATCCAACAGATGAAAGAATCGGCGAAGGAACTGGCGGCACAAGACGCAATACGGATTGTGCAAAGACACGAAGGCGTCAGTGCCATGCACCAGATCGGTGGAGGCGGAATACTGGCGGCACTTTGGGAAGTGGCAGAGAGTGCTGGCATTGGACTGGAAGCAGAGCTTTCTAAAATGACAATAAAGCAGGAGACCATAGAAGTCTGCGAATTTTACCACATGAATCCTTACCAGTTGACATCGACCGGTGCAATCCTTGTATTTACCAGAGGAGGGGAAGCTCTGGTACGCGATCTGCAGGGGAGTGGAATACGAGCCAGTAAGCTTGGTGTTACGACAAGTAAGACCGAGCGTGTTATCATAGGAGGAACGGAAAAGCGTTTTCTTGACCGTCCGCAGCCAGATGAATTGATGACCTGGTGGGAACGGCAGCTTAAGAGCGAACGGGAAGACTGATGGTTCCTGAAAAGAAAAATAAAAATAGAAGGTTTATAATGGAGGTTTTGAAACATGAGAAATGCAATTTTGAAATGTATCGAAAAGAACAGCAGAGTGGACATAAAGGAATTGGCAGTCATGCTGGGAACAGATGAGGTAACAATCGCGAATGAGATGGCAGCCATGGAGAAGGAGAAGGTCATTTGTGGATACCATACGCTGATTGACTGGGATAAGGCTGGTGTAGAGATTGTCAATGCATTGATTGAGGTACGTGTGACACCGCAGCGGAACCAGGGATTCGACCATATTGCAGAGCGAATTTATAATTATCCAGAAGTGGATGCTGTATATCTGATTTCCGGGGCATACGATCTCTTAGTGACACTGGAAGGAAAGAGCCTGAGAGAGGTGTCACAGTTTGTATCTGACAAATTATCACCACTTGATTCTGTACTTAGCACGGCAACTCATTTTATCCTTAAGAAGTACAAAGATCACGGAACAATTATGGTACCGAAGAAATCTTCAGAAAGGATGTTGGTGACCCCTTGATGAGAAATCCATTATCAGAAAAAGTAGTAGAGGTTAAGCCTTCAGGAATCCGCAAATTTTTTGATTTAGTGAATGAGATGACTGACGCGATTTCCCTCGGTGTAGGTGAACCGGACTTTGATACGCCGTGGAGAATCCGTGAGGAAGGAATCTTTTCGCTTGAGAGAGGACGAACTTTTTATACTTCCAATGCGGGTCTGAAGGAACTGAAAGTAGAAATCGCAAAATATATTGAGAAGAAGATGCATGTACCATACGATTATAACCATGAAATCATGGTTACGGTCGGCGGAAGTGAAGCAATCGATATGGCATTTCGCGCCATGCTGGATCCCGGAGATGAAGTGCTCATCCCACAGCCATCTTATGTCTCTTATGTGCCGTGTGCTTATATGGCAGACGGAGTTCCGGTTCCGGTGGAACTGAAGGTGGAAAATGAATTCAAGCTGACTGTGAAGGCGTTGGAAAAGGTCTACACACCGAAGGCCAAGATCCTGGTGATGCCTTTCCCGAATAACCCGACGGGATCAATCATGACAAGGGAAGATCTGGAGCCAATCGCAAAATTTGTACAGGAGCATGATCTGTTTGTATTGTCCGATGAGATCTATTCTGAGCTCAGCTATAAAGGCGAGCATGTTTCTATCGCAAGCTTTCCAGGGATGAAGGAGCGAACGATCATGATCAACGGTTTTTCCAAAGGCTTTGCTATGACTGGGTGGAGACTGGGTTATGCATGTGCGCCTCGGGTCATCCTGGAGCAGATGCTAAAGCTCCATCAGTTCGCAATTATGTGTGCACCGACTAACAGCCAGTACGCTGCGGTGGAAGGTCTTCGAAATTGTCAGGATGAAGTGGAGGAAATGCGGCAATCCTATAATCAGCGCAGAAGATTTCTCATGCATGAATTCGAGCGGATGAATCTGAAATGCTTCGAGCCTTACGGTGCCTTCTATGTATTCCCGAGTATCAGAGAATTTGGACTGACATCGGAAGAATTTGCGACACAGCTTCTGGAGGAAGAAAAGGTGGCTGTTGTACCGGGAACTGCATTTGGTGACTGCGGCGAAGGATTCCTTCGGATTTCTTATGCATATTCACTGGAGGACTTGAAAGAGGCAATTGGAAGACTGGAGCGATTCATTCAGAAATTGAGAGTGAGGGAGCAGTAGCGCTATGTTGAACATTGTATTATTTGAGCCGGAGATACCGGCGAATACTGGAAATATCGGCCGTACCTGTGTTGCCACAGGTACACGGCTGCATCTGATTGAACCGCTGGGATTTCGGCTGAACGAAAAAGCAATAAAGCGTGCCGGGATGGATTACTGGAAGGATCTCGATGTGACGACGTATATCAATTTCGAGGATTTTCTGGAGAAAAACCCGGGGGCGAAGATTTATATGGCAACGACCAAGGCGAAGCATGTTTATACAGAAGTGGACTATGAGCCGGACTGTTACATCATGTTCGGGAAGGAGAGTGCCGGAATTCCGGAAGAGATTCTGGTGGAGCATGAGGAGAAGTGTATCCGCATTCCTATGATTGGCGACATCCGTTCTCTAAACCTTGGAAACTCTGTGGCGATTGTTTTATACGAGGCCCTGCGTCAGAATCAGTTTGCACATATGAATCTGGAAGGGCATCTGCATCACCTTCAGTGGAAATAGTATAAAAAACATGTTGGAAAATTGTTATTTTTGTAACAAATTACTAGACAACAAGGCGGAAGATGATATAATAGAAATCAGGGATTCATCAAAAAACAGGAGCTGAAAATGAAAAATAATAACGAAGTATTCCAATCATTTGCAATGGTCATCCAGCTTGGACTGAGTATGCTTGCCCCTGTAATTCTAAGTACTCTTCTTGGAGTGTATCTGGAGAATCAGTTTTCTATTCCGGCTGCTGTACCGTTTGTGATACTGGGGATACTTGCAGGCTGCCGCAACACCTGGATTCTGGTAAAGAGTATTATTCAGGAGCCGAAGAAGAAAGAGGATAAAAAAGATGATGGGGATTCCAAAGATGAATGAACAAAAGAATACAATCGCAATTGAATTGATTATCGGTATGCTTGTCTATGGGATTGCAGTGCAGATCATTCTTTTCTTTTTGCCGGATCGCCTTTTTAATTCAATCGGGTTATGGCTTGGGATATTGATTGGAGTTGGAATGGCTCTGCATATGAAGCATTCGATAGAGAATGCGCTGGATCTTGGAGAGTCTGGTGCACAAAAGCATCTGCTCAAGCATTATGGGCTGCGGATTGTCGCAGTCGGAGCTGTATTTGGCATTGCATATTATTTTAAGCTGGGAAACATGCTGACCATGTTTATTGGGGTAATGGGACTAAAGGTTGCTGCTTATGCACAGCCGCATGTGCACCGCTTATTTGATAGATAGCAGGTTTTATCTTACTGTTATGAACAGGCCATCACCACATGTGTGATGACCAGAAAAACTGGGAAAGGAGGAGACCTATGTGGAAAATGGCTTAGGAATATTGGCTGCCAGAGATGTGGATTTTATGATTCATGGTTTATTGAAATTACATTTATTCGGACAGGAGCTCTATCTGACGACAACACATGTAAGTGTGCTGATTGTCTGCGTGACACTGATGATATTTGCAGTGGTGGTGAAGAGCAAACTGAAGGATGAAGATGGTAAACCCGGGACTCTGCAGAATTTAGCAGAGATGATCGTCGAAGCTCTGGACGGCATGGTGGCGAGCAGCATGGGGGAAAAAGGAAAGAAATATCGGAATTATATAGGTACATTGTTTATCTTTATTCTGATTAGTAATATTTCAGGACTTTTGGGGCTCAGGCCTCCGACTGCAGATTATGGAGTCACGCTGCCACTTGGATTGATTACATTTTGTATCATCCAGTTCAACAATGTAAAGTACAACAAACTGGGTTCGATCAAAGCATTATTCGAACCGATATTTTTCTTCTTTCCGATTAACTTGATTGGCGAGATTGCAGTACCATTTTCAATGTCACTGCGTTTATTTGGTAATATCCTGTCGGGAACTGTTATGATGTCCCTGATCTATGGACTGTTATCGAAGGTTGCTATTGGATGGCCGGGATTCCTGCATATATACTTTGATATTTTCTCAGGGTGTATTCAGGCGTATGTATTCTGTATGCTGACCATGGTATTTACAAAAGACAAGATGGGAGATTAACCATCAAAGAAATCACAAAACTAATTTTATAGGAGGATTTTACTTATGACTCAGATTACAAATCAAGGATTAATTTTAGCGTGTTCAGCAATTGGTGCCGGTATCGCAATGATCGCCGGTGTAGGACCTGGTATTGGACAGGGTATCGCAGCAGGTTATGGTGCATCAGCAGTAGGACGTAACCCGGGTGCAAAAGGTGACATCACATCTACCATGCTTTTAGGACAGGCGGTAGCCGAGACAACAGGTCTGTATGGTCTCGCGATTGCATTTATTCTATTATTCGCAAATCCATTAATTGGAAAACTGTAGGAAGCTGCAGGCGCAGAAAAAAATAATAGAAAAGGAGGCAGGAAATTGACTCGTTTATTTAATTTAGATGCACAGCTCCTTTTTGATGCTGCACTTTTGGCAATCAGTATGTTTGTCTTATTCACATTCTTATCCTATATGCTGTTCGAGCCGGTTCGTAAAGTACTGGAGAATAGAAAACAGAGAATTGAAGACAATGAGAATGCTGCGAAAAAACAAAAAGCAGAAGCGATTACTTATAAAGAAGAGTATGAGCAGAAATTAAAGGTAGTAGACAAAGAGGCACAGGACATTCTCAGCGAAGCAAGAACAAAGGCTATGAAGAATGAAGCGCAGATCATCGCGGAAGCGAAGGAAGAAGCAGTGCGGATCATTCAGAGAGCGAATGTGGAAGCAGAGTTGGAGAAGAAGCGTGCACTTGACGATATGAAGCAGGAAATGATAACCATTGCGTCTATGATGGCTGGCAAAGTCGTATCGGCGAACATCGATACTACAGTGCAGGAGGGTCTGGTAGAAGAGACATTGAAAGAAATGGGTGATAGCACATGGCTAAGTTAGTGTCAAAAGTATATGGAGATGCCCTGTTTGCAGTAGCGAAGGAGACGAATCGAATCGATGAGTTTTACGCGGATGCAAAAGGGATGTTGGAAGTTCTTCAAAACAATGACGACTTAAACACCCTGATGGATTCTCCGAAGATAGTAAAAGAAGAAAAAGAGAAGATCATTGAGAATACATTTAGCGGAAGTGTTTCGAAGGAAATAATCGGACTAATGCGTCTTTTGGTCGCGAAAGACCATTACAAACAGATGGCGTCCGTGTTCGAATATGTGATTGCGCTCGTGAAGGAAGAAAAGAAGATCGGAATCGCATACATTTCCACAGCTGTGGAGCTTACAGATTCACAGAAAGCTGCAATCATGGACAGGCTCCTCGAGACGACAAAATATGAGACATTTGAGATGCACTATGAGACAGATAACTCGCTGATTGGCGGAATCGTTATCCGTGTCGGTGATCGCGTCGTGGACAGCAGTATTAAGACAAAGCTTTATGAATTGTCAAAGAATCTCAAAAATATCCAGCTTGCGCTGTAGAGAATAGGTCACTGTGAGCACAGTTGTGCGAGTGGTGGCGAGAAGAGTCCACATATCAGATGAGGACGAGAGAAAAGAAAGAAGGTGGGTTCGCTCCATGAATTTAAAACCAGAAGAAATTAGTTCAGTCATTAAAGAACAGATTGAGAAATACGCATCAGATCTAGAGGTAGCTGATGTCGGAACAGTTATTCAGGTGGCTGATGGTATCGCGCGTATCCACGGCCTTGAGAATGCAATGCAGGGAGAGCTCCTTGAGTTTCCTGGAGAAGTATACGGTATGGTACTGAATCTGGAGGAAGACAACGTCGGTGTTGTACTTCTTGGAGATCAAAGGAACATCAACGAAGGTGATACTGTAAAAACCACCGGACGAGTAGTAGAGGTCCCGGTTGGTGATTGTATGTTAGGTCGTGTTGTAAATGCATTGGGACAGCCAATTGATGGCAAAGGACCAATCGAATCTACAAAACATCGTAAGATTGAAAGAGTTGCACACGGAGTAATCGAGCGTAAGTCCGTAGACACTCCGCTGCAGACAGGTATCAAAGCAATCGACTCCATGGTCCCGATCGGAAGAGGGCAGAGAGAGCTGATTATCGGTGACAGGCAGACCGGAAAGACTGCTATTGCCATTGATACGATCATTAACCAGAAAGCAGAGAATGTAAAATGTATCTATGTTGCAATCGGTCAGAAAGCATCTACCGTTGCAAGTATTGTAAAGACCTTAGAGGAGCATGGCGCCATGGCTTATACAACGGTCGTTGCATCGACAGCCAGCGAGCTTGCACCACTGCAGTATATTTCACCGTATTCCGGATGTGCAATCGGTGAGGAATGGATGGAAAACGGGGATGACGTTCTCATTATTTATGATGACTTGTCTAAGCATGCCACGGCATACCGTACCCTGTCCTTACTTCTTCGTAGACCGCCAGGTCGTGAAGCATACCCAGGAGATGTATTTTATCTGCACTCAAGATTGCTAGAGAGAGCAGCAAGACTGTCAGACAAATTAGGTGGTGGTTCCCTGACTGCACTCCCAATTATCGAGACACAGGCAGGCGACGTATCTGCATATATTCCTACGAATGTAATTTCCATCACGGATGGACAGATTTATCTGGAAACTGAGATGTTCAACTCTGGATTCAGACCAGCCATCAATGCCGGACTTTCTGTATCACGTGTCGGTGGTTCTGCTCAGATCAAAGCCATGAAGAAGATTGCCGGTACGATTCGTATCGACCTTGCTCAGTACAGAGAGCTTGCGTCTTTTGCACAGTTTGGTTCCGAGCTGGATGCTGAGACGACAGAACGTCTTGCTCAGGGTGCCCGCATCAAAGAAATCTTAAAGCAGGCACAGTATCAGCCGATGCCGGTTGAGTTCCAGGTAATCATTATCTATGCGGCAACACAAAAGCTGTTGCTTGATATTGAAGTGGATGATATTCTTGACTTTGAGAAGGGATTGTTTGAATTTATCAAGACATCCTACCCGGAGATTCCGGAATCTATTAAGAAAGAGAAAGTAATTACAGAGGATAATGAAAACGCACTTGTAAATGCAATCGCACAGTATAAGGCTCAGTTCAAGACTGACAAATAATTGATGGAATTCGGACGGGAATTCTGCCGGGTGAGTTGGACTTTCGGGGAGTGTGAGATGCCCTGGAAGAGTTGGTTTTTAGGGAAAGCCAGATTCCCCGGAAGAATATCCGCCGGATTTCATGAAGTAGCAGGAGGAAAATATAAATGGCATCAATGAGAGATATCAAACGGCGTCGCACGAGTATTCAGAGCACGCAGCAGATTACCAAAGCCATGAAACTTGTTTCTACTGTAAA
>JAQVCP010000037.1 GCA_028689735.1 Hespellia sp. | reverse complement strand
CATCTTTGCTTGCCGATGTGCCGTCTGCGGTTGCTGTTACAGTATCGCCGCTTACCACATCACCTGTATTTAGTGTCAAGTCAACGCCTGTAAATGTAGTTGTGCCGTCATATACCTTTGTTGCACCTGCATTTACAGTTGCAGAAGTGATAACCTTTTTATTCAGTGTTAATGTTACCTCATCGCTGTAATCTGCCATACTATCATTGCCCACATATTTAGCGGTGATGGTATTTGAACCAGCAACAAGGGCTTTACCATTCGTATCAATGGTAAAGGTTAATTCCGTACCATCGGTGGCATTTTTCGGATCTGTAATCTGCGTACCTTCCACGAACAGCGCCATTTGATTTGCTGTTGGGGCTGTCAGTGTAAAGGGTTGTGGCACTGTGGCTGTTGCCTTTGGTGTAACCTTTACAGTAATGGTATCGCCATAGGTAAAGGTAGTGGTATCTGTGCTGTCCTTATAGGTTTTGATACCGCCGTCAAAGGTTGTGCCGGATTGTGATATGGTAACTGTGGCTATTGATGATTGTAGTGTGTAACCGTCACAGGTGAGCTTGCAGTAATACTGATAATCTCCCAGCGCTTTTCCCTGCGGAATGGTCAGTGTGTTTGTCGTTGCGTCTGTAATTACTTGGTCGGCGCCGTCTGCACCTGTGCCAACGCTGTACCACTGATAGGTAAATTCTTTGCTGATATCCACAGCTGTTGCAGCCAAAGAAAGTGTTGCTTCTGTATACCCGTAATAAATGGTTTTATTCTGCGGCTGTGCGGTAATTTTTACCGGGGTCTGCACCACGGTGATGGTTTTACCCGCCGTGCTTGCAGCCGTGGGATAGGTTACCCAGCCGTCCCCCTCTTTATAGCCATAGCCATCCGCCAGTAGGTCGGCGGGGGTGGTAATGTAGGAGGCGTCGCTATTAAAATAGAGCACTGAAGCAGAACCGGCTTTAAAGGTACCGCCGCGGATGGCGATGGTGCCCTTGCCACAGTAATAGGCATACAAGGCTGACGCGTAGTTGACATCACCGCCACCCACAAAGGTGCCGCCGGTGATGGTAAGCTGGCCAGGCTGTGTAAGCATGTCGGCGTAAAGCGCAATTACTGAATTGGCTGTGCTACCACAGCTGTATTCGCCGCCATTCACGGTCAGCTTGCTGTTGCTGCCGTTAACCTTTAGCAGATAGGCTTGATTAGTAGCATTGTCTATTTTGATACCGCCACCATCCGTGGCGTTAAGGGTAACCTCTGCGCCGCCTATATACAATGCAGCCTTACCGTGGGTGGTATTGTTAAAGCTCCACGTTTGGCCGTTAAAATCCAGGGTGAATGTGCCTGCTGTTGCATCGATTTGCCCGGTGGTTTCCACAGCGCCAAGCAGTTTCACCGTGCAGCCGGAGTTTGCCGGAAGCTGTGCGGTGGCAATGGCATCGGCAAGGGTGGCATAGTTTGTGATTGTGCCGCCATCCGATGTAGTCACACTGGCAACCGCTGTCTTTACAGTAAATGTAACAGGCTTGCTGGTTACGGTGTAGCCGTCACAGGTGACGGCGCAGGTGTAGGCATAGCTGCCCACAGCAAGATCGGTGGGGATGGTGTAGGTATCGGTGGTAGCTTCGATAATATCCTCAGCTACAGCGCCGTTTACGCTCTCCTTCCACTGATAGCTCACAGTTTTGCTATCATCGTCAATCAGCTTTTGGGCAGTTACAGACAGTTTGAGAGCGTCACTTGCCACGTAACCAGGGAGTACCGTGATATCGTCTTCGGTCTGTTTCGTAATTTTCACTGGGGCCTGCTTCACAGTGATGGAGCTTGCCAACAGGCTTGTTCCCGTTGTATCCGTTATCCAGGCAGTGCTGTTGCTGTTTCTGTAGGCATAGCCATTCGCCAGCAGGTCGGCAATCGTGTTGGTACCGCTGGTTCCGGAGACAAAGAACAGCACAGCATCACTGCCGGTGTTACTTTTGAAGGTACCACCGCTGATTTCGACACTGCCCTTGCTGCAACATGAAGCACTGACTGCATAGTTGCTTTTTTTTCTGAATTGTCTGTTACAATAAAGGTGCCACCGGTAATGGTCAGTTGACCGGGCTGGGTAAGATTCTCGGCACGCACAACGGTCACCCTTGTCGAGGAATTGCTATTGTATTCCCCGCCGGTAATGGTCAGACTTCCCCACCCATACATCCACAACAGAAACCCAGAACCGTCTGTACCTGCAGTGTATGTGATGCCACCACCACCACCTGTGGCAGTGAGGGTAACATCCGCACCATATACAGACAATGCAGCAGTATAGTCGGCATCCTTGTTATAGCTCCATGTATGTCCGTTAAAATCCAAAGTGAATTTTCCTGTTTTCACTTCGATCTGCTCGGTGGTGGTCACATCTGTAAGCAGTTTCACTGTGCAACCGCTGTTTTCATCGGTCTGTGCAGCGGTAAGAGCATCCGCAAGAGTGGCGTAATATTGAGTCGCACCTTCAAGAGGCTCAATTGCAATATTTTGTTCAGCCATCAGCATCATTTGACTGTTGTACCAGCCAAACAGTGGCTCAAAGATTTCTGCTCCCACTACTTCGCCTTGTTCCTCTTTGGTTAAGGCTTCGTAGGCTTCATAGGCGGTTTGCAGTTTGGTGTAAATTGCTGTTTGCTCGTCTTTGTCTATGATTGCCTTTAATTCTTCCAAGGTTGGCAGAGCATCAATCATTGCCTGCACCTTGGCAATGTTTTCTTTGGAAATCTCCTGTGCATTGCTATCAGTGGCAAGCTCAATATCTTCCACCACATCTTCCTTTATGGCTTCTTCGCCATCCTTTGCACACAGCTCACAGCTATGGGTGCAGGGACTTCCTTTTACTGCCTCCACATAACCGCATGCTTCATCGTGCTCATGCTGACAGTTCAATTTCTTTGTGAAGCAGCCGCTTTCCTCATCGCACATGTGCGTGCATTCTGTCGGCTCTTCTGCATCACTTTTTGTTGCTTCCTCGTCATCCGTCTCCGGGTAGCACTCGTCTGTATGCTTATGAATACACTTTTCTACCTCTATGTAACAGTCCTCCGTGTGTTCATGAGTACAGGGCGAACCCTTCGTTCCCTCCACATAACCGCATTCTTCATCATGCTCTGTGTGGTTTTCACACACCGAGCTTGCACCAACGGGAATACCGCTGTCTGCCGCATTTTCCACAGCATAAACCGGCACCATGCCTGCTGTCTGGAAAATCATGCAGACAGATAATACCCCCGCCAATAGCTTTCGCTTAAAATTCTGTTTCATCGTCTCAAATCCTCCATTAATTTGTTCATATTTAGTTGGTAATCATATAGTGTGAGGTATCCTCTCCTATAAAATCGCTGTAATCAAGCAGAAACTGTGCCAACCCAAATGCGGCGGCTCTGTGAGCGTCTGCGTGTCCTCCAGAGAAAGAGTCTTTCATAGATTTATACTTTTATAATATATCAAATCTATATATGACATTTCAACACAGTTGGCGCAAGACGCAGATTTTTGGCACATAATGCAATTATTTTCCCCTGTTTTATGATAAAATAGGATTGAGTTATTTTGCACAGAAAGGATGACCCTCATGGTAAAAACAAAGATTGCCATCGTAGATGATTTGCAGGCCGACCGCAGCTGGCTGGCCGAAAAAATAGATGATTACATGAACTCCCAGCATCTCCCGTACCGCCTGTTCTCTTATGAAAGCGGGGAACAGTTCCTGCTGGAACTGGAGAAAGAACAGTTCGATATCGTATTTATGGACATTTATATGAATGGAATCACCGGTGTGGAAGCCGCCGGAGAACTCCGAAAAAGAGATATGGACTGTAAACTGGTATTTCTGACCACAACAGAAGAATATATGAGACAAGGCTTTTCCCTAAACAGCAGCCATTACCTGATTAAGCCCGTTGGGGACAAAGACTTTGTCCAGGCTATGGAGAACTGCCGACTCAGACGCCTTTGCGAGGTTCCCTACCTGACCGTGACCTCTTTTGGACGGACCCTTAAGCTGGACACGCTCAATATTCTCTATGTAGATATCTCGGATCGCAATGCTATGATTCACATGACAGACCGCACACTATCTGCGGGCAGAAATTTTAATGCGATCTCGGATGCACTTTTAGCCGACAAACGCTTTCTTCTCTGCATTAAAGGAATTGTCATCAACATGGATTACATTTCCAGACAAGAGAACGACACCTTTTGTCTTACTGATGGAAGCCGGATTCCGATTGCCCTGCGTGGAAAGAAGAACATTATCTCTCTTTACCGCAACTACATTTTCGATAATATGGGAGGAGCTCTATGATACACAAGAAAAAATTACAAACGCTTTTGCTGATAATCATGACTGTATCTCTGGAAATTCTTCCGGTAAATGCAGCGAATCCAGACACTGCATATTTGTCTGCCCCCACAGGGCAAGAAGAAATGCAAAAGTCTCCATCCGCTCTCATCCTTTCCATCGATGACAGTGACCGTCTCTCTTCCATTCCGGTATTTGATGCTGCGCTTCGCTCCACCCCTTCGGATGATGGCCTTGAATCGCTTTACCTTCTTGCGCTTTCCATGCAGACAGTTACTGCTGCCGTGGAGACTGACGCAGGCGAGAGCTCCGTTTCGTTGTCCGTCAGCTGGGATTTTAGTGACATCGATGTCACCACAGAGGGAGACTATGCGGCAATCGGAACCATCGAGGTCCCCGAAGGTTACGCTTTCGCTGAAAATGTTCTTCAGGAGATTCTTATTCCGGTCCATGTCGCACCTGCCGCGGAGCCGGTCGTGATCACCTCCGTAGAGGAATGGTATCCCCACTCGGACGCACTGGCAATTGCACAAGGTTCGGACATATCTGACCTGGAGCAGACGCTTCCCCTTCTCAATTGTCCATCACTGCGATGCTACGATGAAAGCGGAGAAAGTTACCGCTCAGAAATTGTCTGGAATTTTGACAGTGTAGACCTTCATACCGTTGGTTTGTATGAGGCGACCGGACATCTCCTGGCGCCGGAGAACACTGTATTTGCGGAAGATATGCGTATGCCGGAGATTACAATTCCAATCTCCGTCCAGGCAGAGGGCAGTCCGGATATCAACTGCTTCTATGCGGGCAGGGGCATGATTTTATTTCCATGGGTCACACCGCCCGGCTCCCTGGAAAATGTTACCCCATGGCTTTCGGTCAACGGTGAGGACTGGACAGTGCTGGAAGATCATTACCAGCCTATGGAGGACTGCTTTCTTCTGTATACCGCGGCTCTGGAATCCGGGAACGACTACCGTCTTCAGATTGATTATGAGGGCGGACAGACCGGAATTCTCTCCTTTTCCTATGACAAGACCGTTTTTATTGAGAACTATGCGCAAGGAGACAGGGATGGAGGCGATGTAGACGGGAATAAGCCTTCCGACATCATCCAGCCTGCACCGGACATAACTCCAACCGCCCCTGATTCCAATGATTCGGATAAGCTCCCCTCCGAGCCGGATACCAGTGATGCAATCTCCGGTTCCAACCCAGCCGTTCCGGATTCCAATGATGCAATCTCCGGTTCCAAGCCAACTGTTCCGGATTCCAGTGATGCAATCTCCGGTTCCAACCCAGCCGTTCCGGATTCCAATGATACGCCTTCAGATTCTAAAACGAACGGCTCCGGCTCCGACCACACGGTTTCAGACTCCACGGCATCCGTTCAAAGTCCTGTCCTTGCCAATGTGCGCAATGTACTTCTTCCGCACATCGACAATACCAGTCTAAGCTCCGAAACCTTATTCTTCGATGGCACTGACAGTACTGGTTCCAGTGACAACACAACTGACAGCAGTGTAGTTTCCAATGACAGTAATACTTCCTTCCTGGAAAAGAGCACAGATACCTACACCCTCATTTCAGGGCTTCGGCTCAAAGAAATGCTGGGTGAAAATGGTGACGTCCGTTTTTCCAAACAGAATGTGACTATCACGCTGCCCGGTAATATACTTCGTCAATGGGCCATCCAAGATGGCAGCCGCTTCAAAATCACAATCACCCGAAATGAGAATCAGTTTTCCTTTCTCGTGGAACTGGATGGGAAACCGATGCAGGGCCTGACCGGTACAATCATCATGCTCCCATTCAAGGCATCTGACCAGAGCCCGGTACTTGCTCTCACCGATAAAAACAACGAAGTTCTTTCCTATGGTACCTTTGATTCCGATCTTGGTATCGCCACCTTTACCGTAGATGATCCAGGAACCTTTCTTATAGAGGAAATGACAGACAAGGAAACTCTTGCCGCTGAAAATATATCTCACACCTCAGTGCGCAAGTCCGGCATGACATTTCTGCCAGTCCTTCTGATTGCGGGATTATCTGCCCTTATGCTGTCTGTTGGTACCTATTTGCGCAGGAGGTGGAAACGATGAAGACGTTTAAGAAGCAGATGTTCCTGTTTTTTATCACGGTGGTTCTCGGCTCCCTCCTCTGCCTTGGACTTTATTTTCACGACAATAAATACACCCGTGAAGGGGCACAGCCGGTAGACGGGCTGCTCATCCTTTCCCAGGAAGAGCTTGAGCAGAACAGCCTTCACTATCTGGTAAATGGATGGGCATTTTATCCAGACAAGCTGCTCACCCCTTCTGCCCTTGAGATAGAAGCTTCACAGGACTACATGTTCTATACTTCCATCGGAGAGCATACGAATTTTTCAGAGTTCAACAGCGAGGATTCTCCCCATGGCAGCGGCAGCTATCTCCTCCATATCCGACTTCCGGAGCAGATTGACACCTATGCGCTGACTCTGCCGGAAATCTATTCTGCCTATAAGCTATACATCAACGATGAACTTGCACTGCAGATGGGAAATCCCGATCCCGGTTCCTACGAACCGCTTACCCAGAACCGCATGGTGACCTTTCGCGCTGGCGGAGAAGTGACAATACTGCTTGCCGTCAGTGATTACTCCCATTTTTACAGCGGCCTGGTATACCCTCCTGCATTCGGTTCTCCACTGAAAGCCAACATCATGCGCGGGGCACAACTTGGAATCACTATCAGTGTGGTCATCATTGGAATCATCGGAGCAATTCTTTCGTTGTATCTGAGCATCAGGATGAAACACACAAATGCACTGATTTTCTCTCTGCTTTGCCTGACAGCAGCGCTGTCCTGTTCCTATCCGCTGATTCATACCTACGTTGCGCTTCCCATTCAGCCATGGTATGCACTGGAAATAGCTTTCGGATATCTGCTCACCTTGTTTGTCATCTTCCTGCACAATCAAATGTGTGAGGTCGATGACTGGATACAGTATGTCTCAATCCTTGCAGCAGCACTTTTCTGCCTGCTGGCACTATGTTATGGTCTGTTTTCCAGCCACCTTACCCTTCCGGTCATGCGGATCTTCTCGGTGCTGGTATTTATTTTCAAGGCAGGTACTGCTCTTTACCTTCTGACTGTGTCATTTCTTTCACTGAATACGCACAGGAAAGTGGCCCCCTTGTTCTATGCATCGGCACTCTATGCCACATTTCTCGCATGGGACCGCATCCTTCCGGAATATGAACCGATTCTGACGGGATGGTTTCCCCAGTGGGGAAGTCTGGTATTTTGTATCGCCATTGGCTATACCCTGTGGCACGATATCGTGACCGCGTATTCCTACAATCTGTCCTTCGCTGAAGAGCATCGGCAGATTACAAGACAGCTTGACATGCAGATTGAGTACGCCAATCAGATTTCTGGTAAGTCAGAAGAAAACCGGAGACAGCTCCATGATTTTCGACAGCATCTGCGGACCATCACAGGCATCGTTTCCCAGATTGAATGCGAGCCTGCTGCCCACTCGAAAAAGGAAGAACTCCTGGAATACCTGGCACAGATTCCTGAAGTCTCTGCTCCAAGAGAGACCGCATCTGTAGGAGCATTTTCAAACCACGTTGCCATCGATGCACTGCTTCAATACTATTATGCTGCAGCATCGAAACACGCAATTCGCGCTGAGCTTTCGCTTTATCTTCCGGAGGGTATTCCACTGAGTGATGTACAGTTCTGCACCATACTGGGAAATCTTTTGGAAAATGCGGTGGATGGCTGTAAACGACAGGGTGAGAACGAACGCTTCATCCAGATTTCAGTGAAACAGACCGCTGATACGTTCTTTATTAAAATAGAGAATTCTTATGATGGCAAATATAACCGCCAGGGAGAACATTTCCTGTCCAGGAAGGCAGGCACCATCCGCTTCGGCATCGGCCTGGAATCCGTCCATGATCTTGTCTGTCAGGCAGGCGGCACCCTTGACGTTTATCCGATGGAAACGGTATTCCGTGTGGGGATTTCCCTTCCTGTTGTTTCTTAATTTATTTGTAATACTCCGAAGGTCTTTTGCGACCACATAAATGTTGGCGTACGAAAAGATTCTCACGCGGATATTGTCAATCTGCTCCGCTGCTTGTCAGCAGGAGCTTGAACTCCTACTTAAAATTAATCCACTGGATTAATTTACGCATGCTTGGCAACTGACACAAGCAAGTCCCCACCCACCATTTAGTGTTCTTCACACTTGAAGTGGGGGACTTCCTTGATGAGGTTAAATTTAAAAAGCACTGCCACATTTTACAATGGCAGTGCTAAATGAAATGATTTCGTATATCCGACCTCTTGCCCGGCCTTCTCATAAGGCTGGATCAATGCAAGTTCGCCTCCATGAAGCTCCATGATCTTCGCTGCGATACTAAGTCCAAGTCCGCTTCCGCCCCGATGAGTTCTGGAATCGTCCCCCATGACGAACGGATCAAAAAGATGCTCGCGAATAGACTCCTCAATCGGCTCACCGGAATCTGCAATATCGATAATAACATGATCATATAAATCCATGACTGAAATAAGGATAACCGTCCCTTCCGGATTGTGCCTGACTGCATTTTGTATCAGATTCGCGACCGCACGGGAAAACTGTATTTTATCCAGCGAAGTCAGTATGGGAATCTCGGGGACATCCATTTCCAGCTCCATCCCTGCGGCTTCGATATCCGTATAGTTAGCAGCGACGGTTTCCATGAGCAGTTCGATAAGATTCTCCCGTGAGCAGTTCAATTTGAAACCCTCGCTGTCCAGCGTGACATATTGGAACAGAAGATTAATCAGCTGGCTCATCTGGATTGATTTTACAGAAATGGCTTTCAGATACTCTTCCTTTTTCGCATCCTCCGTTACCACATGATCCTTCAGTGCATTGGCATAACCGGAAATGGTCGTAATCGGTGTCTTCAAGTCATGTGCAATATCGGAAAGGAGAAGATTTCTCTGCTGTTCAAAGGCTTCTCTTTCAATCGCATCCTGTTTTCTCAGCACTGCAACCTCCTGTACAATCCATTTGCTGTAAACAATGGTTGCAAAGATATACGGGAGCAGATAAATGACAAGTCCAAAGAGTAATACAAGCGACAACACCAGAGATGTCTTTATCTGATCCTTCGCCGAAATTTGAGACAAATAGTCTTCCCATCCGCTGGTCGAAAGCCGATCCGTTAACGCACGAAACGGAGCGCGAAGCACCGCAGGCAAAACGTTCGAGATTCCAAGACTCACAAACCACAGCAAAGAGCGGGCAATCGTAAACGGCGAAGAACTGGTCGCATTGACGATCTGTAAGATGTCAATGTGAAGATAGGAATTGATAAACGGATACAATACGGTCGTAAAAAACAGGCTGATCAGGCTCTGGCTGACTGCTACAAACAGCAGAACCATCACCAGTCTCCGAATCAAAAAACCGGTCAATTGTTCTTTTTGCTTCATCCTTTATGCCTCCAGGCGGTATCCGAGTCCACGAATCGTCTTTATGTAGTGGTTATCCTGATCATTCAGCTTTGTCCTCAGCTTGCTGATACAAACCATGATACCGTTGTCATCAATCATATACTCCCCCTGCCATCCGGCAGTAAAAATCTGCTGCTTGGTAAATACTTTTCCCGGATTCTCCATAAATAACAGCATGATCCGGTATTCTGAAGAAGTAAGCTCGATCTCTCTGCCATTCTGCAGCAGTGCACATCGTTCCGTGTCCAGACGCAGGTCGCGCACGGTAATAGCCGGCACCTCCTTCTCCTTCGCGCCAAGTGAATAAAATCTCCGAATGTTTGAATGGATTCTTGCCACTGCTTCCAGCGGATTGAACGGCTTGGTCAGATAGTCATCCGCCCCAAGGTCCAGCCCCAGAATCTTATCCGAATCCGCACTTTTTGACGAGAGAATGATCACCGGGATATTACTGCTCTCTCTTAATTTTCTCAGGACTCTCAGTCCGTTCATCTCCGGCATCATAATGTCAAGGACCGCCAGATCCACCGGCTCATTTTTCAGTATAGACAAAGCCTCAAGACCGTTAGCGGCCTCGAGGACTTGATATCCGTCTTTTTCAAGATATAGTTTGAATAATTCTCTGATTTCTGATTCATCATCTGCAATTAATATTTGATAATTCATAGCGTCTCCATTTATATCTGCATCGGTGTTTCGTTCTGACTTGCTTCTACCTGTGCCTGTCTTGACTGGTAATCATCTTTCAGGGCCACATAAAGTGCTGCATTTGTCATATTAATATAAGGTGCAACATAGAAGAGTTCCAGAATGCCGCAAGTAAAAGCTGAAAGGATATGCCAGAGAATGAATGACAGGTCCAGAACAAATGCATCCCATTTGTTGCCCTGCATCATCTGCTTGCTCAGGGAAAATGCCATGTCCTTTTCCATATCCGGATTCTCTGCCAGCAAGTATGGAATCATGCGGTATTCATAGGACTTGATAATACCCGGGATAATGAATAAAAAAGACCAGAGTACCGTATACAAATCCCGAAAGAACATTACTTTAACACCATTCTTATAGCTTCTGTCAAAATTATAGCACACTTCTTTTACTTCTGCATCCACACTAAGATTCAAAGTGAAAAATCTGCTGCATCCGACTACCAGCGGATTGATGAGCAGTACTGAAACTGCGATAGCCAGCGCAAAAAAGATGAGTACCATAATAATTGCGAAAAATGCTGTTGCAAGAACTACTGCAAGATTGGGGCCTGAACCATAGACACTTCCTTCCACAGCCTGCTCATGTCCCTCCGACATTCCTTTGGAAACTCCTGTTGAAAAAGAACTTCCTGCACTGGCACCTCCTGTCAGAATTGCGAGAATCACTGCCACCAAAACTGTTCTCCAATAGGTTACCTTAAAGCGTGCCTTTGCTTTTTCTTTTAAGTCTTTTCTTGTCCACATATGCCTGGACCTCCTTTTTTGAATCATCTATCTGGATGTCTTTTATTTGATGAACTCAGTATAGCAAACAAACCTTAACCTAAAAATGGAGGTATCTTAACATAGCCTTAAAAATGAATCGCATAGATTCTATGGCTGTTCTGCAAAAAGGCATTGTATTCACACTCTAACACTTCCGCAATTTCAGAGAAAAGAAATTGCTCCGCTTTCTTTAACCAGTTCTTATCCCCCAGAGACAATTTTGATTGTTCTTTTCTGCGTATATACAGTTTGATCAGCTTAATCAACATGACAGAATCATCTTCATAAATCGCATGATTCTGTATATTTGCCCTCTTATTGATGTTCTGACTCAAAAATTGTACTTCGTCAGGTTCTATCGTTAAAATCTGCTCGATCTCTTCTCTCGTTTTTAATCTCCTGAGATGATTCTTGTGACTATCAACCGGAATATAAAGGACCTTGTCATGCTTCACTACAGAACGAAGCATATAGACCATCCTGGTCTTGTTATCAATCTGCATCTCGCAAATATCTTCCACGGTGCAGACTCCCTCCGGGCTATGTACTACTTTGTCATTAATTGAGAACATATGCATTTCCTCCTAATTTCAACTATAAAACTATACGCGCTTTCTTTTTATCTTTTCTCCGTCTCATTTTTGTAATCTCGCCGGATAGTATAAGATTGTATTTATTATCTCACATGAAAAAAAAGACTGCACCAAGGCTGTGAAAAATTATAGTTAAGTCTTTGTAAAGCATGGAAGCAAAGTGTGTTTGTTCTCCCTGTGCTGCAAAAAAATAGTCCTGCAACTTAAAATTGCAAAACTATTTTTCATCTTTTCAATATATCTATATCTTTCTCCCCGGTAACCCACCTGGAATCGAAATATTGACTCCCAGAATCACTTTGATCAGCCATATAAAGAACAACAGTACAAGAATCGGAATAATGCAGGATGTTACAATCATGACTGCAATTGCCTCAACGAAATTACTCAGCACGTTCTCCAGCTTCTGCGTCACCTCCGTCACCCCGCCTTTGACCTTGGAAATGATCTGGGATACAATACTGCCATCCTCCTCTTCTTCCGTGCTCTCGCCAATCTCTTCCGTGGTATCCTTTGCATTTTGAATCGTCGCTTCAACAGATGAATCATAGGTCTTCTCTATCAAATTCGATACCTTAATGCTGGCAGGAACCACCAGGAAAATTGCCAGACCAAACACTGCAATCTTTCTTACCAGATATTTACACATTTCATTTTCCAGAAATACATTTGCCGCATATAACAGGCACGCTGCCGGAATCAGTATCATGAATGCTGCATATCCCGTAATCGTCAGCAGATATTTTTCCAGAAAAATCGCACAAAGCACAATGAGAAAATAGGAACTCAAATCTGCAAGCTTCTCTGCAATCGGTGTAGCCGTATCCCCCGGAATCAATGTAATTGCGGCCGATGCTGCTGTCGATGCCGCCGCCAGCTCCATGACGGTCCCTCTCTTATCATCCAATGCCTCTATGCTCTTTGCATGAAAATTTGTAGATGTCGCGAATCTCGTCACGCCAAATATCGAAATCAATGCAATAATAAGTGCGATAACCACCTTTACAATTTTTCTCTTGTTGTTCATATTCTGTCTTATCCTTTCGCTCCAATCATTGCCACAATCCCAACCACTACAAGAATCGGAAGTGCCAAAGATACCAAACCGCCAACTACCATACAAATCAATATCAGTGGCAGAAATACAATCGTAAACAGCACCTTCGTAATTCCCCAGGTTGCCCGAATTGCGAGCATAATCAGCTTTCCAAAAACCATAAACATCATAATCACAAATAGTAAAGTCAACATTTTACATTCCTCCAATCTGTCTTTCCCACATGTTCAAATCACCCAGGACTTTTTCAATCCTTTCAATTGCCTCATTTACCTGCCGTTTTGCATCACCTATCTTCGACTGTACCATCCAGTCAGCGATGATTCCATCAAAGAAAAAATCAGCAAATACAAGAAAGTCACTGACATTTACTCCGAAATTCCCCGGAACGTTGATGTCCTGCAGTTCTTTTTGAAAACGCTGCAGCGCATATCTGGCCTGCTCCATCTGCCGATTCGCATCACTCAATTTTGAGTGCTTCATCAGACCCGATAAAAAATTTCCGCCAAACATATCAACCAATCCCCAGTTGCCTGCGCTGTTTAAAGTTGCCTGCGCATTTCTCAGACACATCAGGGAGCGTTTTCCTGCTTCCCTTGCCTCTCTGATTTCTTTTAATGTTTCTTCTCTCGTCATGACCTTATTCTCCCCTTCTCATTTTAATCATCCATGTTTTCATTTTCAACCATATTTCCCTGAAACCTGGAAGTATTTTTCAAACCAAGCTTTTTACCGTATTCCGGTTGTTCGTCCATCTTTTGAAGTAACAGGATCATCCGGATTCTTTCCGCACAAGTCAAGTTGATCAACTCCTTTCATTTCTTAACATTTTCTTACATTTGAATTATTCTTCCAAAATTCATTTTCAATGATATGTCTATAGTTTATAATAAAACACGTGAGAAATAAACTTTCATAAATCTATGTTAGGTCATTCTAATACATTTTATTTGAGGAATTAGAAATTGCAGGAGGAAATATGGGTCAGAAATCAGTAAGAGAAAATAAGAATATCTACTTCAAAAGCCGAGAGGGTTGTAGCCTTACACGGGAGGCCGCCGTTGAGAAGCTGGACTGTCTGTCACGCAGCAGATTAGAAAAAATCGAATATGACAAAGCGACTCCGACTCCGGAAGAAGTTGTCGCTATGGCTGAGCATTACCATCAACCCTCCTTGTGCAATTATTACTGCTCACATGACTGCAGGATCGGGCAGGATCATGTGCCTGAAGTGAAGGAAAAGGGATTGTCGCAGATTACGATAGAGATGCTGGCAACTTTAAATGCACTTACAAGCAACAAAGACCGACTGATCAATATCGTTGCCGATGGAGAAGTTTCCGAAGACGAGCTGCCCGATTTTATGACGATCAAAAGTGAGCTGAAAAAGATGTCTCTTGTCATCGATTCTTTAAATCTCTGGGTAGAGAAAACTATAGGGAAAACTGGAGAAGCAGATGTTTAAACATCTGCTTCTCTGCTTACTGACGATCAATATCAGGTGGACTTATTATATTCCTATTTTTCGTATTTTTTTCTTCTAAGGATACATCCACCACCAACCAGAAGTGCGAAAATACTTAGAAGCAATGGTTCTGTGAAATTAGATGAGTCTCCAGTTGCTACGCTCTTCACCTCTTTTGCCTGTGTTTTTTTATCTTTCGCAGTTTCTGCTGTCTCTTTATCCTTATCTATTTGATTCATTTTTGCAATCAGACTGTCGCATTTCTCTCCAATAGACTTAAGCGCTGCCCGCTCTTCTTCGGTGGCATTCGTAATATCAATACCGCTGACTTTAGCCTTTACCGCCTCCACTGTAGCTCTATCAGAAGACTTCACATTTCCCACATTCAGTGCATTGATCGGTTCTGCTAACGTACTGATTGGTCTCATGGTAATTGTTATTTCACTTCTTACTCCCAGAGCATTCGTTGCAACAACGTTATATTTTTGTTCTGTATTTCCCGTAAGTGTTACCGCATTTGTACTGACCGGATTCCCATTAAGGGTAACGCTTGTCACCTGGTCTCCGGTAATGGTTGCTACCTGAGTCGTGAAATAAGTCTCTCCATTGACAATACCGCCAATCACGGGTGCCGCAGCCAGTTTCACCGTTACAGTGTAGTTCTTTGGATTGGTATCCGGCTCTCCCTGACTGTACACGCTATAGACTACAGCATTGCTGAAGTCATTGGTCGTAACACCACTTTCTTGTATCATATCACCAATTTTTACCGTTGCACCATTGCCCGCCGTAAAGGTTGCCGCTAACTCATCAAGCTTGGTTCCCTCCGGAAGAGAAACAACAATCGTTCCGCCAGCTTCATCAATCGTTCCGTTCTGCCCTCCCAGACTAAAACTTGTCAGCGCTTTATCTGCAGTTTCTGCTGCCTCTTTATCCTTATCTATTTGATTCATTTTTGCAATCAGACTGTCGCATTTTTCTGCAATAGACTTAAGCGCTGCCCGCTCTTCTTCGGTGGCATTCGTAATATCAATACCACTGACTTTAGCCTTTGTTTCCTCCACTGTAGCTCTATCAGAAGACTTCACATTTCCCACATTCAGTGCATTGATCGGTTCTGCTAACGTACTGATTGGTCTCATGGTAATTGTTATTTCACTTCTTACTCCCAGAGCATTCGTTGCAACAACGTTATATTTTTGTTCTGTATTTCCCGTAAGTGTTACCGCATTTGTACTGACCGGATTCCCATTAAGGGTAACGTTTATCACCTGGTCACCGGTAATGGTTGCTACCTGAGTCGTGAAATAAGTCTCTCCATTGACAATACCGCCAATCACGGGTGCCGCAGCCAGTTTCACCGTTACAGTGTAATTCTTTGGATTGGTATCCGGTTCCCCCTGGCTGTACACGCTATAGACTATATCATTACTGAAGTCATTGGTCGTAACACCGCTTTCTTGTACCATATCACCAATTTTTACCGTTGCACCATTGCCTGCTGTAAAGGTTGCCACTAATTCATCAAGCGTGGTTCCCTCAGGAAGAGAAATAACAATCGTTCCTCCAGCTTCGTCAATCGTTCCGTTCTGCCCTCCCAGACTAAAACTTGTCAGCGCTTTATCTGTATCAAGCCACATTGCCTTCAGAGTTGTTTCGTTTTGAGTAATGAGGTCTATCCCAAAGTCCCATTTTCTCCCATCGTCGTACCATCCACCAAAGACATAGCCTTCTTTGGTGATAGTGCCGGGTTCTGTTACCTTGTCATCTATAGCCACATTTTGGCCGCCTGGTGCCGGACTTCCACCGTCCGCATCAAAATTCACTATGCCTAAAATCTGCCAATTAAGCGTTGTGCCGCTGGCGCCCTCTAACGTGTAATTTCTATTACTCAACTGTGTAACCCGAGCTGTATAGTTTCCTGCATCGGTGCCAGAGCCGCGTTCCGTAATTGGATTAACCACATCCGAGCCTATGACATTGTTCACTGTAGGAATTACGCTTTGCGTCTCACCGTTATATACAAAAGCTTTGCTGTAATCCCAGATAATCTCTACCGGGCGCGGTGCAATCACTACCGCGGGTGTAAGAGCATCCTTTAACTCTGTTGTCGCTAACTGGTACTTGTTCTTCCAAACTTCATCTAACGTGATTCCTGTCACATCAATTTTACTGGTTCCTGCAGAGCTTTTCGTCCAGGTAAAGGTTCCGGAAGCGGTAGGCACTTCGTTCCCTACACCGCCTTCGAAAGAAAGAGTACCGCTGCAGTTCGTGGTTCCATCATAGGTTTTCTCAGCAACACTGGCTACTATCGGATTCAATGTTACCTTATTCACTGAAATAGGAACATTCAACTCGACTGTACTATAGTTGTTACTCTTCGGTGTGAAAATCACCGTCTGTTGACTGGAACCTGCATCCGGTACAACCGTATTGTCCTTCCAGGTAAAAGTTCCGTCTATGATATCCCCATCTACTTTTGCCGTGCCACCCGTCAAGCTGCTTTCGTTCAGGCTTTGACCGTAAGTAATATCTGAAGCAGTGGGATTTTCATCAATACCAGGTGTTACTCCATTAATCGTGACTGATACCTCAAATTCAACAGGTTCATAGTTCTTCGTGTCCGTCGGTATAAAAATCACTTGCTGGTTAGTGGAATCCATATTCGGCTTAACCGTATCGTCCTTCCACTTAAAGCCTCCCGCTACCTCTGCCTCCGTATTGCCTAATGTTGCCTTTCCACCGCTTAGATTACTCTTACTCAGGCTTTCACCATAGGTAATGGCCGAAGCGGTAGGATTGACAGCAATACGCGGAGCCGCACTCACTATGGCCCAGGGAATGATTTGGTCCTCATCGGGAACTCCAGAGCCAACGTTCCATCCATAGAGCTTCTTCGCCGCATCCGTCAGCTTTACAGTGGCAGAATAGTTCCCTGCATTAATTCCAGTGCCATCTACTGTGTCATACATCTCACCATCTTCAACACCCGTTTGGTTCTCTCCATTATAAACAAGCGTTTTGCCTGTGGGCCGTACAAGCCTCCCCTTATTCACCGTCAGCTTCGACGTGGCTCCACCTGTTTTATACTCATCTGTTTCGGCTGTTGTTACCTTAATCGTAAAGGTCCCAAATGATGTGATGAATAACTCTTGCCCACTGATCGTACCGGTGCCTGTTCCTTCGCGTATTTCATAGGTGATATCCCCGTGTCCCTCTGGCATCACAAAAAGCTGGCTTAAATCATAGCTTTTGCCATCGTAGGTAGTTGTTTGGGGTCTGTCAGTTATGGTTACCTCCTTTTTTTCAGGTTCAGGCTGTGATGCTTTTACACTGATAGGTGCTATACCTCCAAGCAGAGTAATCACCATAACGAATGCCATTAATATACTCACCGCTCTGGATTTGTTCTTTTTGCGTCGTATCATTTTTTTCATGTCTGTCCTCCTCAAAATAGTTTCCATACGAACTTCATTTTTCATCTATTTAGCAAAACGTTCCATAAGGGTTTTCTGCCACTTTCGATTATGGTTACTATTATAGCAAACGATTCGATTCTTTTTTGTCAGTCGACTGAACAGTCGTTTTTTCGGAGTGAATTGCAGCGGTTGTAAATTGAAAACAATGCTGACGCATTCTCGTTACTTTAGTTGTGAGTTAGTAGCATAAAATAATTATGTGTCTTCCGGCACTTGAGGATTTTATTTATTTTACTTTATTTGCCTTCGAAACGCTGTTCATTCACGAACTGATTTCGAACTATTTTATACAATGCAAAGCAGAACGTACATTCGAAAACGTCTTGATTTATATGATGACATATGGTATTATATGTATATGAAAAAAACATTTGATTTAAACAATATTTCAAAACTTACATATGGTCGTGGATATGTCTACTCCTTACAATACCATATTGTCTGGTGTACAAAATATCGTAAACATATTCTTAAAGATGGAATAGCGCAGGAGTGTAAAGATTTGCTTCAGATTATTGCAGAGCAGTATACATTTCAAATATTGGCAATGGAGGTTATGCCGGATTATATCCATCTTTTACTAGATTGTAGACCACAGTTTTTGATTTCAGATATGATCAAGATCATGAAAGGAAATTTGGCAAGAAGACTTTTCCTTGATCACCCGGAACTGAAATCAAGTTTGTGGGGCGGGCATCTCTGGAATCCGAGTTACTGTGCCGTCACAATAAGTGACCGAAGTTTTGAGCAGATGAAGCATTACATTGAGAGTCAGAAAAAGAAGTAGGAGTGAGGTCTGTGAACCGAGCATTTTTGTATCGCATTTATCCGACAAAGGAACAGGAACAGAAGTTATGGAATACATTTGGCTGTTGTCGTTTTGTATATAATCATTATCTTTCCAAGCAGAAAGAGCGATATGAAAAAGGGCAGAAGCATCTGAGCCGAACGGATTGCAATAATGATTGTAATCGTATACTGAAAAAGGATTATCCATGGTTAAGGGAAGTGGATAAATTTGCGTTGACTAATGCAATTTATGCGTTGGATGCAGGATATCAAAGGTTCTTCAAAAAACAGGGAGGTTATCCAAGATTTAAGAGCAGGCACCGTAGCCGAACATCTTATACAACGAATTTTACAAACAGAAATATTAAGATATTCGAAGATATGATTCAGCTTCCAAAGTTGGGGAAAGTGCGGGCTGTGATTCACCGAAAGGCAGACACCTTATGGAACATCAAGCAGGCAACGATTGTGATGGAACGTGATGGCAGTTTTTATGTGTCAGTTCTGTATGCTTATGAAGCAGAGATAATTCCAATAGGAGTATGTTATAACAAGGTGTTAGGGCTTGATTATAAGTCGGATGGTCTTTATATGGATTCGAACGGAAAAAGTGCACATATGCCCCATTTTTACCGTGTTAATCAGAAAAAGTTAGCAAAAGCCCAGCGGAAACAGAAGCATAAAATCATCGGTTCTAAGAACTATGAGAAACAGAAATATAAAATTGCAAAAATCCATCGTAAATCAGCAAACCAGAGAAAGGACTTCCTGCATAAGCAGTCAACCGAGATAGCCAATCGGTATGATATGGTATGCATCGAAAATCTGAATTTGCGCAGCGTGTCTAATCATGGTTTTAGAAATGGAAAGGCTACATTAGATAATGGGTATGGGATGTTCACATCCATGCTGGCGTATAAACTTGTGGATCGTGGAAAACAGCTGGTGGTTGTTGATAAATGGTATCCATCATCCAAAACTTGCAGTCGATGTGGGAGCGTGAAGGTAATATCATTGGAACAGAGACGATATATATGTAAGTGTGGAATGAACCTGGACCGAGACTTAAACGCAGCAATCAACATTAGAAACAAAGGGTATGAGATGTACTGCCAAATGGCAACATAAAAAATGTTACTTAATAAAGCAAACAAAAAACTGTAGGGCAGGAACTGTCCAAACAGTATAATCTACGCCTGTGGAGTAAGCATAAGACCAGCATTTATTGTGGCGATTTACGCCGAAACAGAAAGCATGTGACTTCAGTCATATGAGGGTTCACTATAAACGGACGTTCTGCTATAATAAGCGTAACGCATTTAAGATACACCAGGTCTTACTAAATAAGGAAATAGAAGGAGGATGCTATGATTCGTATTGCAATTTGTGACGATGACCCCATGTACTTGGCAGGTGCAAGGTCTTACATTGAACGATGGCAAAAAGAAAGCCGCATTGTCTGCTTGATACAAGTATTTGAGAATGGTTCTGAGCTGATGGAGCAATCCCTCACAGCACCCTTTGACATTATTTTTCTTGATATTTTGATGCCACTTCAAAATGGAATCAGCGTAGCAAAAGAGCTGCGCACCATGGGATCTTCTGCCAAAATCGTCTTTCTCACTACCTCCATAGAATTTGCACTGGATAGTTATTCCGTAAAGGCCTCTGATTATCTGGTAAAGCCAGTGACTTATGAACGCATGAAAGCTGTGTTGGACGAGCTGACAGAAGCAATCTTGCAAGAGCCAAAAAGTATCTCTGTGAAAATTGCAGGTGGATACCGAAAACTTTTTCTAAAAGATATCGAATATCTGGAAGCATACAATAAGAAAGTTACATTTTCCATGGTTTCCGGTGAAAATATTCAGTCCATAGACCCGCTTTACCATTGGGAGAAAGAATTGCTTCTTTTAGATGAATTCTTCAAGTCTCATCGCAGCTATCTGGTGAATCTCATTAATATAGATTACTTCGATTCTTCTATCATCCACACCCGCTCCGGAAAGACGCTTCCGATTGCCCGTGGTTATGGAAAGGATTTTGAAGACGCTTACTTCTCGGTGATGTTTCCAAAGTAAATCCGGGGATAATAATGTTTAGGAAAGAGGAAGTTCCATATGCAGTTGATTTTAGGATTGATTAATTTCGGGGTTCTGCTGATTTTTGGAGTCGTGATTTCTGCGACTTTTTCGGGTGTGGTTTTAAACCGAAAAAATATAGGTATACTCTCCAGTCTATGCGTACTGCTGCTTATTTTGCAATCATTTTCCTATGCGCTGGTTGGATTTGAACAGACCCAGGAGCTGTATCCGCTGATTTGTCATCTTCCCATTGTTCTGTTTCTGACCTTATACTACAAACGCAGCTTCTCTTTTTCTTTATTTGCAGTTATGGCGGCCTATCTGCTCTGTCAGATTAGTAAATGGACGGGGATTCTGGGGCTAGAATTTCTTGATAAGCAATGGGTTTCCTATCTGATTCAGATTATTGTAAATATAGTGCTTGGAATCCTGGTGGTCCGTTACCTTGCGCCACAATTTAAATCCATTCTTACCAAACCAACAAGAATTATATATATTTTCAATATTCTTCCACTTACCTATTATCTGTTTGATTATATTGCAACCGTATATACGGACTTACTGTACGAAGGAAGGATGCTGGTATTTGAGTTTCTACCATTCATCCTGGCTATTGCCTATGTGTTCTTCCTCGTACTTTATTTTCGAGAATATGAGCAGAAAAATGAATTAGAAAGACAGAATCAATTCATTTCCATTCAGGCAGCTCAGTCCCAAAAAGAAGTTCAGGCGATTCGCCACTCGGCTTATGAGACTTCTATTTTAAGACACGATATGCGTCATCACCTGCAAAATATTTATTCCGATATAACGAACGAAAACTATGAGCATGCTCTAACATATATTCAAGATACCATTGCTGTCGTGGATGCCGCCGGAGTTCGCCGTTTCTGCCCAAATGAGCTTTTGAACACCGTGCTATCCTATTACAACGGTATCATGGAGCAAAAAGGGATTCAGTTTGAACTCACGGTGCTAACGGATGAGAATCTTCCATGTTCGGAACAGGAATTCACTTCCATTTTATCTAACGGACTGGAAAATGCGATACATGCTGTGATGGAGCTTCCAGATTATAAACGAATTGTCACGCTTCTACTTAAATCAGAAGGTAACAAAGTCTTGTTATCCATTTCAAATCCTTACCTGATTGCTCCGACTTTCGTTGATGGAATGCCCGTTGCAAGCAAAGACGGACACGGTTTAGGCACCCAGAGCATCCGGTATATCACACAGAAACTAAAAGGGAATTTTCAGTTTACGGCCAAAGATGGCACGTTTACATTGAAGATTGTACTCAACATACCGATAATGCGCGATGCTTGTCCCCATAACTCTTAATTTGGAACATTTCCGATGCTTCTCTGGGGACCGAAGAACTGGGGCATGCAGAAATCGTCTGCTTTCTGCTTCTTAGATTATCACTAAACAAACCAATGCAAGAGTCTTTTGCTACATGACAGTTAGAACACTACCTACAGGCACTCAAGTTTTCCCTGCTCCCGCAAAATATCTTCTGCCAGGCCCACGCACTCATAAACCATATCATCGCAGTGAGATTTCTTCTCCTTGCCAGCCTCTTTGTTCATACGCAGAAGATCCGCACATTCTAGATTCCCCTGATGTCTGTCCCGAAGTCTTTTGTGGTAATCCGCAATGACCCCAGGGTCATCCACCCCAAAAAGTCCCAGCACCATCAGCCCGCCTGTAATAGAACCACAGGTCGCCGCACGCTTCATTCCTGCGCCAAAATTAGCTGCAATATGAAATGCTGTCTTTTCATCAATTCCAGCATCCTCGGCAAATGGAAGGACCACCGCCTGTGCACAGTTGTAATGTGGTTTAGTAATTGCTCGAAGTTCTACTGCTCTGTCATAATATTTGCTCATGTTTTTTTCCTCTCTTCTGTCTCTATCGTCTCTTCCGCTCCACCTGTATCATGTTACAAATCCTTTGCTAAATTATATTCCTGATATAACTTGCTTCGAAATTCCTTGTCTTTCGTTGCCATCATCAGATCTTCCATTCTGTTATCTCTGACCAGTTTTTGTGTTAAGCTTGCAAAGAGTGCCTCACCTTCAGTTCTTCCCTCAGTTCTTCCCTCGGTCCTTCCCTCAGCTTTGGCATCTTCTCTCATTTCTTCTAATGCTACACACACATTGACCGCCTCCCTTCCATCTTCATTCTGCTCTATATATTTTGAAATTTCTTTCGTATTTGTCAGCACCTCAATCGCTTTGCAAGTCTCCATCGGAACCTTAGAAAATATCTCCCGATTCTTTTCTACAAATCTCTTCAATGCCTTCTTATCCCGCTGATACTTTATAAACCCAAATACCATTTGTGTAGAAAAGAGACTATATGTTACCTTTATTATAAAGGACTCCAATCAAAAAGCAACCCACATTTCACTTCTCTGCTTCCGTTATTCAGTTTCAAAAAATTGAAATATCCGGCAGATCGTGCCATGATTTTTCAGATGTGTAAGTACTTCTTACTTACCGGAAATTCTAAGGAAATGAATGTTGTCCTGAATAGAATCTCTGAATCTACGATAACATTACTTCTTATGACTGTCAATTCTTTTCAAGAGGAAAAATGCTTGACAAGAGTCTGTTTCGTTAAAATTGATTGAAGGGTAAATGAAAGGGTAGCTAATCCCAAACGGATAGGCTACCTCTTACATAGTTGGTAAATTTAGTTTTTATCTGTATTCCATTCCAGCGTAATTCTGCCATCTTTTGCAGGGGCAATTGTCCCCGCCTTTTGAATAGCCGCTGCCATCAAATCCTCATTTTTACCGGCATCTTCAAAGGTCTGAACCGTACCGGCGATATAGGTTTCGTCAATGGCTCCCGGCCACGCTGCAACGGTATACGTCTTGCTGTCATCAATCTCTGTGCCATCTGCAAGGGCAGCCGAAAGCACATTTTTATCTGCCTCTGCCCACGGAGCATAGGTCACTTTCAGACCAGACACTGCATACAGAATGTTCGTCTCATTACCCGCAATGATCGGGTACTCTAATAGTTCTTTCAGTTTTGCACCGGTGATCTCATACGTTGTCAATTGTGCATCGCCATCCATTCCTTTTTGCGTAAAACGATTCGGCAGCACAATGTCGCCTTTAAAAATCTGTGCGATATTTCCGCAATAAAAACTCTTATTTGGTACAAGTGCAATGTCTGCACCCGTAGCATCACGAAGAACATCTGCGTTGTAATTGCTGGTATCCAATACCGTAAATGTTTCACTGGCAGTTCCGATTGGCGCTTCTGACAATACTGCAAAAGGATCGTCATTTTTAGCGACCTCATCGATTACTGCGGTCAATTCCTCAAAGGAAATTTCGCCAGTTGCATATTCCCGGACGGTAGACATCAGTGCATCATTTCCAAAGTATTTTGCAAAGAAAACATTTCCGCCATTGATGCAATCAGAGACATCCTGTGACATTGCCGTGATATTCTGCTGATAGGACGTCAACGTGCTGACACCGGAAATTGTCTGGAAGACCGCATCCTGACCTTCATTTGTACTGATATAATCCATCGCAGAATTGATTACATCTTTCTTGGCTTCATCCTCCATAGATGCTTTGTTCACAGAAAGGTTTACACCAGGAACAATCTGCAGGATTCGCTGGTCAGCCTCCGTTGTAGGAAATCCAATAAAGCCAATTTCCGCATCCGGTTTTTCGGATTCAACCAATGCAACAATATCGAGGTTACAAGACATCATTGCAATTTTACCACTATACAAATCCTTGCGATTAGTTGTTGCACTGGAAGTAAAATCATCTGCCGTTACAATACCTTTTTCGTAAAGATTTTTTAACACTTTACTGGAAGACTGCAGAACATCTGCACTTGGAGTCTCTCCTTCCACAAAACGATTATATATATTTCGCTTCTCAGCCGAAGCAAACGTTTCATTGTAACTGAGCCCGAACAGTAATGACTCCACGGTTGTGTAATACTTCATACAGGTAACCATCGGCCTTATACCTGTTGCGGAAATTGTGTCACACAAAGCATACAGTTCGTCTAACGTGGACGGAACATTCCATCCATTCTGCCTGAATAAATCTTTGTTATAGGCAATCCCAAATGTTGTGTTGCTTACCGGAATCTGGTATAAATGATCCCCCACAGTAATCGCCTGCAGGGAGGATAAATTATATCTGCCTGCATAACTTTCACCACCAAGGTCATATAAGAAATCATTTTCCCCAATGGTCTGATTCGTCAGGAACATATCCGGCAGAAAGCCATTGTCTGCTAAAATTTTCATGTACGGCTGCTGCATGTTGCCGGCGCTGCACTCTTCAAAGAGAAAATCAACTTCCGGGAACTTTTTTTCCAGCGATGACTCCAGCTTTGTGTGATTAAATGCATAGAATTTTCCGACAGTTATCACCGTCTTGTCTGCTGCAATCGGTTCATAGCTTAATATGTCATTCTCCGGTGTATAGGCATTTCCGGTTTTTGTGGATGAACAGCCTGACAGCAAGACACTGGCTATGCAGAGCAGTGCGATTACTTTTCTTTTGAATCTCATAATTTTTTTTCTCCCTTAACAATCCTCATCAAAACTTTTTTCAGTTCCCCAACATCTACCGGTTTCGCCAAGTGCATCTGCATACCTGCTTCGATAGATGCTTTCATATCTTCTTCAAACGCATTTGCCGAAAGTGCAATAATCGGAATCGTCTGTGCATCTGCCTTATCCAGATGCCGAATTGCTTTTGTAGCCTCCAAGCCGTCCATAATCGGCATCTTAATGTCCATCAGTATGAAAGAATAGTAACCCACCTCCGATGAACAGAACTTGTCAACACCAATCTGACCATTCTCCGCAGCGTCAACAATCAATTCCATTTTTTCTAAAAGCTTTGTAATGATTTGACGGTTAATTGGATGGTCTTCCACAAGCAGTATATGTTTCCCACTTAGGGCTGCTTTTAGCGCTTCTCCGGAAACCGCATCTTCTTGTTCTTTCTGATCTTTTTCTTCTTTTTTTACTCTCTGAAGTGGTATACGGATTTCAAAACAGCTGCCAACATCCTTTTTACTGGTGACAGTAACCCTGCCGTCCATCAGCTTTACAATGTTGTAAACGATGGAAAGCCCCAGGCCGCTGCCGGTATGAGCCGAATTTGTCATAGAATTTTTCTCCTGCTCAAAAGGAGTAAAAATGTGCTGTATATATTCCTCACTCATGCCCACACCGGTATCCTCAACAGCCAGACGGATCTGGTCTCTTTGATCGTCAAGCGATGTGCGTCCTACAGATAGCAGAACGGTACCACCTGGAGGTGTAAACTTGATTGCATTACTCACAAGATTCATTAGGCACTGTCTAATTCGTACAGAGTCACCCATATAGTCTGTACTGAATTTTTCTTTTTCTTCATAAGTAAATTTAATACCTGCATCTGAAGCTGCCTGACTCTCCATCTGCATCACATGATTTATGATTTCATCTAAATCAATACGGTCGTAATTAATTATCATTTTCCCAGCCTCAATACGACTCATATCCAGCACATCGTTAATAAGTGAAATCAGATATTTATTAGATGCCTGCGCTTTCACAATGCAGTCATACACCATATCTTTATCATCAATGGATTCCAGCGCAAGCTCATGTAAGCCAACTACCGCATTGAGCGGGGTACGGATATCGTGAGACATTTTATTCATAAAATCGCTTTTAGCTGCTGCTTTTGCGAACTGTACCTGCACATCCCGTCCTTTTCGCATCAGATTGTACTGATTATAAAACAGAAGGATTCCACCTGCCATACAAACCACCGCAACCGCTATCATTAAATAGGTTAGTCCTGAATAGGTGGCTTCTGCTGTAATGGAAGTTGGAACCGTTACAAGCAGCTCGTACTCCGCTGTACTTGGCATAGCTAAAACAAGCCAGCTTATGTTGTCTGCAACGTATGTAGTCTGATACTCTTTGCCAGAAGAAATTGCTGCTTTCAATTCAGCATACTCATCTTCTGCTATACCGGCATTTTTTAACGACGAATAAACAGCGTATCCCTGAAACAAACTTTCCGAAGTAACCTCCTCAGGGTGCATCACGATAACGCCGTTACGGTCTACAATATAACTGCTGCCCAGATGATCATACAACGAGACTGTCGTTATATCAGCAAATGTCTTTGCCGGAACGAGCCGGCACAGTCCGATCATCGTTCGTCCGGAAATCTCCAGATTATCAAGCGAATGCGTAAACGCCCAATAGTCTCCTCTGCCCTGAACCGAAACAAAACTGGAAAATGTATTTTCTTCTTCAAAAACTCTCTCTGTAATTCGGCTGTCTTCGACCATAACCGCAGTATCTCCGCTCATGGTGAAGAAGTCCCCCTCCTGATCAAGCAGAAGCCACTCTTCCGGTCCTTCAAAATAATCCGAAAGATTATCATTCACTTCACGGTTTTCCTGGGAAATCACATTTACAGCGGCATCAACCTGTGCTCTGTAGGTGTCTTTCAATTGAGATATTCTCTCAGTCAGCAAATATCCGATCTGGTCAACTGCTTCTACACGTTCTTCCTGTACCGAATTTCTCAGCCTTTGATTGACCAAAAGCAAAAATATAGTACTGCACGCAAGAATACACACGAGCAGAATATTTACAAATACTTCTTTATGGTTGCTGACAAACACTATTAATCTGTTTTTTTTAGCTCGGCCGCTTTTCTCTACTGTCATGCGTTTGCCCCCTCCCATTCTCTTTTTCTTATAGAACAATACTGTTCAGGTGTAGTGGATACAGTATATTATATAGACAAAATATACCTTTTTCCAGTGAGCATTCATCTTATTATCTTTAAATAAATCTCTCCAGCGTTTCGTAAAATTCTACCGGTTTTATCGGCTTTGCAAGATGAGCATTCATCCCTGCATTCAGGCTCTCCTGTATATCCTTTGGATATGCATTGGCTGATATTGCAATAATCGGAATCGTGGCTGCATCCGTCCTGTCCATACTGCGAATTGCTCTCGCAGCCTCCAGACCTGACATCTCCGGCATCCGAATATCCATAAGAACAGCGTCAAAACCTCCTACCGGAGATGCCGCAAACAATGCAACTGCCACTTTTCCATTTTCTGCGTGAATCACATTCATCTTTTTCTTTTCCAGCAGGTTTCGAGCAATCTGTGCATTTAACGGATGATCCTCGGCAAGCAGAATATTCTTTCCAGCTAAAGCCTGTTCTGCCTGATTCTGCCCGCGATGCTCCCCGGCTTCCGGTGTTTTTATCTGACTTTTTACTGCCAGATCAAAAGACAACTTCACACTTACAGTGGTTCCCTTTCCCTTTTGACTCTCGATCTGTATGGTCCCATTCATCTGCTCCAGCAGTCGTTTGGCTATGCAGAGTCCAAGTCCGCTCCCCTTCAATTCCGGGCTGACGCCATTGTCTTCCTGCACAAAAGGTTCAAAGAGATGTTCCATAAACGCTTCGGACATTCCGATTCCATTATCCTCAACACGATATACGGCAGAGATTCTCTTTTTCGCATCATCAAGTCTTACATCATAGGCTCCTATGCTGATTTTTCCACCAGACGGTGTATATGTTACCGCATTGGAAATAATGTTGAAAAATATCTGCTTCAGCCGCTGCTTATCTGTCATGACAGTAGGATTCAGAGATGGTCTTTTTATCTTCAGCACAATATTTTTCGCCGTACACTGAGCCCGGAACAGAGTCTCCATCTCCATAAGAAATTCATTGTAACTATACGGCTCTGACTTCAATATAACTGCATCCTTTTCCGTATTGTCCATATCCAGAATATCGTTGATAAGCCCCAGCATATAATCACTGGCAGAACGAATATGAGCCATGTTTTCCCGAACCGTTTCCGGGTGATCAGCTTCATCCAGTGTGGCAGCTGTCAATCCCATGATAACATTCATCGGTGTCCGCAGATCATGACTCATCCGTGACATAAAATCCATTTTTGCCTTTCCGGCTTTTTCTGATACCTCCAATGCAATCCTCAATTCTTCATTTTGCTTTAGTTCTTCCTGCATTCTTCTGGATTCCATCAGCGCACGGTTCAGCTCTCTCTGCATATTGATCATCTGATTATTCATCTTCTGCATCTCTTCCAGATAGAACTGCTCATCTGTCATATCTGTTTTTCCAAAATGTTCGTCTGTGCCCATTGAATTAGTCCCCTTGCGTCTGTTGTATAAATATCTGCGTTCCATTCACGCCAAATATCTGGTACATCCTCAAACGCTTTCCCTCCCACAGCAATTTTTAAATCCGGAGCTTTGCTGCGTAGTTCTTTAATTATATTTTTACACAGGATTAAATGCTGTGGCATCGTAACGGATAGAGCAATCAGATCCGCTTTTTCTTCTTTCACAGTATGAATAAGTGCCTCTTCCGGTACCCCTGCCCCTAAAAACACACTGTTCCATCCTGCATAGGTAAATAAATCAGTAATCATACGCATTCCCAGCTCATGAAGTTCCCCTCCAATGCAGCATCCTATCATGGTATGTCCATTCGGAGGAGTTGAAAAAATAGTAGAATACAGCTGAGAAATAGCGGTCTGGGTCAATGCTGTACAGTAATGCTCCTGTGCCACACTGATTTTTTTTTCAAACCACAATTCACCGATCTTATACATCACTTTCTGTACCACTTCCAGATAAATATCCTGAATATTCATTCCACCCTGATACAGTTTAAGAAAATACTGCATTGCCTCTTTTGAGTCTTTTCTCAGAATAATGGCAATATATTGTGCTACTATTTGATTATATTTTTCCTTCGATCCTTGATTTTCTGCTGCTTCGCTTCTCTGAAAGCCTTCTTTGTACAGTCTTCCAATTTCCTGTATTCCTTTCTGAATACAGGTTTCTGCAAATTCATAATCTTCTGATGACAATTCATCTTTTAGGCATACTGACATGGCAACATAAAAATCAATACATTGCTTTGTCATCTGCTCGCTGGTCACATAGATCATCAAATAGGTCAGATATTCATAAGTCCACCTCACATACGATACAAAAATCTGTTCCTCTTTTAAATCAATTGCAGATTTTAAATATGAGATTCCATAAAAGAAATCCCGTTTCATAAATTTCTTTGCTCGTTCGGGAAGGTCGTCATATAAACCTGGTGATTGTTCATACTGTTTTTTCGACATCCGTTGTACTAGTTCATTTAATTCATCCGCCTCATCGATATAGAACAAACTCATAGTTATCCCCCCTGTTTATATCAATCGGTGTCTCCTGTACACTAATTGGCACTTTGTAAAATAAGTGGCACTTTCTCATTCATATCGTATCACTTAAAAGGGATTTATTCAATATTTAACTGTAAGTTCCTTCGTACGAAAAAAAGCCTGTGCGTCCCACAATTTTACCAGATATTCACTCGACCCACAAGGTTAGGGCAGAGCAGAATATCTTCCTTTTGGATATTCTGTTCAAACAAGAGAACATACTATATTATCTATAACTTATTGACTTTCCAGTCAATAAGCACTATATTATTAACCAAGCAGTTAATAATAATATGTAAGGAACAAAATAGTATGAAAAAATGCGAAAAAACAGAACTCACAATCTCAAAAATACTCGAAGCTGCCATGAATGAATTTGGCAGAAATGGATATGCTGGCGGAACAGTCAATAATATTTGCAATGCAGGAATCAATAAGGGACTGATCTACCACAATTTTGCTGGAAAAGATGACATTTACCTGGCTTGTTTAAAGCAAAGTAGCGAGAGACTAATAAATTATCTTGAGCAACAAGACAGGATAGAAAACCTGGAAAGCTATCTGGCTGCACGTATGGATTTTTTTCATAATTATCCAAATGAGGCACACATTTTTTTTGAGGCACTACTTACCTCTCCGCATCATCTGTCAGACAGCGTCACCCCAATACTTTCAGAATTCAACATATTAAACGAGAAAATTTACAACCAGGCGCTTGATTCTCTTACTCTTCGTAACGGTGTATCGAGAAACGATGCCTTATCTTATTTTCATCTGATGCAGGTCATGCTGAATGGATATTTCAGCAGCCCTGTATTTCAAAATACAGATTTATCTGAAAAAATTAAAAAACATGAAATGATTGTTCCAAAACTACTGGATTTTATGTTGTATGGAATTGCAAAAGGAGAAAATTAAAATGAGCATCAATATATTACGCTGGATTGCTGTACTGGTTATTGCCTTTCTTGCAGGTAAACTCATGACTAAAATAAAAATGCCCTCTATACTCGGCTGGCTGATTGCCGGCATGATTTTGGGTCCACATGCTGTAAACTTAATACCACAGAGTGTTCTTGATGCTGGATGGTATAAAACGATCATCATGTGGATGCAATGCGCCTTCGGCATTATGCTTGGTTCTGAACTGATTTGGAGCAAGCTGAAAAGCTCCGGCAAGGCATTGATCATTACCACACTGACTCAGTCTCTTGGTACTTTTGCGGTTGTTTCCCTTGCTTTTGGAATTGTTTTTTATTTTACCAACGTACCGATTTTTCTTACATTTATCTTTGGCAGCATTGCCCTTGCGACTGCACCGGCACCTGCCCTTTCTGTTATGAAGTGACCTCTTGTCAAGTGTTAATTTCGAGAAATCACTCTTTTTCTTTATTTCTTTTTGTTCCAATGCCTGGAGCATATGGATAGAGCCTCAGATTTAACAGTTCCCGGCCTT
>JAQVCP010000120.1 GCA_028689735.1 Hespellia sp. | reverse complement strand
TGGAGGAAGAAGATGGCAAAGCCGGATAAATCGATCGACCCAAGGATTCTTGATTGCGCAAAGCAGGAATTTTTAGAAAAGGGTTTTGAAAAAGCATCCCTGCAGAATATTTGCAAAAATGCAGAAGTGACAACAGGGGCACTGTACAAAAGATACAAAGGAAAAGAGGAGTTGTTCTGTGCGATTGTAGAACCGACCATTGCAGCAATCTATGAGATGGTTGAGGGCAGAGCAGTGGATGATCTCGGTCAGTTCAGCGATGAAGAACTGATCGGCAGTTGGAAGATGAAGGAAGAGAATATCATCTTTTATTTTCAATTCTTTTATCAGCATAAAGATGGATTTGTGCTGTTGCTGAAACAGTCAGCGGGCACAAGACACCAGGATTTTCACCACGAACTGGTGTCGCGGATGAACGCTCATACGATTCGATACTATCAAGAAGGATATCAGCGTGGACTGTTCCGGAGAAAAATCAGTGTCGAGGAATTTCATGTTTTACTGTCAGGATTCTGGGAGACAATTTACGAGCCCTTTATTCATGATATGTCATGGGCGGAGATTGAAAAACATGCGAAACTCATCTGCAAATATTTTGACTGGCTTGGCGTTCTGGATGTCAGAGAATAAAATGATAGAAGAACAAGAGTATATTGTGCAGAGCATCTGAAAAATACATGTCTGGAAAGCAGACATTATTTTTTGAATAAAGGTTAGCAGAAACTAACCACTGAAAAAAATAAAGATAGTATGACACAAAAAACAGAATTAATATCAAACAATTATAACAGGAAGGAAAGGAGTCATATGTTTAAAAAAGCATTTGAATATGTAGGAGAATATAAAGCATACACCTATCGTGCCATCGCGTATATTCTGCTGGGGATTGCGTTCAGCATTATCCCGTATTTCTGCATTTACCAGATTGTAAATGCACTGCTGCAGCATCAGGTGATCACAATGCCGCATCTGACGGCAGTGATTGGAATTGCACTGATATCGTTACTGCTATATGCTGTATTAAATATAAAGGGATTGCAGCAATCCCATATAGCGGCATACAATACCTTGAAGAATTTAAGAATATCACTTCAGGGAAAACTGGAAAAATTACCAATGGGAACGATTGAGGAGGTTGGAACCGGGGCGATCAAAAAAATGTTTATTGATGATATAGAAACCATAGAGTTGCTTTTGGCCCATGCAATTCCGGAAGGAATCGGTAATCTGTGTATTCCAATTGTAATCTATATTGCATTATTTGCAGTTGACTGGAAGCTGGCATTACTTTCGCTGGTGACGCTGCCCTTTGGAATGTTCGCCATGATTGTCATGTTTCAAATTGGAGCAAAGGATATGAAGAATTATTATATGGCAGCCCAGAAGATGAACAATACGATTATTGAATATATCAATGGAATGGAAGTTGTAAAGGTATTCAATCGCGATGGTGAATCCTATAGGAAATATGAGAAAAGCGTCATGAATTATCGTGATTTCACACTGGCGTGGTACAAGGCATCCTGGCCGTGGATGGCACTCTACAGCAGTCTGATTCCCTGCATTTCATTTCTGACCTTGCCGGTAGGTGCATATTTCGTACTTCAGGGATATTCGACACTCAGTCATCTTGTGCTGGTGCTGTGCATGAGTTTTGCAATCGGCGGACCGATTCTGAGGGCATTGTCCTTTGTAGGGAAATTTCCGCAGCTGAGCTATAAGATTGAAGAACTTGAAAAAATGATGAGTGTACAGCCACTGGTACAGACAGAAGAAGACTTTCATGGAAGCGAGTATTCCATTGATTTTGAAAATGTATCTTTTGCGTACAAGGAGGATGAGGTCTTACACGGGATTTCCTTACATATTAAGCCGGGAACTATGAATGCTTTTGTAGGGGAGTCCGGGTCTGGAAAGTCAACGCTCGCCAAGCTTTTAGTTCATTTTTATGATATAGATCAAGGGGCAATCCGCATTGGAAATCAAGACATTACGAAGATGAGCATTGGGGCTCTGAACGATCAGATTTCCTATGTATCACAGGAACAGTTTTTATTTAACACCAGTCTGTTGGAAAACATCCGGTTAGGGAAAAAGGATGCCAGCGACGCAGAAGTGATTGAGGCAGCGCATAAGGCACAGTGTGATGAATTTCTGAATCGAATTGAGGGCGGCATCATGGCTATGGCAGGCGACAGTGGAAAACAGCTGTCAGGCGGAGAGCGTCAGCGTATTTCCCTTGCGAGAGCAATCTTAAAGGATGCGCCAGTCATCGTACTGGATGAGGCAACGGCATTTATGGATCCAGAGAATGAAGAAAAGATGAATCAGGCGATTGCTGAGGTGATTAGGAATAAGACCGTCATAGTCATTGCGCATAGACTGCATTCGATTGTAAATGCAGATTGTATTTTCGTTTTGAAGGAAGGCAAGCTTACGGCTTCCGGAACACATCAGGAATTATTGAACACATCAAAGGAATACGAAAAATTGTGGAATATTGCGGAAACCAGCGCAAATTGGCATGTAAGTGCAGGAGGTGAAAAGAATGCTTCAATTAATGAATAAAATTATTTCTCTGTCCGGAAAGTACAAATGGAGAATCTATGTTGCATTTGTATTTTCATTTTTAAAATCCATGCTGCTGAAAGCTCCGGTGTGTCTGTCATTTCTGGCATTGAACCGATTTATAGAAGGGGATATGACATCCGGCTATTGTGTGACATTGTTTGCATTTATGGCGGCATCTGTCATCCTGCAGGTGATTTTTCAGAATATTGCGGACCGGCTTCAGAGCGGGGCAGGATATCTGATGTTTGCAGACTTAAGAAATAGTCTGGGAGCACATTTGCGCAGGATGCCCATGGGATATTTCACAGAAGGAAATATCGGGAAAATCAGTTCCGTACTTTCTACAGACATGGTGTTTGTGGAAGAAAACTGCATGATGACCATTGCGGATCTGATGAGTGACGTGTTTGCGGAAATTATTATGGTGTTGTTTATGTATTATATTCATCCGATACTAGGCGTTGCAGCTACTTTGATTGCAATTGGAATACTGCTTGTGGGAAGGGCAATGGAAAAGGAGACAATAGAAAACTCAGTGATTCGTCAGGAACAGAGTGAGAATCTGACAGAGGCGGTTCTGGATTTTACAGAAGGAATGGGAATTATCAAGTCCTATAATCTGCTTGGAAAAGAATCGAAAGAATTGAGCCGGAATTTTGCAAAAAGCTGCGCCACCAATCTTGACTTTGAGGAGAATCATGCGCCATGGCAGCGAAGAATGGGAATTTCTTATGCAATAGGAACGATATTTACGCTTGTGATAGGTTATAGTTTCTTTCAGAATCATATGATTCCATTGGGATATTTTATCGGTGTACTCTTGTTCATTTTTGATCTCTACAACCCGATGCGCATCCTCTATTCGCAGCTTGCCAGGCTGACCGTTATGAGCAGCTGTGTTGACCGCATGAAAGCTGTGTTTGAGGAAACAGAGCTGCCAGATCATGGAACAATCCATCTGCCAAAAAGTACCGAATATGATGGAAATGAAATTGAATTTCACAAGGTAGATTTCGCCTATGGAAAAAAGCAGGTATTAAGTCAGGTAGATTTTGTAGTTCCGAGAAATACGATGACAGCACTTGTGGGACCATCGGGCGGTGGAAAAAGTACTGTCGCCAGCCTGATTACAAGATTCTGGGATGTGAAGCGTGGAAATGTAAAGGTCAGAGGTGTGGACATCAGGGATATTTCACTGGCGGAACTGATGAGTCAGATCAGTATGGTATTTCAGCGGGTATATCTGTTTGAAGATACCGTATACAATAACATTAGTATGGGCAGACCAGGGGCAACGGAGGCTGAAGTGGTGGAGGCGGCGAAAAAAGCCAGATGCTATGATTTCATCATGAATCTTCCGGATGGGTTCCAGACAGTGGTGGGCGAGGGCGGCTCCTCACTTTCGGGCGGGGAGAAGCAGCGGATATCTATTGCACGCTGTATCCTCAAGGATGCGCCGATCGTCATATTGGATGAGGCCACGGCCAGCGTGGATGTGGACAACGAAAGCTACATTCAGGAAGCCATATCCGAATTATGTAGGGGTAAGACCCTGCTGGTCATCGCTCATCGGTTAAACACGATTGCGAGTGCGGATGCGATTCTGGTGGTGGAGAATGGAAAAATTGTTCAGCGGGGAACCCATGATGAACTGGCAAGGCAGGACGGAGTTTATCAGAACTTTGTGAATGCGCGGAAGAGTATGAAAGGGTGGAATTAAAGAGAGTCTATAAAAATAACAGTGCAGGAAAATGGCACTGTTATTTTTTTGGACTTGAGGTTAGCAAAAGTTATGTCATTGCGTTATGGTATGGGACAAAAAACCCTTTAATCGATAAGTTTTATCATAAAAAGGATAATTTGAAATCAGACATTGCAATTAGCAACAACTAACTATATAATCAACATGCGACCGAAAATAAAATAACGGTCGCAAAAACGATAAAACAAAAATCAATAAAACAATCAGGAAGGGAGTTAGGAAGTGAAGAAGACGAAGAAAAAAGAAGGGATAGCCAGACTCTTTGAACTAGCGGAGACTAAGAAGCAAAAACTCACGTTTGCATGTGTTCTTGCAGTGATATCCTCCGGAGCGCGTATTGTTTCATTCTTTACGATTTATGGAGCAGTAAGGGAGGTACTGCGATGCTATACACAACCGCAGAACATGAACCAGCAGCAGATCTATTATTATGTCATGATTACACTGCTGGGTGTTCTGGTTTATGGACTCTGTGCATATGCATCCTCGTCAATGGCGCATGTGGCAGCCTATGATATTTTGTATGAACTGAGATTGAAACTGATGGATAAGATGTCAAGAATATCGGCGGGGTATTTTACAAGTGTCACCCAGGGGAGCATTAAAAAAGTAATGTCAGATGATGTGGAGGAGATCGAAGCGTTTATCGCACACAATTTGTGTGACCTCGCAGCGGCAATCGCAACACCACTGTTTACACTGCTGTATCTGTTTGGACTTGACTGGCGTCTGGCTCTTGTGACGCTGTTTCCTATCATTATTTCGATTATGCTGTTGGGCTCTTGCTTAAAGCAGAAGGATAAGGCTGCCCTGCAGGTGGAAATGCATGATGCCATGGAAAAGATGACGGGAACTATCGTGGAGTACATTCACGGAATGCCGGTGGTAAAAGTATTCAACCGGTCCTTAAGTGCATTTCGCAGATATGAGGAAGATCTGAATGGATTTGTGGATGTGGTGGAGCGGACTGCAAATGCGAATGCGGCGCCTATGGGACTGTATTATGCATTCTTCGGAGCGCAGCTTCTGTTTCTGCTCCCGGCATCTATTTTCATCATAGGAACGGCATCGAGTTATGTGGATTACCTTCTGATTGTCCTGCTTTTCCTATTGGTGGGACCGGGGCTTAAGGAACCGTTGGAAAATATGATGCAGATGGCCATTCAGTCCAATCGGATTGCGGAAAGCGTAAAAAGAATCGATCATATCCTGTATGAACCGGAAATCCAGTCAACAGGAAAACAGATACCGGACAGCTATGAGGTAGAGTTTGATCATGTGTCATTTTGTTATGGAAATGAAGTGAATGCAATCGAGGATGTCTCACTTAAAGCAGGGCAGGGAACCATCAATGGAATCGTCGGTCCATCTGGTAGCGGCAAATCGACGCTGGTTCAACTGCTTCTGCGATTCTATGAAAATCAGAGTGGCTGCATTCAGATCGGCGGAGTGGATATCAAAGATATTCCAATGAAAAAACTGATGGATATGGTCTCCTATGTTTTTCAGGATACGATACTGTTTCATGAAACCATCGAAAATAATATCCGAATGGGAAATGCGAAGGCTTCCATGGCAAAGGTGGAAGAGGCAGCAAAAAATGCCGGGATTGACGATGTGATCCGGAACCTGCCGGAAGGGTACCAGACCATCGTGGGAGACAATAACGTTTACCTGTCCGGCGGGGAGAAACAAAGAATCGCCATTGCACGGGTATTTCTGAAGGATTCGGACATCGTGATTCTCGATGAAGCAACTGCCTATGCGGACGCTGAAAATGAGGCGAAAATCCAGCGTGCCTTTGCAGCTCTCTCCAAAAACAAGACCGTGTTCATTATTGCACATCGGTTAAAGACGATTGAAAATGCAGACAATATTTTTGTGATGGAAAAAGGAAAGCTGCTGGCCGCAGGGACGCACTGTGAATTGATGCAGACATGCGACTTATATCAGAACATGGTAACTGCAAACGAAAGACGGGATACATGGACTATAAAAAATGAAAAGGAGGCGATGTAGATGACGGCAATCGAAGAATGGTTTTCCATGTTGTCATTTGGCAATACAAAACGATACCGAAACATTACATTATGGTTTTTATTTGACAGTATCGTAGCAACGATTCCATATGGAATTGCAGTGATGGCAATTTACTACCTGTTGGTTCCAATCGGCGCAGGAAATATTCAGATGCAGACGAAACCGC
>JAQVCP010000036.1 GCA_028689735.1 Hespellia sp. | reverse complement strand
CTTGGAAAAAGAACAACTGAACAAACTTGCAGGAAATGAAATTACTGTTTGTGAGGAAATCAAGGAACTGATAAAATTCCTGGAAAAAACAAGCCCAATGAAGGAGTTTGAAGAAGAGTCATTTCTGGAATTTGTAAGTCAGATTACGATATACTCCAGAGAGGAAATCGGATTTGAATTGAAATGTGGATTATTGCTGAAAGAAAGGATGGTGAGATAAATGCGTTATATACCATACGGATACAGGATTGAAGATGGAAAAGCTGTGCTTGATGAAGAGCAGGCAGCTAAGGTCGTAGGTCTTTTTGAGGGTTATCTTTCCGGCTTGGCGTTACGGGCGGCAGCGGAAAAAGTTGGGCTGGATATTTATCATGGAACGGTAAAGCGGATGCTTGGGAACAAAAAGTATCTTGGAGATGCCTATTACCCTAAAATAGTAAATCAGGATACATTTGACCGTACAGATGCTGAACGTATTAGGCGAGCAACGGCCTTGGGCCGGATAAGGGAAGCCAAGGAAAAACTAAAGAAGAAACCACAAACCTGCTTTTATGCTGAAAAAGTGGAAATAAAATATTCAGATCCATTCAAACAGGCAGAATATGCATATAGTCTGATTGAAAGTGAGGGATAAAAGATGGAATTGAATAAAAATATTACGGTAATTCCTGCACGAAAGCGTGTGGGAAATACTGTAGCATACGAAGAAAGGCCAAAATTGAGGGTTGCCGCCTATTGTCGTGTATCTACAGATAGTGATGAGCAGGCTACGAGTTATGAGGCACAGGTAGAGCATTATACTCGTTTTATACAAAAGAATTCAGAGTGGGAGCTTGCAGGTATATTTGCAGATGATGGTATTTCGGGTACAAATACAAAAAAACGAGAAGAATTCAATCGTATGGTTGAAGAGTGCATGGCAGGTCAGATTGATATGATTATTACAAAGTCCATCAGCCGATTTGCTAGGAACACGTTAGACTGTCTGAAATATATTCGTGAATTGAAGGAGAAAAATATTCCGGTTTTCTTTGAAAAGGAAAACATCAATACGATGGATTCCAAGGGCGAGGTGCTTCTTACTATTATGGCGTCACTTGCACAACAAGAAAGCCAGTCACTCTCTCAAAATGTGAAGCTAGGCTTGCAATATCGATACCAAAATGGTGAGGTGCAGGTCAACCATAATCGTTTTCTTGGATATACCAAAGACAATGATGGACATCTGATGGTGGAGCCGGTAGAAGCAGAAGTAGTAAAAAAGATTTATCGGGAATACCTAGAGGGAGCAAGTCTTGCTCAAATAGGAAAAAGTCTGGAGGCAGATGGAGTACTTACGGCAGCAGGCAAAGCACATTGGAGGCCGTCTACTATAAAAAAGATTTTGAGCAATGAGAAGTATATCGGAGATGCTCTTTTGCAAAAGACCTATACGGTAGATTTTCTTACTAAAAAAAGAGTTAAGAACAACGGTATTGTCCCCCAGTATTATGTGGAGAACTGTCATGAAGCGATTATCCCCCGTGATCTTTATATGCAGGTGCAGGATGAAATGATCAGAAGGGCAAACCTCCATAGCGGAAGTCATATGAAAAAGCGAGTTTACAGTAGCAAGTATGCCCTATCAAGCATGGTCTACTGTTCCAAATGTGGAGATATTTATCGAAGAATTGCATGGAATAATCGCGGCAAGCACTCTGTTGTTTGGAGGTGTTGTACTCGTGTGGAATATGGACCAGATAAGTGCGATGCCGAAACAGTATCGGAAGATGCGTTGCAGAGCGTTGTTGTAACAGCAATCAACCGAGTTCTCGGTGATCGGGACACGATAATGAAAACTTTGCAAAAAAATATTGAAGCCGTCATTGTCCAGGATCAGAACACCATAATTGAAGATGTTGATAATCGGTTAAAAGAACTACAAAAAGAACTTTTAAAATTGGTCGATGGAAAAAAGGATTACAATGAGGTGGCAGATGAAATTTATCGGCTTCGAGAATTGCGACGGGATGTGCTATCGGATAAGGCCGACCGAGAGGGCAAGAAAAAGAGAATCGGAGAGATGGACGTATTTCTTCAACAGCAGACAACGATTTTGGAGGAGTATGATGAGCAGTTGGTCAGGCGGCTGATAGAGAAGATTACGGTATATGAGGATAGGTTTGCGGTAGAATTTAAATCCGGAGTGGAGACGGATGTGGAGAAATAGAGTGTTTTAAGAGACACCTTACGGCTTAAAAATGGCTGTAAGGTGTCTCTCTTTTGGTAAATGAAGGCGGAACTCACTTGCATATATCAACCGTGAGATTTATAATGAAAAAGGAGCGATAGAGGGAGATTGCGGGGGCAGCAGATACTGCTTTCAGCGGGTATTTATCTCATCGGATGCTAAGAAAATAATGGAGAAAATGAATGAGCGTAATATTGGGAATGGTAGAAGCAGATAAGATAGTAATCGCCGGGGATATGAGAGCATCGACAAAAGAAGGCAAAATGATTTCTGATGAATCTGCAAAAGTAAATGTGATTAATACTGGTTTAGCAATGGCTTCAGCAGGCAGTTTGGCAATTGAGAATGCAATTATGATGGATGTAAATAGCCAATCAGGTAAAGAGAATATGACTACAGACAGGTTGGTGGAACTTATTGGGAATTTCTATAAAAGGGTGGTTGAAAATAAAATCGATGGTATTTACGCACTGCCTTTTTACTGCTTAATTGCGGGAAAGGGAAAAGATTCTAGACCGCATTTAATTAATGCCGGGAAGTTTAAAAACGGCTTTGGTGCGCAAGATGTCCCAATGGCTCTTTACTATCCGATAGATGTAGAACAAGACAAGTGCAATCAAATATTTGCAGCAAATTATAGAACTTGCCAAACGGAATTCTGCGAAAGAACAATTCGTCAAATTTCAGAAATAAGTAATGTTGTCAGCCCAACCGGGAGCAAGTGGGAATATGACATTCTAAAAGGAAAAGGTCAGTTAATTACATTTTAAAACACCGTAATTATATTGGATTATTTCCTCGAACGACCAACAGTACAGTACACAAGTTGACCGCTTGTTTTTACAAGGAAACTCCTCGGACATTCGGAGTGTCGTATCGAGCCATGTTGAGTGCGTCTGCTTGCTGACAAAAAACAAGTAGAAAAAGTGCCGAAAAAGCCGATAAAACCGAGGTTTTCTGAAACTCAAGGCAATTTTAAGATTGCCAGATGAGCCGAAGAAATTCTCGGTTTTTGCTTTTGTAAGGGCAGTGAGATTGAAAATTGCCCGTTGACTTATTATTCGATTTTAGCTTGGTGAGTGTATAGGACTGCTGGCATAGTGGGAGTGTGTAGGATTGTTGACAGCAATCGGAGACATTGAAGTCAAACCAAATAGTGGCTGTATCAGGTAGATGTCAAGTTGAGACAATCAACTAAGGGGGAAACTATAACCCATGGTTCCATATTGGGATTGATACAATTTTACATACTGTCTCTATAAACAAATGTTTTTACTTATTCAGGTTCATTTCCTGAGGACAGACTTTCAAAAAGTTGAGGAATGTTATATAGGATGGCATTTGCTTCATTTCTTACGTTGACATTGTCACATTCCAATAATGTTCTTTTTAACTGGAATTCGTGTTCTTCGTTTACTGCTATAAAATCATCAAGGTGTTCCTTGATATATGTGGCTGATTCTCTTGAAAAGCCGTTACGCTGCAGAAAAATGGTCGTTTCGTTTGTTGTGCCATATTCAACATACTCATACCAGTTATTCGTATTAAGGGAGTCTTCGCCATGAATACTTTTGTACATATTAGCAAACCTAAGAAAGTAATTTGAAATACTGAAAAGGATAATGTTTTCAATTACCTCCAAGGAATCTGCAAATACAACATTCCGGTGTTCCGAGGTGTCTTCATAACGAACTACGGTATATGCGTTTAGATAGAAACGCTGTGGATTGTTCTGTCTATAACGAATGGCGGCTCTCATAATATAGTTTAATCCATGTCCCTCCATCCACTGGGCGAGTATTACAGCATACCATGATAATTTGCTGTGTCTGCCATCATCATCCTTTTTTCCAAGCGTAGAGTATTCATATCTGTCCCAGTCAAAAATACCGCTCAATTCCTCAAGAAATGCTAATACAACACCATGATGAAACTTACCATCCTCAACATCAGGAAAATGGGAGCCATTATGAATCGCCTGCGCCAAGCGCCTTGTTTGGTCAGAGGATACATTTATGTCATTGTCTATGTACTTCCTACTGGGAGAGAAAAAATTTCTGATTGTTTCAATACCATTTTCTGGTATAAACTTTGAAAATTCACGGGTTACCAAGCTTTCATGACCATCCATGATATCCTGCAGAAGCATCAATCCAAATTTTCTCATCATAACATATTCTTCTTCGGGCTGTGTATCACTGTATTTTTCTATAACAGAATCCCCGGAGAGAAGAGTTTCTACGATGTGCTTTTTCAGCTTTGGCTTTAAATCTTGAACAACGGAAAGTTTCTGCTCTTTTATAGGCTCCTGCAATAATTCGAGGTATTCTTTCTCTGTGGTGCGTTTTCCGTCAGTTACAAAAAACACGTTGCCGTAAAGGTTGAATTTGATTCTTCCTACACGTCCGATTAGGTTTTTGAATTCTACTCCGGACATTTTCGGGCGGCCGTTATAATTATTTGCCACAAACAGATTATCTGCGGGTAAGTTGACCCCTTCGATGAGAGTGCTTGTACAGAACATAGCGGTTATCTTACCATCTTTGAAAAGTTGCTCTATTCGCTGACGGATAGAGGATGGAAGGTATCCAATATGATAGGCAACTCCTTTTTCAATTATATCTGCAAGAAAATAATCTCCGTGAACTTCTTTTTTTATGTCAGATGCCAATTTTGCTAAATCAGGGTCATTATGCTTTTTTCTATATCTTGCAAATTCACGAGCATTTTCAATAGCTGAATTTTTACCGCTAAAGTATGCAAGTGTCTTTTGCTTATGGTTTACATCGTAGCGATCCATTAGCAAAATATAATTCATGACAGTGGTATCGCTCTGATTCACTTTGCATACGAATATTGGCGTTTTTGTATGGTCGTTGTACACACTGACGGTTTGGCCTTCGCAATTGATGATAAACTTAAACTGCGTGACAGGAGCGAAAGATGAGGTGGCTGCATTTTCAGTTCCTTTTTCTGCTTCTGTTACCAACTTTAAATATACTTCTGGATTAGGGATGTTGGGCGATGCAAAAACAAAATGTGGCATTGGTGTTTGTCTTGATAGCATATCAACAACTTTATAATAAAAGGGTCCACGGCTGTTTCTTCCAGAGATTTTATGTGCTTCATCAACAAAGAGATAATCGATGATGAAATCCGGCTTGCTTATCAGTAAGTACAGCAGTCTTTCTGGTGTCATAACCAGAATAAAATTATGGTCTTCTTCTAATGAAATATCGCTTGCGGCTGTAACAACACGATAATTCTTATCTTCGAGGATATCTTTTAGGTCATTAATAGTGTCGGTGCGCACTTCATTTATAAGTGCCTTTGTAGGGACAATCCTTGCAAAATTCTGTTTTGCACCGTTCAAAATCTGCTCCTGTATGAACATATGCATAATAAATGACTTACCCATAGAGGTAGGAGCAGAATAACTTAAAAAATTGCCATTCATTTTGTCGTAGATATTCTTTTGCTGTAAAAAGAAAGTCTTTGTTTTATCCGCTGGAATGGTGAGGTACTCCTTGCAAAATGCCGAAAAGGCCTTTTCTTGCAAGGTTGTTTCTGTGTAAGGAGAATTTATGAGATCCATACCACGGTAGTTACCTATATTGGATAAAATAGAGCCAGCATAATATTTTACATCACTATTTTCGGGTTCCAGTTCAAGTAGCAAAGATATGATTTCCTGCGACCACATTTTGTGGTCATCGCCTTTCTTGGGATGTGTGGATTTTGAAAGCAAGTCGGCAAAGCGAAGTGCAGCGTCCACATCAACCTCACGTCTCTGACGCATTTCTGTGAGGTTGAATTTTATGAGGGCATAGTTATAAAGCATATTGTCATATATGCTGTTAAGAAAATCATTGTTATCAATTTCGTTGAATATTGCCTCCCCAAGGTTTATTATCGAATCACTCATAGCGTCACATCTCCCTTCATAATGTTTTCCATTACTTCCTTTTTGTTCAATTCAGCGTTGTCGAAGGGAAGAATATAAAAGTAGAAGGAATGTCCGTCAAGATTGCAGTCTCTGATTTTCTGTGCAATGTAGGAAGCATGGGATTTGATATCCAAATCAAGTCTTTTTTCGACCATAGTAGCATACTGGTCATTGGTATAACCAGTGGGATCTATGCCGAGGGTATAACCGAGAAAGATGCCATAGGCTATTTCATAATCGCCACTGCAACCTTGCTGTGGAACAATCAGTTTCTTTATAAATTCAATTTCGCTTGGCTTATAAAAGCGACTCAAGGCACTTTTCTCCACCATTTTTATTTCTTTGGAGCTGTGATTTTCAATGCGCAAAATCGCATCAAACGCATTGTCGATAGCATCCTGTATATCTCCAACGATATTTGAAGCACCAAACACCATCTCGTATGTAGCTTGTCCGTTTGCATCGCCAAGGGTCAATAAATGAATGCTTTCACATTCACTATTAAAACTCAATGCGTCTGTGGACAATTCAACTCGGCTTAAAATTTTTGGAGCATCCAGCTTTTCCTCCAAGAGAGTGTATATAAGCATTTCACCCAATTCATTTCCGGTACCTTTCATGTCGGCAGTACCATTTTCACGCATAACCTTTAAAGCCTGTGAAATAACGCTGTCATCGTCATCCCTAATATGGAAGTCTTCTAATGTTGCCCGTGAGAATACATATTTTCCAATATTTCTGTATAGTGCCGTTTGGAGATCATCGGTATAGAATTTTTTTCCTCGCACTTTCAGATAGAAAAGGCGTAGTTCTTCATTATTGCTTATTCCGAGAGTTTCTGTGTGGCTGACTTCATTGAATATGCCATCCAATGATTTTTTCTTGAGTGTTCCTGAAATATCTTCTGCCATGATGACCTCCTGTAAATTATTTCTTTATGTTATAGTTTCCTTCTTCTGCAACCTTCAGCAATTCCGGCTCAGGCATATCATAGGTTACTGCCTTATGTTCGGAAATCTTCGGTGTAGGAAGCATGTAGGGTTTGCCGTCTTTATTATAGGTCAGATTGAATACTAAATCGGACAACCATTTTTTGAAAGAAGAATTGTCCTGATACTGTTTGAATATTTCCATATTGTCTGCCATGATGGAGAGAATTACCTGCTGAAGCGCACGCTCACTTTCAAGCCTTGCACTCTGCTCATCGGAGTTTCGCATCGCATTCTGATACTTCTCATCTTTTGATACCAAAGAAGGTATTTCAAGTATTTGACGGCGGGCATTATCCGGTTCTTTCCATTCGACATTCCCAAACATATCATTGAATTCGGATATGATTACGGAAAGCAGGTCAAGTTCTGGTTCAATGATATGTCCGGTCTTCCCAGCAGGAACAGGCGCAATTTCGGAATTTTCGTCCTCAAGCTTAATTGCCATAGCTTCTCTTGCTTCATTACGATAGCTTTCGAGGTCTATTGTTTCTAAAATACCTTGTGAAAGGTCATCATTTCGTGGTGAGGGCAGTTTGGGTATTAAAAGATTCAAAAATATCGATAACTTTTCCCATTCTGCATTTCCATAAGGAAGTATCGCACCGAGAAATCCATAGGTACGGCAAAATGATTTTGCAGCACTTTTGAATTCCACTTGGTCATCCGTTTCAAGTGCTTCAAATGTCACTCTGCATCTATCAAGAATATAGTCAAGTTTATCCCTGCTGACACCGTCAAGATAGAGATTAACCTCTCGGTCAACATCATCCTGCGAGAATACTTGATGATTTTCCATAACGGAGATTAAATCATACAGTTTATTTGGATCCGTTTCACCGGAGAGGATAGTGGTTCTGTAGTATTTGGAGAAAGCCTCCTGAATCACTTCTGGTTTATTAGCAAAATCAAGTACACAGGTATCATGCTTTTTCGGATGGCAGCGATTCAGTCTTGAAAGAGTCTGCACCGCTCCGATATCATAAAGCATCTTATCTACATACATGGTGTGTAACAACGGCTCGTCAAAGCCTGTCTGGAACATATCCGCAACAATCAGAATTCGATATGGGTCTTTCTTAAATTCCTTTGGAATTTTGGCATCAGCAAATCCATTCAATCCCGCAGATATGAGAGCAGGTTCCTGCCCTTTGTATTTGTGTTCTCCTGAAAATGCAATAATCGTCTTATACGGACTGTGCCTTTCAGAGAGACATTTGTTGAGGGCATAATAATACTCAATGCAACGAGGAATGCTCTCGGTTACAACCATAGCACGAGCCTGTCCACCAATTTTTCCTTTAGCGATGACTTGTTCGTGGAAATGCTCTATGATCATAGCGGCTTTTTTGCCAACGGTATATTCATCACTTTCAACGAAAGAGCGCAGCTTCTTCTGTGCAGTTTTCTTATCAAACATCGGGTCATCTTCGACTATCTTTTTTAACTTATAAAAGCTGTCGATAGGAGTATAATTCTGCAACACATCAAGGATAAAGCCTTCTTGAATAGCCTGCTTCATGGTATATACATGGAACGGTACAAATTTCTGTGTTCCATCCTCGTTCAATACAGGATTACCATATTGGTCTATCATAGGAATACCAAAGGTTTCTAAGGTCTTATTCTTCGGGGTCGCAGTGAAAGCAAAGTAGCTTGCATTTTTCAGAAGTTTTCTGCCCTCCATGAGAGCGTTGATTTTATCTTCGTTATCCATATCACTGTCTGATGTAAGACCAGATAGTGCAAGGTTCATATTGGCAGAATTGCGTCCGTTCTGACCGGAGTGAGCCTCATCAATCAACACAGCAAATTTATTTTCTTTGTGTTCTGCACCAATTTCAGGGACAACAAACGGGAATTTTTCAATCGTGGTAATAATAATTCTTTTGCCGCCTGTGATGGCTTTACGCAAATCGCCGGAATGTTCTGCCCAAGCCACGATGTTGTTCGACTGTGCAAATTGTTTGATATTATTACGAATCTGCTTATCCAGTATTCGTCTGTCGGTAACAACAAGAATGGAGTTGAAGAGAGGGTGTCCGTCTGCCTCAAGTTCCATGAGTCTGTATGCAAGCCAAGCGATAGAGTTGGACTTGCCACTGCCTGCACTGTGCTGAATCAGATATTTACAGCCAACACCGTTTACCATTACATCTGCAATGATTTTTTCGACAACATCCAATTGGTGGTATCTTGGAAATATTTGCTTTACAGATTTCTTTTTTGTTTCTTCATCGACTTCGGTTACTACCTGTGCGTAGCTTTCTATGATTCGTGCCAGCTTTTCTTTTGTGAGGATATCTTTCCAAAGATAATCCGTCATGATGCCGTCAGGGTTAGGGGGATTGCCTGCACCGTCATCAAAGCCTTTGTCAAATGGCAGAAACCAGCTGTCCTGCCCAGAAAGCTTTGTGCAAAACTTAATTCTTGCATCATCCACAGCTAAGTGAACCATACAGCGTTTGAAAGCAAAAATATTTTCTCTTGGGTCGCGGTCATCCTTATACTGCTGAACGGCATCATCAACATTTTGCTTTGTCAGCTGATTTTTCAGTTCAAAGGTAATAACAGCCAAACCATTTATAAAAACGCATAAATCAAGTGCAAGTTTTCCAGCATCCTGTGAATATCGCAGCTGTCTTGTAACACTGAAAATATTTTTTTGGAAATTGTCCTTTGCCGTTTGATTGTTCTCATTAGGTGTGAGGTAGAACATAATTAGGTCGGCAGGATAAACCTTTATGCCGTTGCGCAACACATCAATAACACCGCGTTTGGCAAGTTCTGACTGCAGACGATTTAAAAAGTTACGTTTTTTCTGTTCATTGGCGAATACACCTAATTTGTCCATTTCATCCGGCTGTGATTCTTTCAGAAAACGGAACAGACGTGTTTCGTCTAAGGCATACTCTTTACTATAGTCTGCATTGGAGCCTTCTTCGTAGCAGTTATACTCCACGAGCCATTTTACGATAAGAGTCTCAAGCCCGGACTCTTTGGTATCGGTAAATACCATACGTCATTCCTCCTTTGACTTTTTCTTGGCAGTTTTCTCCATATCCTTAATTGTCTGAAGATAGGATTCTTCTACAGGAGAAAGATTTTGCACTTGGAATTTCTGATATTCCTCTTTTGCTTTTTCCAAAGCCGCCTTGTGGCTGATGGTTCCTGCACCTTCAAGCAATTTCTCGCCTGTGGTACGCAGTACATTATCCAAATGCTCCACATAATCACTCATATACATAGGGTTATGGCGCATAGCTTGAACCTCTGCAAAATCGAAGTATCCGGATACAAGATTGTTCAGTATCTTTAGTTCCTCTTCATTGAGGTAATTCTTGGCAATACCGATGTCCTTGGCAGTAGGAAAGTCACCTGAAAATGTGGTCAGTCCCATAAAAGGCTTTGCAGCATCTGCTCGTTCATAAATAACCTCGGCAGCAGTGTGACCGTGAGCAGCATAATGCAGTTTGTTTTGAACCATTTTGAAAAATGCTACGGATTCGGAACTGTTGGGGTTATAGTCAACACTGGTTGCATAAAGGTCAAGTACCTGTCGATACATTACTTTTTCAGAAGAGCGAATATCACGGATGCGGTCTAAGAGTTCTTTCCAGTAGTTACCGCCACCAAGGTTCTTCAGACGCTCATCATCCATAGTAAAGCCTTTAATCATGTATTCCTTCAGACGCTCAGTTGCCCATCGGCGGAAGTTAGTGGCAATCATGGATTTTACTCGATAGCCGAGGGAGATTATCATATCGAGATTGTAGTGGGTTACATTGTAGCTTTTACCGTCAGCGGCAGTTGTTCGGAATTTCCGAACAACTGAAATTTCTTCCAGCTCGCCTTCTTCAAAAATATGTTTGATATGCTCACTAATGTTTGCCTTACTGCTGTGAAACAGTTCCACAAGCTGTGCCTGCGTAAGCCATACCGTTTCATCAACAAAACGGACATCAATTTTGGTGGCGCCCTCATCAGTCTGGTAAATGACGATTTCGCCTTGGTTTTCGGGTGTGTTCAAATTCTTGTTTTCAGCCATTTATCATTCCTCCTCGCTGAGTTCTTCATCATCTTCGATATCATCCGACATATCACTGTCTTCTTCGATATATTCATAGTCGGGGATTTCAATATTACGGACATCAATTTTTCCTGTGATAACATCAGAGATGATTTTGCCCCTATATTCATGCAATACAATTTCCTTTTGAGCGATTAATTTCTGTAGGCGCATATAGTTCCTTACAGCCTCTACCAGAATGTTAGTGGCTGTGGTATCTGTTGGAACAGGAATACTTGTTCGTAATAATTCCTCTATATTTAGAGGACGGTTCCTTCCAGCTGCTCCGTGCGAACATTTGACAAGTTCGTCAAATCCTTCGGGTGCAATAAAATATGCAAACAGGTATTCAATTGGAATGTTAGAATTCTTAGGTTTTAATAAATAGTACCTATGAGATGCTACGCCATCTTCATCTTCTGTGCTTGTTATATAGACCGCATCCTCCCAAGCAAACTGTCCACTTATCATAAGACAGTTTTTGTGAATTGCTTGAAAGGTAGATTTTCCTATGTTGGAGCCTTCGGTAGCTTCTCGCAAAAAGATGCCGCGTCCACGATTATACATACCAGCTTTTTTATACAATTCATCTTTGTCAATTGGAATAAAATCATTAGACAAATAGAATGCGTATTTGAGACGAATTCGTTCATTTGAGGTTGCCGATACATTGTGAAATACTGATATTAATAATTCTTTTAGCAACTCTAATTCTTTCTTCTCAGCCTTGATTAATTTATTGATTTTGGATACTTGCCAATCAAGATACTGAACAATCTTAATCTGCTCATCCATTGGAGGAACAGGAAAATCAATAGTAAAAAATTGTCCGGGATAAAGACGAAGTCGTGATTTCCTTATACCTGTTGAAAGAGAGTGATAAACATCCACTAATGCTTTTTCCCGTAATAGAAAATCCAAATATCTATCATTGTAGAATTCGCTTTTTTGACGGTATACATTATAAGCAGGACTAATAACACCATCATACTTTGAAACCCCAATAGCACCTTGCCATGTCCACATAGTGTTTGCTGCGATATCGCCTTTTTGACATAACTTATATCCGACCAAGTTTTCGGATTGAAACATGGTCACGTTTTTTTGGCTTCTGGGAGTTATCCCTGTTATGTGAGAAACAGAAAGTAATTCTTCGGAACCTGTTTCAGAACGCAAATTTATTTCTTCAAATAGATGACTACCTTTTATGCGAGTCCAATTTGGTGAGTATTGTCGTTTGTCAGAGGGATTATTGTGATTAGTTATCATGAATGACCCCTCCTAATATCTCTGAAAGAAGTTTCTCTGTCTCAGACTGCAAGTTTGTCAACTCAGTAAGTATTTCACGGTTACTGCGATCCGCAGTAGAGGTGTGAAAATATTTCTCAAAACTTAAATCGTAACCAATTTTAGTTACAGATTCGTTTATCCATGCATCAGGAGTATATCTGCAAATTTCATTTTTGAGAAACCCAGTTATACCACCCTCATAATTAAATGGAACGATTTCTGTTTCAGTTAAAGTTTTATCGGACACAGGTTTTCCTTTTTTATCTCTAATGATTGTGCCATTTTCGTTTCTCTGAGGATGCAACACAGTTATTTTCCAATAACCAAATTCATCATTGGAGAAGATATGACTGAATTCATTATCCTCCATATCCATAAACCATTGTGCAATAGTCTTTTTCTGATTTGGAGATACTTCGCAATTCTTTTTTCCCATATTCCTGCGAAGCGGAGTCTTCATGTGAGTAGCATTGATTAATTGTATTTTCCCCTTACGATGTTCCGCTTTATGATTGCTCAAAACCCATACATATGTTTCTTGAGTTGTATTGTAAAAAATATTTTCAGGCAAAGAAATGATGGCTTCGACAAAGTCGTTCTCAATGAGATATCTTCTTGCATTGCTTTCGCCGCTGCCAGCATCGCCTGTAAAAAGAGATGAACCATTATGAACCTCTGCGATGCGACTGCCAAGTTCTGTATCCTTTTTCATTTTAGCTACATTGTTCAGCAAGAACAGAAGCTGTCCATCACTTGTCCTTGGAATCATAGCCATCTCCTCGCCACCTTCGAGGTATGTGTTGAAGCGTGTGTCGAGGATTTCTTTTTTGCCGCCCATCTTTTCAGCATCGGTTTTCCAACTCTTACCATAAGGTGGATTGGAGAGCATGAAATCAAATTGTCTGGTAGGATTGCCATCATTGGAAAGAGTAGAGCCGTAGCTGATATGCTCTGCCTGATCGCCATCGCCTTTCAACAGCATATCTGCTTTACAAATCGCATAAGTTTCCGGGTTTATTTCTTGACCGAACAGATGGATAGAGACTTTTTTGCCACGTCTTTCTGCGAGGGTCAAAAGTCTGTCTTGTGCAACGGTAAGCATACCTCCAGTGCCACAGGCTCCGTCATAGCAGGAATAGGTGGCATCTTTTATTTGGTCTGCTACAGGCATAAATATAAGGTCAGCCATAAGTTCAACAACATCACGAGGAGTCCAGTGCTCGCCGGCCTCTTCGTTGTTTTCTTCATTGAATTTACGAATTAGTTCTTCGAAAACCGTACCCATAGCATGATTGTCAAGGGCAGGGTGTTTGATGATGGTCTGTGCCTCATCCTTGTAAATTGGATTCGGACTGAGATTGATATCCGGCGAGATAAACTTCTCTATGACAGAGCCGAGAATATCAGCATCTATCATAGTATCTATCTGATTGCGAAATTTGAACTTCTCAAGTATCTCCTGAACATTTGGGGAGAATCCATCAAGATAAGCAATGAAGTCGGTTTTCATCTTCTGCTTATTTGGGCGGCTTGTAAGGTCTTTCAAAAGAAATGGCGAGATGTTGCAGAATGCGACACCAGCTTCATTGATGAGGGCAGGCCACTGATTGTCAACCTTGGCAGCATCAAGAGTTTTCTTCATGGCGAGAACCTTTTCCTTACTACTCTCCAGCATAACATCAAGCCTTCTGATAACGGTCATAGGCAGAATAACATCACGGTATTTACCACGTACATATACATCACGGAGGCAGTCATCAGCGATGCTCCATATAAAATTTACGATTTGGTTATAAAATTGATTGTCCATAGGTGTTCCTTTCTTGGCTCATGTAATTGGCAGAATATTCCTTGCCATGTATATCATATCAAAAGTGCTGTCCTATTAAAGGGACTCTTTAAGATTATTTTCTACTGTTACTTCAAAACGGATGGCTCCGCTTTTGTTAGGGTAGCAGGAGTGACCGTCCTCTGTTTGAATATCCCATATCAGTTCATGTGTTCCTTCAAAGTACCTTGCATCAAGGTTTGCAGTAACGGTTGTGTGTTCTCCCGGTTTTAAATCAGGAATATGGATTGGTGGGTTTAAAGCCTTTATGCGAGTGGATGATTTATTGGCAAGCACAAGCAGTCGCTTCGACCATTCGACCAATCCTGTATTCTTAATGTTCCATGAATGGGCAAAATGCTCATATAAAACTACAACTTGGTTTCCATCAGGTGTTTCATAGAGTATTTGATAATCATCTCCCGCAAAAGAAGGGTTTAACTTTGGTGCTGCACTGTTGAGAACTGTTGTTGAACGGATAAAAGAAATATGATTTGCTTTTTCTTTCCGGTTCTCGATATATTCAGCATTTAATTCTTTTATGCTGTTTTTGCCCTCTGTATTGGTTTGCTGACTGCATATACCAAACAGTGCATTCGCAAGAAACTCGACTGGGTCGATGGAAGTCATTGCAACCATAGCCGCTTTTGTGTACTGTGGGTCAAATCCTATCTGCGTTTCGACTCCAACTTCTGCATCATCATCTAATATCTGCTGAAGGGTAGCTATAAGTGTTTGTTGTAAATCCTTCTTTATAACTTTATCAAATACACCAGCTGCGTTGGTACGCAGTGTATCTGCTATATCTGTCTGATTGTTTTCTTTCACATATTGAAAGATTTCATCAGGCAGATTTTTTGTGCAGTCTTTAACATGGCCAATATAGCCAGTTGTGAATTTGACCGGGAAAAGCATATCGGCTAAGGTATCGTCTGAAAATTTGCGACCAGTTTTACATAGTGAAATTGCTTTGAATACTGATCCCGAAGTGAAGCGTATCATCTGGATGCCTCCTGCGCATTCGGCAAAATGACATCTACAATATCTCCGATATTACACTGCATCGCAACACAGATTCTTCCGAGGACCTCCATACTAACAGGTTGGTCTTTTCCCATTTTAGCCATAGTGGTAGAAGTTATATTTGCTTTTGCCATTAAATCTTTTTTCATCATTCCATTATCAATTAGTAATTTCCATAGCTTGTTATAGCTGAACTTCATTTCAGTTCCTCCGTAATGTGAAATACAACAGTTTTCTATTCTTATTTTCCAGTATAACATAAAACTTTGCAAAAAGCAAGTTGAACTCAAAAATAGACAATTTGAAATAAAAAAATGAGGATTAGAAATATATGAAAAACAATTTGCAAAAGTGCTTGTGTTGTTCAGGCATAAACAGAGGCATGAATAGGGCAAAGTGCAGGCATAAAAATTCAAGTTAAAATGCCGTAAAATCATAATAGCAAAGGCAATAAAGCCTTTGTAATAAATCTAAAGTCTAAGTGGCCACGAAGACGGAAAGATACATGAAAAGTAAGCTACCAGTTAAATGAGTAGCTTTGCAATTCAATGTAGCTTGCCGTATTTCGTCATGCCATTTTGATGAAGTTATGGCCAGTGGACATTATGTGCATCGGCTTTTTCTGTTCTTTCCGTTTTCGTACCCGGACGGAAAGGACAAAAAATGAAAATCAGCAGTAAAACACAGACAAACAACGAGAAACAGCACTACATTCCAATGGAGGTAACCGCAGAAACCATCAAGGATTTCGGCATTAACCCTGCGGATGTGGTATGGACGAGAATCGGCAACAAGCCTAAAAGGGTTGTGATGATTCCCTTAACCGAGGAGCAGTATTACGAATATATGCGTCCTCTTTGGCGTGAGGACAAGCGTCAGCAGAGACAGGATCCGATGGCATCGCTGGACAAAATGTACGAAGAAACCGAGTACGAAGCTGCTGATACCGACTCCGACCTTGAAGCAGATATTATGAAGAAAATTATGATTGACGAGCTGCACAAGGCACTTGATGAACTTGAAGAAATCGACCGCACCATTATGGATATGTACAGTCATGACCATAGTGAAGCCGAAATCGGACGGGCCATCGGCATGAGCCAGAAGGGTGTCAACAAACGTAAACACAAGGTGTTGATGAAGCTCAACAACAGATTGAAAGATTTTAAATAAGGTATAAATTCCTGCCTGCTCCGCCGCAGCAGTATCCGGCGGAGCAGGTTTTTATATTTTTTCAAAAATAGTGGTTCTTAAAACAGCCGCTCATGTCCTTTCACTCTCAGAGGGGCAAACAAAGCACCTCGGAAAGGACGGTGTCAAACAATGACAACCAGATGCAGAACAGGCACGAACGGCTGTAACAGTCAGGAACTCGACCGTGAGTTATCTGATGTGCTTATCGCTATCAGTGTCGTGTCAAAAAGAATTGCTGACCGTATTACAGCAGTCAGCGGCAGTGAAAAAGTGAATACGGAAGGAGGAAGCCTGAATGGGAAAAGTGAACGAATTATTCATGCTCGCCCTTGAACTCAAAAAGTGCGGAGAAACGCTTGTAGGTCTTTCGGAAGGCTTGGCTGATTTATTCAGCGGTACGGCAGAGGAAGAAAAAGCATCTGCTAAAAAGACTGCACCGAAGAAGAAAGCCGCTGAAGGGCCTAAGCCGGAAGTCCCAGAGGAAAAGCCACTCACACTGGAAGATGTCAGAGCCGTGTGTGCGGATAAATCCCGCAGTGGTTTTACGGCAGAGGTCAAAGCAATCCTTGGTAAGCACGGTGCAGAAAAGCTGTCGGAGATTAACCCGGCGGAATACAAGGCACTGCTTGCGGAAGTGGAGGTGCTTGGCAATGCCGGATAAACACGCAGTATTATCAGCATCATCCAGTCACAGGTGGCTGGAATGTCCGCCCTCGGCGCTCCTCTGTTCCAAAGCGGGAGATACCACCAGTGAGTTTGCCATGCAGGGTACGGATGCCCACAGCCTTTGCGAACATAAGCTGAAAATCGCACTGGGGCAGCAGTCGAAGGACCCCACGGAGGATTTGCAGTTCTTTGATGAAGAGATGGCGGACTGCTCTGATATGTATGCCCAATATGTGATGGAGCAGCTTGGGTTGGCAAAGAAAAAATGCAAAGACCCAATCGTTCTGATTGAACAGCGTCTGGATTTTTCCAAGTGGGTACCGCAGGGGTTCGGCACCGGGGACTGTGTGATTGTCGCAGATGAAACCCTCACAGTCATTGATTTTAAGTACGGTGTGGGAATCTTGGTGGAAGCCGAGAAGAATCCACAGATGATGTGTTACGCGCTGGGAGCCTTACAGCTGTTCGATGGCATCTATGATATTGATTCGGTAACCATGACCATCTTCCAGCCAAGACGAGACAGTGTCAGCACATACACCATTTTTAAAGAGGAACTTCTGAAATGGGCGGATGAGGTGCTTGCACCGACTGCACAGCTGGCGGCAAAGGGCGAAGGCGAATACAAAGCCGGAGACCACTGCCAGTTCTGTAAGGTCAAAGCCACCTGCCGTAAGAGAGCCGAATACAACCTTGAACTTGCTCGTTACGATTTTGAAATGCCATCTACCCTTGAAGATGATGAGATTGAGGCTATTCTTTCAAAAGTTGACGCACTGGTATCATGGGCAGGCGATATCAAGGAATTTGCTCTGCAGCAGGCGATCAGCGGCAAGGAGTGGAAAGACTGGAAGATTGTCGAAGGACGCTCCAACAGGAAGTATGTAAACGAAAGTACCGTGGCAGATACGGTCAAGGATGCAGGCTATGACCCATACGAACACAAGGTTCTGGGCATTACCGCAATGACCAAGCTGCTCGGCAAGACAAGATTTGAAGAACTGCTCTCCGGGTTTATTGAAAAACCGCAGGGCAAGCCAACTTTAGTACCGATGTCGGACAAGCGTCCGGCTATGAATAACAGTAAAGCTGCATCAGCAGCAGACGATTTTAAGGAGGAAAAATAATATGTCAAACACTTATACCAACCCTACAAAGGTAATCACAGGAGTCAATACCCGCTGGTCTTATGCAAATGTGTGGGATGCGAAATCCATCAACGGCGGCACACCGAAGTTCAGTGTTAGCCTAATCATTCCCAAGGACGATACCGTAACGGTAAACAAGATTAAGGCTGCTATCCAGTCTGCTTATGAGGAAGGTCAGTCCAAGCTGAAAGGCAGCGGCAAGACCGTACCTGCACTTTCCATCCTCAAGACTCCACTTCGTGACGGTGACCTTGAACGTCCTGACGATGAAGCCTATGCAGGCTGCTACTTCGTCAATGCAAATTCTGCATCTGCTCCGGGCATCGTTGATGCAGACCGCCAGCCGATCATTGACCGAAGCGAGGTATACAGCGGTGTGTATGGCCGTGCATCCATCAACTTCTATGCCTTCAATTCCAACGGCAATAAGGGAATCGCCTGTGGATTGAATAACCTTCAGAAGATGAAGGACGGAGAGCCGCTTGGCGGAAAGAGCCGTGCCGAGGATGATTTTGCCACCGATGCGGATGAAGATTTTCTCGGATAAGGAGGGCGGATTACTATGACAACGGTTCAGAGCATGATGCTTTCCGTGTGTTTCGGTGCTGTTATGGGTACCCTCATTGCAAATGTGGGATTTCTCATCAAGTGTGCCATCGACACGCACAGGGAGAAAAAGCATAAGAAAAACCAAGAGTCTGTTGATAAGGCAGAGTAAATGACAGCGGGCGGCGGAGGTGTTATCTTCGCCGCCTTGCTTATATAAGGATGGTGACAACATGGGAAAAATACAAACGCTCTCGATTGATATTGAGAGTTACAGCGATGTGGATTTGCAGAAGTGCGGGGTCTATAAATATGCCCAGTCCCCTAACTTTGAAATCCTGCTGTTTGGTGTATCTGTAAACGGCGGTGCGGTTGCTGTTTATGATCTGGCACAGGGTGATGAAATTCCACTGGAGATTATAAAAGCACTGACCGATGATACCGTAACAAAATGGGCATTCAATGCGGCATTCGAGAGAGTATGTCTGTCGGTATGGCTGCAAAGGAACTACCCAGCTCATTTTTATAGTTACAGCATCAACGAGGATACGGTGGGCGATTACCTTGACCCTTCTGCATGGAAATGCTCCATGATATGGGCGGCATACATGGGGTTGCCGTTATCCCTTGCCGGGGCCGGCACGGTGTTAGGTTTGGAAGAACAGAAGCTGAAGGAAGGCAAAGAACTCGTCAGATATTTCTGTGTTCCCTGCAAGCCGACAAAAGTGAACGGCGGCAGGACACGCAATCTGCCGGAACATGATATGGAGAAATGGAATACCTTTGTATTCTATAACAAGCGGGATGTGGAAGTAGAGATGTCCATACAGGACAGACTGAAGAAATTCCCTGTGCCGGATTTCGTGTGGGATGAATATCATCTCGACCAAGAAATCAATGACCGTGGGATTGCTCTTGATATGGCGGTGGTGGAGAATGCCATTGCTTTTGATGCGAAATCAAAGGCAGAATTGGCAGAGAAAATGCAGGAACTGACTGACCTTGATAACCCCAACTCCGTGGTGCAGATGAAGCAGTGGCTCTCGGATAACGGTTTGGAGATGGAGAGTCTTGGCAAAAAGGAAGTGGCACAGGCAGTTAAAACTGCTCCGAAGGAACTGGCGGAGGTTCTGCTCCTAAGACAGCAGTTATCCAAATCCTCCGTGAAAAAGTATCAGGCGATGCAGAATGCAGTCTGTGAGGACGGCAGAGCCAGAGGGATGTTCCAGTTTTACGGAGCCAACAGAAGCGGCCGATGGGCAGGCAGAATGATACAGCTGCAAAACCTCCCTCAGAATCATATGCCGGATTTGGAACAGGCACGAGGACTGGTGGAGTCCGGCAATTATGATGCGATGGAACTTTTATATGATGATATCCCGGATACGCTGTCACAGCTTATTCGTACTGCCTTTGTGCCAAGATCGGGCATGAAATTTGTGGTGGCGGATTTCTCGGCAATCGAAGCAAGGGTGCTTTCGTATCTTGCAAAAGAGAACTGGCGAACTGAGGTCTTTGCCAATAACGGGGATATTTACTGTGCATCGGCATCCGCCATGTTTGGTGTTCCAGTGGAAAAGCATGGTGTCAACGGAAACTTGCGTCAAAAAGGCAAAATCGCTGAATTGGCTCTCGGCTACGGCGGCTCGGTCGGTGCGTTAAAAGCGATGGGTGCTTTGGATATGGGACTGAACGAGGAAGAATTACAGCCGCTGGTGGATTCATGGAGAGCCGCCAATCCCAATATCGTAAGGTTCTGGTGGGAGGTTGACCGCTGTGTGAAGGATACTGTCAAAAACAGAGTGCCGACAGAAACACACGGTATTCGCTTTCGTTACCAGAGTGGGATGCTGTTTATCCTTCTGCCAAGCGGCAGACAGCTTTCCTATGTGAAGCCACGCATGGGAGAAAATCGTTTCGGCGGTGAGTCGGTGACCTATGAAGGGGGCGGCGGCACAAAGAAGTGGGAGCGAATTGAAAGCTACGGTCCCAAGTTCGTGGAAAACATCGTGCAGGCAATCAGCCGTGATATTCTGGCTCATTCTATGCGGACACTGTCGCACTGCTTTATCTGTGGTCATGTGCATGATGAACTGATTATTGAGTGCAGTATGGGAGTTTCCCTTGATGCCCTTTGTAAACAGATGGGCAGGACTCCGCCTTGGATTTCAGGGCTTCTTCTCCGTGCTGACGGGTACGAATGCAGTTTTTATAAAAAAGATTAAAAATACGGTTCTTAAAGTTCAGGGTTTTGTCCTTTCACTATCAGAGGGCAAGACCCTACTTTTTTGAAAGGCGGTATTTTTATGAAAGAATTGATACCCAAAGACGAATACGGCATCTTTGCCGATGCCCATGACACTGCGAGGGTGGACAGCCTGTTTGTAGCTGAGTTTTTTGAGAAAAACCACAAAGAAGTTCTGCGTGATATCCGTAAAATCACTGACCCCACATCTGGTTTGAGTGAAGAATTCAGACAGCGCAATTTTGCGCCGTCCTCATACACCAATAATCAGAATAAAAAGCAGCCGTGCTATTGCATGACTCGTGACGGATTTACCATGCTGGCAATGGGATACACCGGGCAAAAGGCTATGAAGTTCAAAGAACTGTACATCCGCAGATTTAATGAGATGGATGCCTTTATTAAGAACTTGGTGTCAGCAAGGCAGGAGTTTCCGCTCCTGACCGAAAATATCAAGCTGCTCCATGACAAGCCGAAGCCTTACCACTTCAGCAACGAATGCGATATGTTAAACCGCATCGTGCTTGGTATGACGGCAAAGCAGTTCAGGCTTGCCAATGACATGGAAAAAGGCAAAAGCATAAGACCGTATCTGACTAAAGAACAGATTGAGATGCTGGAAATCCTGCAGAAAGTTGATGTGGGTCTGCTCGTGGCATTCCCTGCTTACGAAGACAGAAAACGCCATCTTGAATGGTACAAAACCAAATTAGAGGAGGACAAATAAGATGTTTTATGTGAAAGAACAGCTGAATGATGCGATGGAGGTTTCCATTGAAATCAACGATGAGAATGTATTCTGCCACTGCCCGCACTGCGGCTCGGAGGTGCAGGTGGACTTGGCAGAGGTATTTGCCGATGGCGAGGGCGATTTGTTTGGCACATCCGTCCTTTGCGAAAGCTGCAGCAGAAAACTGATGGGAGGGAAATCTTGTGGGTGTGAACAGGTATAACAGCGAAGGCTATCCTGATCCGACCACCTATGAAGCACTGACTTCCATTGAAAAAGAAACGAAAGCGGCAAGAGCATACAGACCGATTGTGTATGTATGCTCCCCGTTTTCGGGAGATATTGCCGGGAACATTGCAAATGCACGAAAGTACAGCCGTTTTGCTGTGGAGCAGGGGTATATCCCTATTGCTCCGCATTTGCTGTTTCCGCAGTTTCTCAATGACAACGATTTAACGGAACGTGAACTGGGGCTTCATTTTGGAAATGTGCTGATGAGTCACTGCACCGAGGTTTGGGTGTTTGGCGAAAGCATATCAGCCGGAATGGATGCGGAGATTAGGAGAGCCAAAAGGAAAAATTACAGACTGCGATACTTTGGCAGTGATTTAAAGGAGGTCGGTAAAGATGCGTGATTTGAATATCGCCTATGGCAACAGCAGGACGGCAAAGTTCTGGTCGAATAAGACCATCAAATTTGATGAATTATGTGACCGTCTGCGTAACCCCATTTATACATCGGAAACGGCGGAAGAATATCCGAAGCTGCCAAAAGGTCAGCGTGATGATATCAAGGATAAGGGCGGCTTTGTGGCAGGACATCTGCGTGATAACCGCAGACAGGCAAACAAGGTGGTGTGCCGTTCCATGCTGGTGTATGACCTTGACAGTATTGAAGCAGAGTTCTTGCATAATATTGGCAGCAAAATTACCAACAAAGGCTGCTATTACACCACCCACAGTCATACCCCGGAGCATCCAAGGGCGAGAATGATTATCCCTGTCAGCCGTGATATGACACCCGATGAGTTCAATGCCGCCGCCAGATATTATGCGCAGGACAATGGCTTCATCAGTATGCTTGACCCCTGTTCGTTCTCTCCCCATCAGCTGATGTACTGGCCGACCTGTCCTTCCAACGGAGAATATCTCTTTGACACGATAGAGGGCGATTGGCTTGACCCGGATACGATTTTTGCAAAACACCCCAACTGGCGTGACTGCTCCCTGCTCCCAACAACCCCAAAGGAAAGCAAGGCGGCAGACCATAATGTGAAACAGCAGAAAGACCCGCTTGAAAAAGACGGTGTGATTGGATTGTTCAATCGTGTATATTTTCCTATCAGCCTTGCGATTGATGAATTCCTGCAGGGTGTGTATGCACCAACGGCAGATGCGTCCGGCAGATATGATTTTATCCCCGGCGAGGGTTCAGCAGGTGTTGTAATTTATGATGATAAGTTCTCCTACAGCCACCATGCGACAGACCCGGCGGGCGGTAAGCTGTGCAGTGCTTTTGACCTTGTCCGTCTCCATAAATTTGGGGATGATGAGAATAAATCACTCAAAAATATGTGTGAGTTTGCAATGAAACAGGAAAAAGTGAAGCTCCGTGCATTGGAGGAAAGACAGTCACAGATTGATGAGGACTTCGCAGATGCGGAGGACTGGAGGTCGAAGCTCCGTTATATGCCAAGAAGCAAATGCCTTGAAAACAGCGTGTGGAATCTAATGCTGATATTAAACAATGACCCTGACTTTGCAAATATCGCATTCAATGAAATGGCAGGAAGAATTGAAATTACAGGAACTGTGCCTTGGGAGCGTCCGATGGATAATAAGTTCTGGAGAGATGCGGATACTGCACAGATGAAAGCACTAATTGATATCTGTTACGAAACCTTTTCAAACCGAAACCATGATGTGGCATTTACCAAAACAGTAGAGGACAGACATTTTCACCCTGCGAGAGAGTATTTTGACAGTCTGCCGGAATGGGATCAGGTGCCAAGGGTGGAATCTCTGCTGATTGATTATTTCGGTGCGGAGGATAGTTCCTACACAAGAGCCGTCATGAGAAAGACACTGATTGCAGCGGTAGCGAGAACCTATCATCCGGGGACAAAGTTTGACAGTGCTTTGATCCTTGTAGGTACACAGGGTATCGGAAAATCTACCTTCTTTTCCAAACTGGCAGGCAGTTGGTTTTCTGACAGCCTTACCCTTACCGACATGAAGGACAAGGCTGGTGCGGAAAAACTGCAGGGATTTCTGATTCTTGAACTGGGTGAAATGGCAGGAATGAAGAAGGTGGACATTGAGACCATAAAATCTTTCTTAAGCCGTACCGATGATATTTATCGCCCGTCTTATGGCAGAGTTGTCGAGAGCCATCCAAGGCAGTGTATCGTTGTCGGCTCTACCAATGCGGAGAACGGATTCCTTCGTGATATTACAGGCAACAGACGATTCTGGCCTGTAAATGTGAGCAGTGAATCAACGAAAAAATCATGGCAGATGACCCAAGACGATGTATCGCAGATATGGGCGGAAAGCATCTATTTATACCACAAGGGAGAAAAATTATACCTTGAGGGCAAGGATGCGAAAATTGCTGAAGAGAAACAGAGACAGGCAATGGAAACTGATGAAAGACAGGGACTGGTGGAGGATTATTTATACACACTGCTTCCTGAAAACTGGGATGAGATGAGCCTTTTTGAGCGAAAGAACTTTCTAAGCGGTGATGATTTTGGAGGAACGAAAAAAGGCACCGTGGAAAGAACGCAGGTAAGCAATGCGGAGATTTGGTGCGAATGCTTCGGCAACAGCCTGTCCAGCATTAAGGCATCAGACTCCTATGCGATAGCAGCAATTATGATAAAAATCGAGGGTTGGGAAAAAAGTGGCAAGCGAAAAAAGATACCGCTGTATGGACAGCAGAGAATGTATGAAAAGTTGTCACAGCCTTAAAATGGCTTAAACAGAGGACTTTTTGACTTCTTATGACAAGTGTGACAACTATTCTATATAGATTGAATTTATAGAAATATGGATATAGGCGTATGTCTGTATGCACGCATAGATTATATAGAAAATGCTGTCACACCTGTCAAGTTGTCATCAGAACAGGAGGAAACATGAGAGAGAAAATTATAGAACAGAAACTTGTAACAGCAGTAAAAAAGCATGGCGGGATATGTCCGAAGTTCGTATCTCCCGGTTTCGATGGAATGCCGGACAGACTGGTGCTTTTACCCACTGGCAGGTTCGCCTTTGTGGAAGTGAAAGCACCGGGAGAAAAACCAAGACCGCTGCAGCAGGCAAGACACCGCCTGTTGGAGCGTCTGGGATTTAAGGTGTATGTCCTTGACTGCGAGGAGCAGATTGGAGGGATAATCGATGCAGTACAATCCGCATAGCTATCAGCAGTATGCTGTGGAGTATATTGAAACACACCCCGTGGCAGCAGTCCTTTTGGATATGGGACTTGGCAAGACGAGTATTACATTGACGGCTCTTGTCGATTTGCTGTTTGACAGCTTCGAAGTGCATAAAATTCTTGTAATAGCACCCCTTCGAGTAGCTTCTGTGACATGGAGTGCTGAAATTAAAAAATGGGAGCATCTGAAAATGCTGAAGTATTCTGTGGCTGTGGGTACAGAAGCAGAAAGGCTGACGGCACTGAATACACAGGCGGATATTTATATCATCAACCGAGAGAATGTGCAGTGGCTGATTGAGAAAAGCGGTGTTCCCTTTGACTTCGATATGCTGGTGGTGGATGAACTGTCAAGTTTCAAAAATTATCAGTCCAAGCGGTTCAAGGCACTGATGAAGGTAAGACCGAAAGTAAAAAGAGCCGTGGGTCTGACAGGCACACCAAGCAGCAATGGTCTGATGGATTTATTTGCAGAATTTAAGATGCTGGATATGGGAGCAAGGCTTGGGCGATTTATCGGTCAGTACCGTACTGCCTACTTCTCCCCGGATAAGCGAAACGGTCAGATTGTTTACAGCTATAAGCCGCTGCCGAATGCAGAACAGCAGATATATGACAAAATCTCCGATATTACGATTTCCATGAAATCCACTGACCATCTGAAAATGCCGGAACTGATCAGCACCCAGTATGAAGTGGAATTATCCGAGGAAGAAAAGAAGAAATATGAGGAACTGAAAAAAGACCTTATATTGCAGCTCCCGGACGGAGAAATCACAGCCGCCAATGCTGCATCGCTGACAGGAAAGCTGTCGCAGATGGCAAATGGTGCCGTTTATTCCGATGATGAGTCGATACTTCAGATTCATGACAGAAAGCTGGATGCACTGGAGGATATTATCGAATCGGCAAACGGAAAGCCAGTTCTTGTGGCATATTGGTTCCGACATGATCTGGAACGCATCAAAAAACGCTTTGCTGTGAGAGAAATCAAGACAAGCCGTGATATTGCCGACTGGAATAACGGAAGTATCCCTGTTGCGGTCATTCATCCGGCATCAGCAGGACATGGATTGAATCTGCAAAGCGGCGGTTCTGCCTTGGTGTGGTTTGGCATCACATGGTCACTGGAATTATATCAGCAGACCAATGCCAGACTGTGGCGGCAGGGACAGACGGCAGAAACGGTGGTCATTACACACATCATTGCCAAAGGCACCATTGACGAGCGGATAGTAAAGGCTTTGAAAATGAAGGATACTTCCCAGTCCGCCTTGATTGATGCCATAAAAGCCAATCTATGAAAATCAGAGTCAACCTACGACAATCCAAGCCAATCCGAGTGGGCTATAAAATTTCGGAGGTAAGGATATGAGCATTATCTGGAAGTATTTAGACAAGCGTTCCGCTGCCGTGGATGCGTTGAAGGATTACAGCAGTATGGAATTTATCATCGCCAATACGAGCAATGAAATCAAAAACACCCGTGATAAAATGTGCGGTGTCCGCAGTCCACAGTTTGACGGGATGCCGAGGACACACAATCCGCAGGCAGGAGAAGAACGCATCTTAAAGGGCATCGAGGAAATCGACATCCTGCAGGAGCGTTACCGACAGGCGGTGGAGTACATGGAATGGTTCAAGCCAGCATGGGAACAGCTGAGTTCCGATGAACGCTATGTGCTGGAAACCTTTTATGATGAGGACTGCGGTCAGACAGGAGCCGTTTATGAAATCTGCGACCACTTCCACATTGAGCGTTCCTCTGCCTACAACAGGAAGAACCGTGCATTGGCAAAGCTGGCGGTTCTGCTGTACGGCAAGTGATGAGTAATACCGTGGACGCATTTCACGGCGGAGCCTGTTATAATGGTAGTATGAAAAACTGCAAAGGGAGCCGCCATGAGTAATACAGCGGACGCATTCCCAGACAGAGCGTGTTATACTTATAGCATGAAAGACTGTAACAGAGAGCCTTGTGGGTCACACCGACCTGCAGGGCTTTTCTTATGCAACGAAGGAGGTGGTGAGAGTGCCAAGGAAACCATTACAGCCGTGTGCCTACCCCGGATGTCCGAGGCTGTGTGACGGCAGATACTGTGAAGAACACAGAAAGCTGGAAGCCAAACGCTACGAGACGTACAGCCGTGACCCGTCAGTACGCCGCAAGTATGGCAGAGCATGGAAACGCATCCGTGACAGCTATGTTAAGGAGCATCCCTTCTGTGAGCAGTGCTTTGAGCGTGGGATATTAGTTCCCGTGGATGAGGTGCATCATAAGGTGCCTGTATCCAAGGGCGGAACACACGAGCGAAGTAATCTTATGAGTCTGTGCCGTTCCTGTCATAACAAAATCCATGCAGAGATGGGTGACAGAAATGCACGAAACTGACCGGGAGGGGCGGTCTGAATCTCTACGGGTTCAATTCCGGGAAAACGGCGCCCCCCTTCGTGCAGAGAAAGGGCGATTTCAAAAGGGTAATAAAGGAGGGTGAGAGAAAATGCCTACAAAATCTAATAACATTGGCGGCCGCGGCGGTGCAAGACCGGGAGCCGGCCGTAAGAAATCTGCTGTAAAAGAGAAAGCGGAGAACGGGAATCCGAGTGGAAGAAAACTTGAGGTCTTGGACATCCCGGACATCGAGGGTGTGGAGATGCCGAAGCCACACGATTTCTTATCGGCAGAACAGCGTGACGGCAGTGAACTGCAGGCCGCTGATATTTACAAGGAAACATGGGAATGGCTGAAAAGCATCGGCTGCAGTGCAAAGGTGTCTTCGCAGCTGCTGGAGCGATATGCGATGGCATCTGCCCGTTGGATACAGTGTGAGGAAATGACCAGCAAGCTGGGTTTCCTGTCCAAGCACCCAACCACACAGAAACCGATTCCTTCCCCGTTCATCAATATCGGCATCAACTATATGAACCAAGCGGTAAGGCTGTGGAATGAGATATTCCAGATTGTAAAGGAAAACTGCAATATCGAATACAGCGATGATGTACCGCAGAACGATGTGATGGAGCGTCTGCTCCGTGCAAGGAAAGGAATGTGACTATGATAGAAAAAGTGAATCCGAGCCACCCGGACAAAGTGGCAGACCGCATCGCAGGTGCGATTGTGGACTTGGCTTACAGAGCCGAGGAAAATCCGAAGATTGCTGTGGAAGTGTTAATTGGACATGGTATGTGTCATGCGATTATCGAAACCACGGCACAGCTGTATGAAGCAGACATTTGCACTGCCGTTGCCCGTATTGCAGGCGATGTGGGAACTGATATTGTGATAGTTCCGCAGGATGCACACCTCTCTGATAACCAATCGGATGGTGTTCGCTGTGGGGACAACGGCATCTTCAAGGGAATGCCGCTGACGGCAGAACAGAAGGAACTCTCTGCTGTTGCTCATAACATCTATGAAAAGCATCCGTCTGATGGAAAGTACATTCTGGACGGTATCCGCCTGATTATCTGTCAGAGCAATACGGACAGCAAGGAGTTGAAAAACACATATCCGGGTGCAGAGGTCAATCCGCTCGGCGGCTGGACTGGCGGCACGAATGTAGATACGGGAGCTACCAACCGTAAACTCGGTTCTGATATGGCGGACTCCGTAACAGGCGGCGGACTGCACGGCAAGGATTTATCCAAGGCTGATGTGTCCGTCAATATTTATGCTTTTTTGAAGGCACAGAAAATAGGACAGCCTGTGCAGCTGGTCTGTGCTATCGGTGACAGTGAAGTGGACGGTATCCCTTATGCGGATATTGTGGCACAGGCAAGAGAATATATTGATTCCATCGGCGGCTTTGAGAAGTTTGCTGAATGGGGTCTGTTTTAAGGAGGCGGATGGATATGTCAAAAACAACTACCGAGATGCAGCTTGTATCCATCTCGCAATTAGTACCCTATGTGAATAATGCCAGAACGCATAACGCACAGCAGATTACAAAACTGCGCTCCTCCCTGCGTGAGTTCGGGTTTATCAATCCCGTGATTGTTGACCGTGAATATAATGTTATCGCAGGTCATGGCAGAATCCTTGCGGCCAAGGAAGAAGGTATCGAGAGAGTTCCGTGTGTATTTGTGGACTATCTTACCCCAGCACAGAAGAAAGCATATATCCTTGCCGACAACCGTATGGCGATGGATGCAGGCTGGGATGAAGAACTTCTGCGTGTGGAGATTGAAGCTCTGCAGGCAGAGTCCTTTGATGTGGGTCTGACTGGGTTTGATGAAAAGGACATCGCTGAACTTTTCGCTGGCGAGGACGATGATGCACAGGATGATGATTTTGATGTGGACGAGGAACTGCAAAAGCCGCCTGTGACTAAAAGCGGTGATGTGTGGCTGCTGGGAAACCATCGCCTGATCTGCGGTGACAGCACCAAGGCAGAAACCTATGAAGTGCTGATGGACGGGAAGAAAGCCAACCTTGTGGTGACCGACCCGCCTTACAATGTCAACTATGAAGGCAGTGCCGGGAAGATACAGAATGACAGTATGAATGAAGAAGCCTTTGAGAAGTTTCTCTTTGATGCCTATACCCAGATGAATGCTGCGATGGCAGAGGATGCTTCGATTTATGTTTTTCACAGTGATTCCCACGGCTTGGCATTCCGTAAAGCGTTTGAAGATGCAGGGTTTTACCTGTCCGGCTGCTGTATCTGGAAAAAGCAGTCCTTGGTATTAGGACGCTCTCCGTATCAGTGGCAGCATGAGCCGTGTCTGTACGGCTGGAAGAAAAAAGGCAAACATCAGTGGTATTCCGACAGGAAACAGACCACCATTTGGGAGTTTGACAAGCCGAAGAAAAACGGTGACCATCCGACCATGAAGCCGATTCCGCTGATTGCCTATCCCATTAAGAATTCCAGCATGAGCAACTGCATCGTGCTTGACCCCTTCGGCGGCAGCGGCAGTACCTTGATTGCCTGCGAACAGCTGGGCAGAATCTGCCATACCATTGAGCTGGATGAAAAATACTGCGATGTTATCGTGAAACGCTACATTGAGCAGGTCGGCTCTGCGGATGCCGTGTCCGTAATCCGTGACGGAGTGACCATCCGATTTGAGGATTTGGAGGTCGGTGCTGATGGAGAATAACAATTTAACACTGGGAAGTCTGTTTGACGGCAGTGGCGGATTTCCTTTAGGAGGCTTGATTTCCGGGATTACCCCTTTGTGGGCATCGGAAGTCGAGCCTTTTCCTATTCGTGTTACAACAAAACGGCTGCCACAGATAACACATTACGGTGATGTCAGCAAACTAAACGGTGCAGAAGTTCCGCCCGTGGACATCATCACATTCGGAAGCCCCTGCCAAGATATGTCGGTGGCGGGCAAACGAAGCGGACTGGACGGTGAGCGTTCCAGTCTGTTCTATCAAGCGGTGCGAATCGTGAAGGAAATGAGGTGTAAGACAAATGGCAAGTATCCAAGATTTGTGGTCTGGGAAAACGTCCCCGGCGCATTCTCGTCAAACAAAGGCGAGGACTTCAAGGCAGTCCTTGACTCCCTGTGCAAAATCAAATCAGAAGACTATGCTGTTCCTCCACTTGAAAAAGGAAAATGGGGCAGTGCGGGAAACATCATGGGAGAGGATTTCTCCCTCGCATGGCGAGTGTTCGATGCTCAGTATTGGGGAGTTCCCCAAAGAAGAAAACGCATCTACCTTGTCGCAGATTTTGCAGGCCAATGTGCCGGAAAAATATTATTTGAGTCAGAGGGCGTGTCAGGGTATCCTCCGCAGGGCATCTGCCCGTGGCAAGGAACTGCCGGAGATTTTGAAGGCTGCACTGGAACGGCAGGCACAGTCTGCTTGAATGACCAAGGCGGCAATCGTATGGATGTGACGGAAGGAATGACCTGCACCCTTCGTGCAGAATCCAAGCATCCGCCACTCGTCTTTGAAAATCATAGTCAGGACACGAGATACACAGGTCCCTTGGAACAGGCTCCTACCGTGAGTTCCACCTATGGAACCGGCGGCAATAATCAGCCGTTTGTACTGGAAACTCCAAAGACACTGAAAATCCGCTCTGGCTGTGAGGGCGGCGGTAAGGGTGCGTTGGTGCAGGATGATTTGTCTGCCACTCTTGGCTGTAATAATGACCAGACACTTTTCGTTCCGAAATGCTATGGCATCTGTGCAAAGGACAGCAATTCCATGAAATCGGACAATCCTCACAGCGGTATTTATGAAGCGGATACCTCAAGGTGCCTTGATGCCAACGGCGGCAATCCTGCCTGCAATCAAGGCGGTATTGTAGTAGTAGAGGGAAACGGCAGCAGACCGTCCCATAAGGGTGACGGCTATAAGGAATCCGATGTCATGTATACCCTCAATACAATTGAGCAGCACGCAGTGGTGTATGCCATCGACCGTGAAAGCTATAACTGCGGTGCAAACTATGCAAGAAAGATGGGCAT
>JAQVCP010000035.1 GCA_028689735.1 Hespellia sp. | reverse complement strand
ACTTTCCTTTACCTGTCTCCGCTTTACGTCTGCCGTATAAATCACAATCATCCGCAACTTTAGATTCGGCTGTCCCAAATAGCGCTGCAATACTCTGGTCAGATAATTCAGATATTTGATTTTGTTCCCTTCTTTGTAAGAGGATTCATAGTCAATAATAGCATATGTTCCATCTTCAAATAAAAACAGGTTATCCAGCCGAAGTTCATCCACCTTGACTTCCGGCAGATTCGTTGGCAGCAACTGTTTGATTCTTGGTGTATCGAGTCCATATACGCTTAGCGAAACTTTTGGAAATTTTTCTGTCAGGTACTTCGACATTACATCTTTGTTATGATATGTTATTTCTTCTGCCATAGGCATGCCCCTTCCTGTACACAATCTGACACAGGAAATAGAACTGCCTTCTTTTCTTCATTATATCAGATGGTGCTATGTTGTAAAATAGTAACTTGGATAATTTGGCTAAATCAGCCGGAATTGTTTATGTGCTGTAGACTCACTCTACAGATTACATAAATAATGATGTTCCTACCACAGCAAGAACGCTGTGCGTAGGAACATCTTAACATGATTATTGTGGAAATTCAATTATGTTTCATGAAATATTTTTTGTATAGTACGAAACCACTTCTCCCCATCCACCTACTGATGCAGCCTCCGGATAATCCGGCACACCACATCCTTCTCCGTAATCAACGGTTTTCGATGTGCAAAGAAGATAATTCCATCTGTCGGCGCAGTCACGGCCTCCCGCAAGGTTCCTTCGTAGGGATCCAGTATCTCAGCCAGCACATCCCCTCGCAGCACTTCCTCCCCCGGCTCACGTTTTCTCCGGAAAATTCCCGCGCTGCCTGCGTGGACTGTTGTGAGTTCGTCCTCGTAGATTACATTTGCAATGTAGCCGCTGTGACTGTTGTATTTGATGATACCCATCCGGGTCAGAAACCGCAGTACCGCGGAAACTGCCATCCGGGCGGAGTTCTCATCGATTTCATCCGTCTCATTGGTGTAAACAGAAAATGCCGAGGTCTCCCACAGCTGCCAGTTGTAGTTTAGGGTAGTCGTATCAATCGGCCTCGGCTTTCTGACCACCACGTAAGGCAGACCGAACAGATTTGCCAGACTGGTGTTCTGATAACCGGTCTCCATCATACGCACATGAGGCACAAAGTCTCCCGGCATGTAGAAGCTGGCAAACTGAATACCGAAGCTGTAGCTGCTGACCTGATTGAAGATTCCGGCCGCAATTCGCTGGGTGGTCTCGCCTTTATCATATCCCGGGAACATGCGGTTGATATCCGTGTTGTCCACAGCCCAGAATCGTTTTCCAATATTCATGGAATAGTGATTCACAGATGGAATGACCAGAATCTCCTTTCCAAATGAAATGGACCCGTGCTTTTCCAGCTCGGTCAGTACTTTTATAAGTTGAGAACACACGTAGAGCTGCTGTACTTCATTTCCACGCAGTGCTCCGATAATGCAGGCCGCTTTCTCACCTTTTCCAAAATGATAGCCGTGAATACGAAGTGCATCGCGGTAAGGAGCCTTGAGCGTATACATTACTTCTTTTTCCACTGTTTCGTACCTCCTAATATTCTCGCAATCAGTGAACCGTGGTAGACAATCGGATATTCCCGCACTGTAAATACGGTTCCGGCGATGGACGCCTTCAGAGAATTCTCCACTTCCCCGGTCAGCGGATTTAAAATATCTCCGATGTGCCCGCCTCTCTCCAGATACGTTCCAATCTCCACCTCCGGCACAAAGATTCCGGAAGCGTCTGCATTTACAAAGTCCACCTCACCATTCAGAGAAATAAATGGCTCTCTGACCTCTTCCGCTTCCCCGTTCCAGATTCCAAGTTCTTTCATAAGATGAAAGATTCCTGTCACCAGCTGCCTGCAATACTCTTTTGTAATTCGCATTCCTACACCCATTTCCACCACAAGGGTAGGTACGCTCATCATATTCAGACTGTGTGCCAGTGTGGATTCCAGAACGGTTGCCGACTCATGCACCCAGATAAAATCCACATTCAGATGCATTGCAAGGGGCACTAATCTTTCCGCTGTCTCCTCAGAAATACGCACCTGAGGAATCTCCCTCAGATAAATGTTGCTGGCGTGGATATCAATACAGACATCCGAGCCCAGAATATCATCCACGATTTCCGCTGCCACATACTCGGTGAACACACCTTCCTTCGATCCCGGGAAAATGCGGTTCATATCCAGATCAAACTGGGGAATTCCACGGGTAATAGAATCAATACCCAGGGGATTGAGTGCCGGATAAATGTCCACAACCCCGGTCAGACATTCTGGATGCTCCCGGATAATCCGCTGGACCTCGTAGCATACATACTGGCCTTCCAGTTCATCGCCATGTGTTCCGGTGACTATGGATATTCTCCTTTTTCTCTCCTGTCCTCCCGCTGGCGTAATCCGGTTCTTTTGTATCATTAGTTTTTCATCTACTGGCAGAGCCACCTCCACCACTGTTTCAATCATCAAGCTTACCTCCATATACCATTTATTTTGATTATTCTTTCAAAACCCCTTGTGAACGAATTGATAACTATCCACTTACTCTGCTTCACAGACATTGACATAGACCTCCTGATGCTGCACCGTCTGCCCATAGAACAGCCCCTTATCTACGATACAGTCCTCATAATCACGCCCATGCGCAATCTTGATATAATAATCATTTACCAGCAGATCGTTGGTAGGATCCAAGCCGTACCAGCCGTCTCCCACAAAAATTTCTACCCAGGCATGGGTAAAGCCTTCACCGATCATCAGCCCGACCACATAGCGCGCCGGAATGTTATTCAGGCGACAGAGTGCAATCAGAATGTGCGCATAGTCCTGGCACACACCCTTTCCCAGAGCCAATGCCTGCGCGGCTGTAGTCTCTACATCCGTCACACCGCCCTCATAGACGAAGTTCCGGTAAATGGCATGCATCAGTTCAATGCCGCGCTGCATACTGTCACCCTGTTGTGGCTTGATCTGTTTGTAATATTTAATCAGATTTTCTTCATACCGCGTATATTTTGACGGATATTTGTAAATCGGATTTAATTTCTCTTTAACCACCTGCATTCCATTGACCCAGGCAATTCCTGATACTTCATATTCAAAAGAATCGTGATAGCCTCCGATATGTCCGATATATCTGTGATTTCCAAATCCATCCATCATCTCATCAATGGAATCTGCCGGACGAATATGGCGTTTCTCTATCCATATTTTCTGCACGTTGTTGTTCGGCGGGATACACCGCAGTGCAAAGCTGTGGTTGTAGACCGGATCATCGAACCGGAATGTGGTGCGGTACAGAAAATGTAACTTTTTCAATTACATCACCTCAACGATCTCTCCAACTAAGCGTACTGCCTCTCTGCGTTCTTCTTTTGCAATCTCATCCTGATTCACGATTTCGATGACACGTTCCAGCTTCTCTTCATTGAACCGAATATCAGTCTCTTTTATACGATGAATCAACTTAGACAATTCTTTTCCGGTCTCCTCTTTTCCATAGCTCAGCCGCAGATAAAGATCTAACCGCTCCACCCGGCGTCCGACTTTCATGATATTCCGGCATTCCCGATTGTCTACTTCATCATCCACGCAGCCCCAGAATGCATAAATATCATCCACCAGTGGCTGAAGTGTGAAGAGTGGTGCACCGGAACCGGCTGCCGATGCCAGGAGATCCAGAGACATCTGAAGATAGGACAGCACTTCACTGCTGAGTTCCTCACGGAGCACGATTCCGTTGTCATAAGCCCGCTCCATGTTGCCTGCCAGAGAATCCGGGTTCTTTTTATCAAATAAATAGCGCATGGCAAAATCTTTATTTGAAGTATAAATGTTCGGGATGGAAAGACATTCACAATATTTGGGATACACTTTTCCCTGAATCCCTTCATCAATCATATTATCGTATACTTCAAAAAACTTCTGCAGTGTTGTAAATACTCTTTCTGTATATCGTCCCAGCCAATATAAATGTTCTACTTTTTCTAACGAGATAGCACCCATGTGTCTTTAAAACCTCCTCCTTGTGATGAATTTACTACAAATGAATCCGGATTCCGTGAAAATCTGGTCAGTCCGGATGCCCATACCTTCGTTGTCTCCCCGGACAGGACAAATGCCCTTAAATCCGCTTTCCTCGGAACCCTTTCTCCCTTCTCCATAATATCAAGATCCAGAAAATCAATGACCTCTTGTGCAATGAATCGACGGGATTCTCTCTGGATCAGCTCTCTCCAGTGTTCCAGCTCCCCCGCATTCATATCGCTTCCGAATACAACACCATACCCACCGGCTTCTGCCACATCCTTCACAACCAGCGTCTCCAGATGATCCAGCACATACTTTCTGTCCTCCTCGTAAAACGGAAGATACGTCGGTGCATTTTTCAAGATTGGCGTCTCTTGCAGATAATACTCAATCATTTTCGGCACAAAATAGTAAATACCCTTATCGTCTGCAATTCCATTTCCCGGAGCATTGATGATTGCCACATTTCCTGCGCGGTATACGTCCATGAGATTCGGGATTCCTATGACAGACTCCTTGTTAAATGTCATCGGGTCTATGTATTCATCGGAAATTCTTCTATATAATGTGCCCACCTTCTGATGTTTCCCTTTGTAATCCCGGTAGAACAACTGATTTTCCTCCACGAATAAATCACTGCACATCGCAAGCACTGCCCCGCTCTTCTCTGCCAGATAAGAATGTTCAAAATACGCAGCATTATATCTTCCCGGTGTCATGATTACATTGATGCCGCCGCAGTTTACATAGTCCATAGTCTCACGCAGCATCTGATGATAATTCCGGTTGTCTACAATCGCATTTTCATGAAAAGTCTCCGGTGAAGCTCTTCTGCTGAGTTCCCGGGCAATGAGCGGATAAGAAGCACCGGACGGAATCCTGAGGTTATCCTCCAGAATAAACCAGCTTCTATCCTTCGCCTGTACCAGATCAATTCCCGAGATATGGCTGTAGATATCCTTCGGTGGAATCACGCCCTCACACTCCGGCAGATAACCAGATGATGAAAACACAAAATTCTCCGGGACAACTCCATCCTTGATAATCTGTTTTTCCGTATAAATATCCTTCAGGAACTGATTCAATGCGTCCACTCTCTGAATCAGCCCAGCCTCCAGCTCTGCATACTCCTCATGCGTGATCACCCTTGGAATTGCGTCAAACGGAAACAGCTGTTCCTTGAATTCGTTATTCTTGTAAATACCGAACTTCACACCATATCGCGCAAGCATTTTATTAATTTCCTGCGTATGATCCAATAAACTTTTCATCCCATTCACCTCTCATAGAAAAAGGCGCTCTTTTCTTACCGAAAAGAACGCCCTTGCTCTTATTTTTTTCACATACAATACAAAAGGCACACAATTGAAATTGTGCGCCTTTGCATATATCTATGTTACAAGATTTTCACAAACCTGTCAATCATTTTAAACTTTTTCTTCTGAACCTTCTTCCTTCTGAACCATTTGCTGTCACTATTGACAATCAACGATACCGGTACCGCTCCTTAGATTTCTCCAGATGCTCTTCCATCGCCTTCGCCGCAGCCGCCTTATCATGCGCCAGAATGAATCCATACACCTTCTGATGCTCTTCATAGATATCCTTCAGCTGATCCGCATTCACCATTCCGGTTCCGCTGACGTAGCGCATCAGATTACTGATTGTCTGAATCAGGCTGTAAATAACCGGATTCTGTGAACATTCTGCTATGCTGGTATGAAACTCCAGATCATCATCCAGAAATTCCTTAAAGTTCTCCTGCTGATAGGCATTTCTCATCTTGTGGGAAACATCATACAGTCTGTTCCGGCTTTCCTCATCCGTAGATTCTGCTGCCAGCTCCGCCGCCTTAATTTCAAGCTGATTGCGGACTTCAATAATATTATCCGTCTGATTCCCGTTCAGGAACAAAGACCAGGATAACGGGATAATGAAAAAGTCCGACTCATCATTGCTGATAAAGGAACCCTGCCCCGGACGGATATCAATCAGTCCCAGAACATCCAGCACCTTAAGTGCCTCACGAATGACCGATCTTCCGACTCCCATCTTCGTCGCAAGTACACGATCCGACTCAATCTTATCACCCTTTTTCAGCTTCTTCGCAAAAATCTGTTCTGCAAAATAAGTCGTCAGCTGATAAATCAGCTGGTTAATATTTCCTTTTTTCCCATTACTACTCCGCATCGTCTCCGTCTCAAGTGTGCTTGGAAACAGCACACCCACATTCTCCGCAAACTCCTCCGGTGCCATTGAAAATATCATAGGATCGACAGACAGCCGTTCTGAGACTGCAAATATAATCTCATTGATCCGGCTGCCGCCCTTCGCCTCCAGATTGGATAATGTGGAAACACTCATGAGTGCTTTCCCATCTTCCGCTGATAAAAACTGCCGGATAAATTCCTTCTGTGTAAGTCTTAAATATCTTCGAAGAATCTGAACGTTCTCCTTCTTATATAAAGGATTCATTACCTCATCGTTCATCAGGCTTCCTCCATTTCCCTGTCCTTTTTTCTTTGTTTCCTGCTTTTCTTTGCTTCTCACTTCTCTTTACTTTTCTTTTGCTCTTCTTTACTTCCATTGACACATTCAGCCAGACTATAAAATCAGTCCGGCTGAATGTTCTTACTTTATTTCTTTAAAATAAATTTTTTAAACGGTGAAAAAAGCATTGCCAGCATTACCAGGACAAACCCCAGTAAACACAACCCGTCACTCGCCGCATTCAGTCCTATTAATAATACCACGAATGCAATCACAATTGCAATAAATGCCAGTGTAAGATGGCCTGCATTTGTCATAAAAAATGATTTTTCTTCCATATCAACTGCCTCCTTACAATAAAACAATCATCACGAACAGCCCGACGCCGATAAGAAGTGCCGGTATCAATGTAACCGGTAAAATCTTTTTGAGCACTTCTCCCTCTTTTCCGAGGATTGATGCCGTCGTCGTTCCCAGCACAATCTTGCTGGAGCTGACCGCACTTCCGATGGATCCGCCTGTTGTCTGTGCCGCCAGAATCGGTGATACATCAAGCTTCAGCAGATTTGCCGTTGTCAGCTGGAAATCTCCAAATAAAATATTAGAAGACATATTACTTCCTGTCATAAAGCTTCCAAGCACTCCAACAATCGGTGCAAGCACCGCATATCCTTTGCCAAGCACTCCCGCAATTCCGTCAGCCAGCACCATGGTCTGCCCCGTTCCGCCCATGACATTGGACATAATAACCAGACCGATTACTGCAATTCCCGATGGCATCGTCATGGAAATCGATTTTGCAAAGACGCGCCCTGTGCCGCCTTCCTTGATCCAGCCATGTTTCTTATAATAGATAAGCCCCACCATAGCAGAGAGAAACAGGAACATACTTGCATGAGTAAATGGCTTCAGCGGCGAGAAACATTCCACTGCGCTGTTTACATAACCATAGCCTGTAGAGGTTTCCGGAAATGCGAATCCGATGGACACCACTTCTAATGCATTCTTCACAGGGGTCACAAGCAGAACAATCAATGTCAGTGCACTGAGCAGGATGTAAGGAACAAATGCCTGCAATAAATTCATATCACTCTTTTCTTCCTCTTTTGCACTTTCGGTAAATGCACGGTTCATAATCGGACTGTCCTCGATTTTCCATTCATCCCGGTACATTTTCATTCTTCCAAGAAGCATGATCACGACTAGGGAAATGCAGGATGGAAGGAAACAGGAAATCGTGGTGTTCATCTGTCCAAGCAGCAGTTCCCCGCCCCCCTGAATGACAGACATAATCAGAACAGCCGGAAGTCCTTTTTTGATTCCTTTGCCCCTGCCATAGAACCAACATATCACCAGTCCGGTAAAGAGATTCCAAATCCATAAAAAGCCGCCAGTCCAAAGTGCTGTTGTCAGGTAGGATGCGCTTCCCGGCTCCAATCCGGCTGCCATGGCAAGTGCATCCCAGGCTGCCCCCAATGTTCCAAAGGTGTTCCCCCATGCCTGTCCGAGAAGAGGAAGGACCACCGCCCAGAGCGGCAGAACCCCGATTCCAATCAGAAGCGGTGCGCCCACTGCAACCGGAACTCCAAAGCCTGTAATTCCCTGTAAAAAGCTCTCGAAGATCCAGCCCATTGCAAGAACCAGCAACAGCTCATTTGGGAGGAGTTTTCGCATGCCGTCCCGGATGACCTGAAAGGCCTTCGCCTCATCCGCTACCTGGTAGAGCAGAATTGCTGTCCAGATAATTAGAATGATAATCAGCGCATTCCAGATTCCCTTGGCACTCTCAGAGGCCAGAAGCTTAATGTCCGCTTTGTAAAATACAAGTCCTGTGAATACGGTAATAATCAGACCGATCGGTGCTGCCTCGGTTGCACCCCAATGGAACTTAATCATCAGGACCAACAGTACCACAATGGGCAAGAATGCCATAATCCACATAAACAGATTAATTGGTATATTCATATTTCTCTCCTAACTAGTTAACGATGTATCAATGTCCCCGTCTTACCGGCGATTCCTTCCGGTGCCTTATCAAGTAATGTGATCAGCGTCCGTCTGCCCTCTTTTGACTCTGCAAAGCTGATGGCAGCCTCCACCTTCGGCAGCATAGACCCTTTTGCAAAATGTCCCTGAGCCGCATATTCTCTTGCCTGCTCTATCGTCAGGTCAGAGAGCCACTCTTCGTTCTCTTTTCCAAAGTTGATGGCTACTTTTTCTACAGCTGTCAATATAATCAGATAATTGGCATCCAGATTGGCTGCCAGCAGACTGCTCACATTGTCCTTATCTACGATGGCATTGACTCCCACCAGCTTTCCATTCTGATTTGCAACTGGGATTCCGCCGCCGCCACAGGTAATGACAATATGTCCTGCTGCCAGCAGTGTCTTGATGGTCTGCAGTTCTCTGATGCGCTGGGGCATCGGAGAAGCAACGACAATCCGATATCCACGCCCGGAATCCTCCATACATGGTACTCCGTTCTTTTCATTAATTTCCGCTTCCTCTTTCGTCATAAAACGTCCGATTGGCTTGGACGGATGATCAAATGCCTTGTCATTCAGATCCACTTCCACCTGAGAGAGGATTGTAGAAACCTTTCCGTCAATGTTACGATTGTATAATTCATATTTGATCGCATTCTGCAAATCGATTCCAATATATCCCTGGCTCATTGCCACACTTGTCGGCAGCGGAACCTGCTTGAAATTATCATATTTTGTAATCAGACTGTCCATTGCACTCTGAATCATTCCGACCTGTGGACCGTTTCCGTGGGTGATGATGAGCTCCATTCCCTGCTCATAAAGGTCAACAATAACTCTCGCCGTCTTTGCAACAGCTTCCTTTTGCTCTTCTACATTTCTTCCGAGGGCATTACCTCCAAGAGCAACTACGACTCTTTGTTTTTCCATGGTGTCCTCCTTCTATAATTGTACTGGCGGACTTTTTATCGGTCCGCCAGTCATAAAATCAGCACGTTCGCGTGATTTTCCAAAAAGATTTATTCTGCTACATATCCTAACTTTTCTGCATAGGCTGTGATTGCTTTCTCAAAGCACTCCACTGGCGGGTGAACGGTTCCTGCACCAATCTGTCCGTATCCGGCAATCTTATGCGCGATACCTGTATTGATGACCGGAGTAATTCCTTTTTCCACTACCAGTCTGGCATCGATTCCCAGACAGATTCCCTGGAAATTCCATGTTGGAATAATAAAATTCGGGTTGCGGTCGATACAGATTTCTGTCATCTCTGTACTGGTGCGCAGCGCATCCTCATATCCGCCCGCTCCGACAAATCTGGTCACTGCCGGTGCAGCGATCATCGCCATTGCTCCAACACCGAAAGTCTCTGTAATTGCGCTGTCTCCCATATCCGGGCAGGCATCCTCGCCGTCATATCCTGTAAAATAAAGTCCCTGCGGTGTATTTACCGGACCAGTAAACCATGTATCTCCCATTCCACTGATGCGGATACCAAATTCTACACCGTTACGGCACATTGCAGTAACAACTGTTCCGTCTGTGATGGTGCGTGCACCGTCCATGACTGCCTTGCCTGTTGCCATCATAATATTCAGGAAGAACTGGTCTGTATCTGCCAGGAATTTCATAACATCATAACGGTCCTTTTCATCCATATCCAGTCTGGTGATGATTGGAGCCATCTCTTTCAAAAATGCAAGAGAAGCCGCAATATTTCTCTGGTGGAATTCATCTCCCATAGCAATTGCCTTTGCCATCAGAGGGTTAACATTCAGTCCGTTGTCATAAGTCTTAACTGCCCTGCTCAGTGTTGGTCCAAGTACGTCCTTCATCCAGGTCAGTCTGTCGACTACTTCCTGAGAGTACGCGCCGAAACGCAGTACCTTACCGATTCCTTCATTCATTGTACAATAAGCTTCATTGCCGTCTGTCATATTCTTCACAACCCATACCGGCATGTTGGCAGATGTGATACCGCCCATCGGACCTACCGCTTTCACATGGTGGCATGGAATGAATTTTACTTCACCGGACTCCAACTGCGCTCTTGCCTCTGCCTCATCCTTTGCCCATCCTTCAAATAAACTTGCGCCTACGCAGGATCCCTGAACTGGGTCTGGCATGTTTTTGTATTCAATCGGCGGGCCTGCATGGAGGATAACTTTTCCTTCGTTCAACTCCTTGATAACGGATTTTGCAGGAACTACGTCCATGATTACCGGCTGGCTGGCAACGACCTTCTCGATAACAGAGCGGTTTGCTGCATCGATTCCTTCATAATTTCTGAGGAAGTTCAGCACTTTAATTAGTTTCACATCTCCGCCTGCCGGTGGCATCCAGTCATACTGTACCACTTCACAGCCAAACTCCTGTGCAACCTCTGCAAAGCTCTTCAGACCAATATTGATTACTTTTGGTTTTTCGGAAAGCATCTGGATTAATTTTTCAGATGGCTCACTCTTTTCTACTTCCGTCACAGTCTTTGGACGAATCTCTTTGACTGGCTCTGTAAAATCAAGTCCGATTGCCTGGATTGCAGTGCGGACTGCAAGTTTATTTGTCTCGCAGACAATCACACCTGCTTCTTTTAACTTATTTACCGCCTCATCGTACCCTTGAAAATCTCTTCTGGTTCCGCATACTGTGGCAACAAAAAATACTTTTCTTCCTTCTGCTTGTGCCTTATCGCGAAGCTCTGTGATGGATGGAAGAAGTACACCTGCCATATCTTCATGGGAACCATATCCAAGCATGATGTCAAGAAGGATTACGCCTGTGTCCTCATCATCCAAAGCCTCCTGCATACACTCGATACGCTTTGCCGGATCGATCATCGGATGTGGTTTTCCCTGTGTATATTCATCATCACCAAGATCCACTACGATATGTCCGTCTGTCTTGAGCATGAAGCCCTCTGCCTTCTCCGGTGGAATCTTAAGATCCAGTGCATCTTTGATCAACATCGCAGCTTCCCCTGCCAATGTTCCACCTGAGTAATATGCTTTGATTGTTTTCTTCTCATCTGCTGTAAAGAACCCGCTTCTGTCAACATCTACCGATGGCTCTTTCGCAGCTTCAACAGCGTCTTTACCTCTTACCAGACCGACCGCCATTCTTGCCGCCTCATCCAGCGTATACGCATGATAGAAGTTCTCTTCGTGATACTCCGGCTTCTCACCAAGGAACAATGTAATGACCGGCTTCTTAAAATTGCTGAGTCGCGCAGAAATTCTGTCGCGCACATCTTTTGCCGGTGGCTTGGAAATGATGATGAGCACTTTGACACTGTCATCGCTCTCCATCGCTTCGATCATATCCATCATCGTAATTCCACCAACGTAGCTGGAAAGATCACGCCCGCCCGTTCCGATGGCATTCTTCACGCCCTCACCAAGACGATCGATAATTGTTGTCAGCTCCTGGATTCCTGTTCCTGAAGCTCCGATGATACCAATCGGGCCCGGTGCCACACTGTTGGTAAATGCAATCGGCACGCCCTGGATAATTCCGGTACCACAGTCAGGACCCATAACAGATAATCCTTTTTCATGAGCCTTCTGCTTAATCTTCAGCTCATCTTCTACGGTCACATTGTCGCTGAACATAAACACATTCAGCCCCTCATCTAATGCTCGCTCTGCCTCCAGTGCCGCATAGGCCCCTGGAATTGAGATTACTGCAAGGTTCGCATCCGGAACAGTATCCAGTGCACGTTCCCAGGACTTCACACTCTCAGCTCCGCCGGATTTCTGGTTGTTGTTGGACTGCTTTTTGAAGAATTCATCCACCTCTGCCATAATAGTATCAAGCAGACTGTCATCATCCACATCGGCAACCACTACCATATCATTGGCTGTCGCCTCCAAAAGCTCGTCTGTACTGAGACCACTCTGTTTATAAATATCTTTGTTTGCCGGTGTTGCCATCATAATAGATACTTTCTTCACACCTTCAATGGTTGAAATCTGATTCGTCAACAGCATCAGCACTACGGAATCATGGTAGCTGCCTTTTTTTACGATTGTTTTTAACATATTTTCTTCCTTTCTTAATCTGCAAATCTGTTTTTATGATCATAACGGTCGTAGTGAATGTCATCACTCTTCAAATATTCGTAAATTTCATCTACGATCTCAATTCCACCGTTCGCATAAGCTTCCTCTCTTCGCATGACTGCTCTTTCTCCAGGATAGTATACTTTTCCATATCCCTCTGCTGCCGGATTGGCATTCAGTTCATCTAATACAGTCGACATATTTTTCTTGAATTCATTGATATCTGTAAATCTGGAAGGATCCATGACGATATGCATATGTCCGAGATTCCTTCCTTCTGATAAATCGTGATACATGGAGCTTACATGTGAGCCAAATGGTACCCCAAGGAGTACCCCGGAGAATACGTCTACCATCATCATCAGTCCATATCCCTTTGCTCCTGCAATCGGAACCAGCGCATTTACCAGGCTTGGGTCCGTAACCGGGAGTCCCTTCGCATCCACAGCCCAGCTATCCGGGATAGATTCATGTCTGGAACGCTTGTCCAGAATCTTGCCCCATGCCTGTACAGTTGTTGCCATATCAAATACAACTTTACGGTCATCTGCCGTTGGTGCTCCGAAAGAAATGGGATTGGTTCCGTAATACGGCTCTGTTCCACCGAATGGTACCGCCATGGGATCTGACTGGCAGAAGGAAATGGATACCAGGTCATTGTCTGCTGCCATCTCGGTATAATAGCCAAGTGCTCCACTGTGTGAAATGTTGCGGACACCAACAACTGCGATTCCATTCTCCTTTGCCATCTTGATTGCTTCTTCCATGGCAAGTGTGGCTGCCACATATCCGCATCCGTTATCTCCTTCAAATATTGCAGAACAAGGTCCCGTCTTTTTGAATTCAAACTTTGGATCAACTGTCATACCGCCTTTTGCGATTCGTTCACTGTAGTATTCTACACGAACCGCACCATGCGAATGATACCCTCTTTCGTCGGACCATGTCAATACCTCCGCTGCCATGTCTGCATGTTTTTCGCTCAGCCCCGCTTTGTGCATTTTATTTTTCATTAAACTCTTTAATTCTTCTCTTGAAAGTCTCATCTTAATTGGCTCCTTCCCCATTGCCGTTGTCATCCGGATATTATTTCATCCGTATTCTTCTTTTCCGCCTTCTTTGTCTTAATTCTTTTCGTTCTTACAAATAACACAGACTGTAAAGCGAACGCTCTCCATCCGTTTCGCCGCTTCAATCCTTTTACAGTTCAGCATCTCTGTTGCAGTCCTTAGAATAAATGTAAATCAAATCTTCATCACGTCCCACTCCATAACAAGCCTGTGGACAGTAGGCATCTAAGAATAAATAGTCTCCTTTTTTCATCGGAATCCACTCATCATCTACCCGGTACATTGCTTTTCCTTCCAGAAAATACATTCCGTGTTCCTGAATATGAGTCTCAATATATCCGTGAGATGCTCCCAGATTAAATTTCAAAATATGCATATTCATATCGAAACTGAAATTTCCTGCTGCTGGTAAGAAATCTTTGATGAAACAGTTCTGCATATCCTCATATGGAATCCAAGGCAGTTCTTTTGCATTTCCTGTAATTGTCACAGGTGCCTCAAAATCATCCAGCTTCGCGTATTTTCGTTTGTAAAGGAATACCTTCGCTGGTGCCCCGCTCGCATTTTCAAAACAAATCTTCTTGCTCTCCGGTGAATAGAAGTAGCCCTCGCTGCCGAGTGTCACCTTCTGTTCTGCATTCCATACTGTAACATCTCCCTCAATCACATATAAAAACACTTCAATTCCGTCACCGCCAATTCCACGAAGGTTCTTGCCATTTTCTTTCACTGTGATAAGATAGTCTACAAAAGATGCACCCATTGCCGGAGATGCAAGAATTGTAACATCACAATCCTCATAACCTGGAATACTGTTCTTAACCAGACCATCTGGTTCAAGCAATACGTAGTTTTCTTTTTTAATAATAGAACGTGTGGAAAGCAGCTCTTCTCTGTAACCTGTTTGATTATTCAAATAACTCATAACTTTACCTCTTTCTTTCATAAAACATTTTTTGTTATAATGTGTTGATTTTCGACTTTGTGGTCGACCAGATTTTATAATTCTATTATTACAGTATTTTCAACAAATTACAAGTGGCATTTTTAACAAAAGCGTTTGATTTATTTTGTTTCTTTTTTATATTATATAGAAGTTTTCTGCGCTTTTTCATAAATTCCCCTCTCAATATTGATTGAAATTTCCTAAAGTTTCAGAAAACCTGATTCTGCTGTGGATATTGAAATTGATTTGTTTTATAATAATATTAAGTAACTTTTATATGTGACATATTTTCAACCAGTTTTTATTGCCATTCATTTAACAAGAATATAGGAGGTTTTCCATGTTACACAAGAAAGATTTGCAACTGACTAATGAATTTTATGACAAGCACGCCACCGTCTATTACGACACAAATATCGTACCCAGAGCCGCTATTCTCTATTTTCACGGTGGCGGTCTCCTCTATGGAAGCCGAAAAGATCTGCCCGAACTCCATCTAAGGACGCTGACTAACGCCGGATTCGTTCTTATCGCTTATGACTATCCACTGGCTCCTGCCGCTAAAGTCGATTTAATTCTGAACGATGTGTGCCAGTCCATCCAGGATTATTGTAAAAACAATACAAAATACACCGATTCTCCACTGCCTTATTTCCTGTGGGGACGTTCTGCCGGAGCATACCTCTGTCTTCTGGCAGCCGCAAGCGGCAGCCTTGCCCAGCCGCCACTTGGGCTCCTCTCCTACTATGGATATGGTTTTCTCTGCGACAACTGGTTCAACCAGCCAAGCCCTTATTACTGCACGCTCCCCCAGGTTCCAGGTACGTGCCTTAGTAAAATTTCTTCCGAGCTCCACGCGAGTGGGAGTCTGGACACACACTACAGTGCCTATGTATACGCGCGCCAGAGTGGCAAGTGGCTCTCCCAGTTCTTTGAAGGCCGGGAAAAGCATTTTTACCTGAACTTCACCCTTCGCCTCTGTGAGAAAATGCCATGCCCTCTTTTTTGTGCACACAGTACCGGGGATACCGATGTGCCTTTTGCTGAATTCACTGAGTTGACAAACCGTTATAATCCAACCCGTTTTGTAGCTTCCGGCTCTGTCCATGACTTCGACCGGGACGAGACCAGCGATGCAGCGATCCGTTTGTTGGACGCAACGGTAAATTTTCTAAATTCCATACTAGAGTAATAGTCTGATTCATTTTTATTCTGTAAAAATAAGCTTTCGGATTTTGGTTTTTTTATTTTTGAATAATTGTTGGATTTACTTGGTGTCGCTTGATTAACTTATGAAATTATTTTTCAGATTTGATGACAAATTCCAGATTTGAAGACAGATATTTCCAATGGCCCCCTCCCTGCACGCCCATCTTTATTTCCGCTTCAAGGTGCATAATTCTGCATCTTTTACGAGGTTGTAAAGTGCCCAAAAGAAGCTCCGTCATGCTACTAATTACTTCCGCTTGGCATGTGGCGGAGCCTCTTATCTGCTTCGCTTTCAGTCAAAGTGGATGTTTGCAATCCACTTTTCCATGAGCTCGATATAATTAATCCGCTTTCTTATGAGCTTCATACTTTTTGATAAGCTCATCCGTGTCAGCAGTCGGATTTTCCTCTATAAGCTGGCTAATCAGTCCGACAAACTCCTCGGATTCTTCCACATGCTCCGCAATGGTTTTTATATCCAGATTCTTCTGCTTCTTTTTCCGGATCAACTCAATTCGATTCCCAATTGCCCCTTCTTCGCGTCCTTCCTCGCGTCCATCTTCCCTAATTCCACGTAACGCTTCACACACATTTACACCTTCTTCCTTTTCCTTCTCCCGGCTCATATATTCTGTAATCTCCTTCGTATTCGCTACCGCTTCTATCGCCCGGCAGGTATCCAGTGGCACATTTGTAAACAGCTCCTGATTTTGATTCACAAACTCCCACAACGCTTCTTTGTCTTTCTGGTATTTCACAAACCCGAAGACCATCTTCAAATCATCACTGTAGGTATCAAGATTCTGGATCTTCATCACCTCCAGCAGATTCAGCTGATAGTTCATCATCAACGGCTGGTAGACTGCAAGTTCTTTTGAAACAGCGAGCATCTCATGCAGTGTCCTTGGTCCATCCCACGGCTCCGTACCATAATAGACTACCAGGGTAATCACAGGCAGCAACTTATCTTCCCGACTGAAACTGCTCAGCCACTCATCCAGCTTTAAGTCCTTGTCCTTCGTATGCTGCTTCGCAATTTTCTTTCTCTGCCCCTCATACGTCTGTGCATCATAAATCAGATTGCGAAGTGGCATCGCATAGTGAATATGCATCTGGGCCTCCACTCCGATAACAAGGAAAATGGCCTCATCCTTATACAGTCTCTTGATATCCCTGATTTTCTGTATACCAGGGATCTCCCGGCTCACGCTGTCAAGTTCGCTCAACTTCAGCGGATCAATCACCGGATTTCCGGCAAATAATCCATGGTTTACCACATCCGCATACCGGACCGGATCCGCCATAAAATCAACAACTCCATCATCAGCTTTCCCCATGCAAAAACTCCTTTCTCGTTTTGCGGGAAAGAGAACCTGAAATGCTTACTTTTATTATAAAGAATCCAATCCAAAAAGCAATTAGTATTTTCGCTTTCCCGCCGCAATATTTAATTAGTTACCCGTTTGAAATATCCGGCTGAAATCGCCTGATTGTTTCAGAAGTGTAAGCACTCTGTGCCTACAAAAGATTTTTTGAAACGAATGTTTCATGACTCAAATCTCTGGACTTTACGATAGCACTGCCTCTGCTAATTGTCAACTGCAACATTAGTTGTTTAACTGCAACATTAGTTGTTTAACCGACTATGCAACATTAGTTGTTTAACCGGCATTCACTATCACACGCATCATCAATAGCTCCATCATCTAAAACGCCAAAAAACAGGAGACAAGACAACTAATCATCTCATCCCCCGTATTCATGTCACGCTTTTTCCACCGCAATTACATTGACGCCCGTTCCGGCAATATTTTCACACACCACATCGCCTATCTCGATCGGCGTTTGAACTTCCAGCGCCCTTAACCTAAGCAGAATCGATTTAAACTTTTCTTTTGGAACGTCCGTTTCTGTCATTACTTTTAATTTTCGTTCCGGGCAATCTTTGATGCGAGGTTTTGTATGGATCCTTCCCGACATAGAAACCATTTTTTCAAAAGCATACGCTTCTCCTCTTGGGCAGGAATTTCCGTTCACCGATATAAGTGTACCTTTTTCCATGCCAACCATAAGTTCGCATGCATTCGAGCAGCCAACGCAAGTTGTTGTTTTCTCCTCCACGATTACTTTTCCAACGTCGTTCCCTTACGGAATCTCTCGCAGGACGGCATCTTCTTCATGCAGAAATAGAATACCAGTCCCGTCGGAATCGTAGCAGTGAAGAAGGAAATATTTACATTGATCAAACCAATGATTGCTCCAACGATAATTGCAATAATTGCAGCCCAGTTCACACCAGCATGGTCACCCTTGTTGTCATATAAATCCTGAAGCTCCGCTTCACTTACTTTCTTTCGATGAAGAATAAAATAATCTGTAATCAATACTGCAAAGATTGGTCCAAAGAAGGCTGTATAAACTTTAACAAAAAGGTCTAAACCAGCTGCCGAACTATCGTTCGTAAGAATCCAAGGGCAAGTACAAACTGCCAGAATACCAATCAGGATTACAGCTGTTCTGTGCTTCATCTTAAATACATCCATAAATGCATATGCAGGTGGGATTACATTACTTGCAAGGTTGGTTGATAACTGTGCAAAAATAATAAAACTTAATGTAACGACAAGGATGAATTTATTGTCAACCATCTCATAAAATGCATTGATCGGGTTTGCAATTCCCGTAGCCGAACATGCCATCGCTCCAATAATTCCAAGAAGTACTGTAGTCGGAACCATTGCCAGGAAGTAAGAAACGCCACGTTTTGCTGTAGAATATCCACTCTTCATCTCTCTGGAATAATCGCCCGCATTCAGCATAACCGTGGTACTATTTCCAAAGAACGCAATAATCGCAGCAATAAACGGCATTCCCCATGTTCCTTCTTTGTGAAGCAAATTTTCCGCAATCACATCCGCCTGGGTTGTAAGACAAACATAGAGCAAGTAAAGCATTGCGAAAATAATAACAACACCACCGATATTTCCAACCCATTTTGCTCCCTGAAATCCCTTGATTGACAAAATAATCTGAAGCAGCTGGAATAGCAGGAAGAACAGCCAGATATTGTCATAACCAAAAATCGCTTTTGAAATGTTGTTGATTGCGCTTCCACCAAGCCATGTCTGGAAGCCGTACCATACAATTGCAGGCAAACCTCGCATGAATACCGGAACGATATTACCTTTTGTTCCAAATGCACTCTTGAGCTGAACAGCATATGGTGCACCTGTTTTGTAGCTGAACTGGTCATTCAGACAAATTCCAATTACAAGAATTGTCGATCCAATCAGCACAGCCAAAAATAGCTGTAATAAATTCAAGCCTTTATCCAACTGTGCAGATCCCATGGAAAGGGTTCCGATGGAAATACATCCGCCCAGCCAGAGCATTGTGTTGGAGCCCCAACTCATAATTCTGTCTTTTTCTTTAATTGGAGCTATGGAACTGGCTTCCTGTTTTACTTCTTTCTTTTCTTCACTCATATTTTCTTATCCCTTCTATTTTATTTACAGTAGAAATTGTAAATTCATCCTTTAAATTTCTGTAAATTTTGCTTTTTGTCAAGCGGATGCTTTATATTTTCTATTCTCCACCTGACAACACTTGCCAGCTTACTGGACAGGTCTTACGAATTCTCCATATCCTACAGCATCTTCTTTATACATTCCATCCTCTGCAACCACTTTACCTCTGATAATCGTGCAAGTAGGTGCTCCTTTTCCTTCCAGTCCATCGAAGCAGGATACGTGTCCTTTTGTCAAAAGTTTCTCCTGCTCGCACTTCCACTTCTTCTCTGGATCCACAATAACGATGTCTCCGTCAAATCCAAGCTCAAACGCACCTTTCTTTCCATAAAGGCCAAATACTTTTGCAGGATTGTAATCCATAACCTTCGCAATCAGTTTCGGGCTGAGCCCTTTCTGATTCACAACCATATCAAACATCATCGGTAGGAAGAACTGGATCGAGTTCAGACCTCCCCATGCATGCCAGATGTCTTTTGTGCTGTTATCTTTTTCTTCATCGGCTGCCGGTGAATGATCGCTTCCCACACAGGAAAGTGTTCCATCCAGCACATAATCCCAAAGTTTTTCCATTTCCTCCTGTGTTCTCATCGGAGGAGTACATTTTGCGGGCGCACCCTTTTCAAACACAAAATCTTCTGTAAATCCAAGATAATGTGGACAAGTCTCTGCTGTAATCGGAAGTCCCTCATGAATGGCATCTTTAACAATCTGGGCAACCATTGGATGGCTGACATGACAGATATGTACTCTTCCTCCAGTGGCTCTCGCCATATCAATGACATTCTTCGTTGCAACATATTCTGTCCAGACATCATGAGAATCAAGGAAATCTCTGATTTTCTGTTCGTTCGTCTGTCCCTCTTTTGCCTTCGCCTCTTTTTCGCGCTCCAGAACCTGTCCAAATTCCTCACAGTGGAATCCACATAATGCATTGTAAGGTTTCAAAATCTCAAGTGCTTTTCTAACATTCCCCATATTCACAGTTGGAAACAAATCGCCATTTGGACAAGTAAAACCTTTGAACGCTGCAACTCCGCATTTATGAAGTTCAGCAAGATCCTTCATATTATTTTTCACTGAACCCGGCTTGTCATCATAATCCCCGACAATGCCACCCCACAACGCATAGTCTATTACAGAATGCTTACTGATCAGTCCTAATTTCATATCAAAAATCTCTTTGTTCATCAGAGATGGATCATTATTCAGTGGCATATCGATCAGGCAGGTACATCCCGCTGCCGCCGCTGCTCTTGATCCAGTGCCGAAATCTTCACGATACTCAAATCCCGGTTCATTCAAATGTGCATGGCAGTCAATGATTCCAGGGAATACATAATTACCTTTTGCATCGATAACCTCCTTTGCCTCCACAACTTCTTCATTTGAGAAAAATCCGGCATACTTTCCATCGTTGATGGCAATCTGCGCTTCGTAAACCCTGTCTGGTGTTACAAGTCTTCCATTTTTCACTAATAAATCAAACATTTTTGTCCTCCTTTGAATTAAATGATTTCCTTTTTGCTTCATTCCGGTCAACCTTTTTTTAATATCTGTTTTCATTTTAATATTGTTTTAACTAAAAAACAATATTCACAAGTCCTAAACTTTCTGCGCACTTTTTGGTACATTTTTACAGTTTTTTGTGCACTTCAATGTTTTTATTAGATATTCTCACAATATTCCAATATCTAAATTGTCTAAAATCTCTTGCCTACGACATTAAAATTGGATAACCACTTTTTAATACAATTTTCAAAGCCCTTATATCTATCATAAAACGTATCAGAATACGGCCGCTTATTATTATAGCAGAAAATTTATCCACAGTGCCGCCGACTTGGCAAGTTCATAAAAACTTTCCTTGGCACACAAAAAGGGGATGAGTAAAAGGTGTTCTTCTCCTTTTCCCCATGCCCCTTTGCATGATGGTCTTATTCTTTTATACGTCTAATTGTTCATAAGCTCCGCTGTCACATGTGCAGCACAAAGCGGAAGTATCAACTTCTAATCTTCCTGTGCCAGATCCAGCATCGTCCGGTATAATACTTCCGTTCCCGCTGCGCAGTCTTCCGGTGTACTGTACTCTACTTTATTATGGCTGATTCCATCCTTAGAGCGAATGAAAATCATTCCCATTGGGCAAAAATCTGCAAATGTAGAGGAATCATGTCCTGCTCCGCTTGGCATTCTGAATTCTGGTAATCCCGACTCCACACACGCTTTTGCAATCTTATCCTGAATATGGTCTGCGCATGGTTTTCCTTCTGCATCCTTCATCAAAACATTAAATTCAACGGTTACATTTCTCTTTGCGCAGATCATTTCCGCCTGAGCTTTAATTTTTTCATACATTTCATCACGAACAGCAGCTTTCTGGTTTCGCATATCGATACTGAACTTCACCTCTCCTGGAACCACATTGACACCGCCCGGAAGTGCTTCAATTTTTCCAACTGTTGCAACCGCTCCAGGATAGTTCTTCGCCTCAGATTCAATGGCCAGCATCACCTCTGCAGCCGCTGCCAATGGATCTTTTCTCAAGTCCATCGGGGTCGTCCCTGCATGAGAAGCAACTCCCTTAATTATCACTTCTCCACGAATCTGGCAACAGATTCCCGTCACAACTCCCACTGCAAGATTCTTGCTTTCAAGTACTGCTCCCTGCTCGATATGAAGCTCAAGATGTGCCTTTGCATATCCTGCTGGCAATCCCGCCTCATCTACATGTTCCGGATCAATTCCACATGCCTTCAGACAATCGATGACTGTCTTGCCATCTTTATCCGCATGGGTCATGATTCCTTTATCATACCCGCCAGTCAGATGTCCTGCACCTGAGTAACTCCCCACAAAGCGCGTTGCTTCCTCATCTCTGTAGGCAAGCACTTCAATCGGATGCTTCGTCTCAATCCCCTGCTCATTCATCGTCTGAACCGCTTCAATCCCGCCAAGCACGCCTAGTCTTCCATCAAACATTCCTCCGCCATATACTGTATCAATATGCGAGCCTGTCATAACCACAGATGCGTTCGGATCCGTACCTTCTTTTCTTCCCACAAGATTACCAGCCTTGTCCATATGGACCGTCATTCCTGCCTCTTCCATATATTTCCTTACCAGAGCATGTGCCTCATTTTCCTCTGGAGATAATGCAAGACAGTACACACCATCCTCTGTGTTTCCAATTACACCAAGTTCCATCAAATGATCAAATAATCTTTTATGATTTACCATATTAGTATTCTACCACCTTTTTCTCATTGAAGACGTCTCTGTCGAGTTCGCCCAGTTTACTAGATACAAGCATGCCAATCATTACATCTACATCTACATTCATAATTGTCCGGAACATCCCTGAGAACCAGTCGATTCCAATCAGGACTGCAATGCTCTCAAGTGGAAGTCCAAGTGAGGTTGCAAGGAATGTGTATACAACTACCGAGCCGCCAGGTACCACGATTGTTCCCATGCACATCAGGCAGGAAAGCAAAATAGCCATTCCCATCTGTGGAACTGAAAGAGTCACCCCTGTTGCCTGACTCATAAAGAAAATCGCCATTACGTAACACTGCACTGCACCACAACTGTTCATTGACATTGTAATAGGGCCTGTAAAATCTGCAATTCTTCTGCTCACGCCAAATTTTGTGACAGCATCTTCGATTTTTGTCGGAAGGCAAATTGCTGAAGATGTTGTCGTTAATGCCATCATAGACATTTTCGCAAATTTCCGAGGCATCTTAACCGGATTCACCTTGCAAAGTGCTCCGGTAAGTGGAATGTAAATCAGGAACATAATCAAATCTCCGATTAAAAGTGCGCCCAGGAACTTGCCCATCGGGATTACCACTGAGAATCCAATCGCTCCGGCTACATTTGCCAGCAGGCAGAATATACCGATCGGTGCCAGGTTCATGACGATTTTGATGATATTCATAATAATCTGATTGAATCCTGTAATCCATTCAATCATGTTCTTATTGCCGCTCTCACGTGTGTACATTCCCATTGCCACACCAAAGAATAATGCAAATACGATACAAGGAATCATGCTCCCCTCTGACATCGAACCAACGATGTTTGTTGAAACAAAGTTCAAAAGTGTATCCTGCATTCCAGCAGCTTCTACAGCTTCAATCTTTTCCGCTGCATCCGAGATTGTAATTCCAATTCCCGGTCTGATAAACTGTGCTAGAATCAGCCCAATAAACGCGGACACCAGCGTAAATCCAATGATCCATTTAAATGTATGGAACCCCATCTTTCCTACGCCTTTGCCATCACCGCTTCCGACAGCCGCTGATACAGAAGTCATAACCAATAATACCACGGACATCTGAATCAGGCGGATAAACATATCCCCGATAAACTTCAGATTGCCCGCCCATTCTCCAACAATGGAACCAAAAACGATACCTCCTACTGTTCCAATTAATATCTGTGTCGTCAGTGACACCGAAAATTTCTTTTTATTTGCTGTTTCTCCCATTTCTTCTTCTCCTTTTATTTTTAATGTTGTGCAACGGTACTCCTTTCTGTTTATAGTGCTTCTTTTCTCGGTCTGGTCAACCTTTTTTTAATATACTTGTATTTTAACGGAACCAACTAGCAAAAGCAATATCACATATAAATGAATTTATCTTTACTTTTTTAGGAATAATGCACAATTTTTATTATTTTTTTTCTTCTTTCCAGTCTATATTAGTCAACCACTTTTTATGTCCTTTTCATTGAACAATCTTTCCATTTCTGCTACCATATACTCAGTAACTTTTCCTGACATTTTTTTCACTGTAAAAGAGGGCTTTTCATGAATATTAAAATTATCCACTCGTCAAATTATGTAAAAAAAATATTAACAGACAACATCCTTTCCAGCATTGCAATTCACTCCATTTACAACCGGACCGTGAATCTTCTTTTCGGCAGCCAGCTCCTGGCCATACAGTCGGTCGGTTCTCCGCTGTCTCCCATCAGTCTGATCACAGATGCAGACGAAGCGCTTCTGGCTTCTCTCGCAATCACCACTGATACCACGGTTTCCCTTAGAGACCATTGTATTCAGATAGGAATGCACTCTTTCTCTTTTCAGGATACCGTATTTCAGAATCTAAGTCTATCTGTGGAGCAACTTGCTCCCCGGCCTTCCTCCGGCAAAATTCTTTTCATCTGTCAAAATACATTGAAAATGATTTCCGTTTCCAGATGTAGCGGGTTTGCCGCTCTGTGGAATCAGGATTGCGAAAAACATTCTCTGATTCTTTCCACTGCTGACGCCCGGATGAAGGATTGCCAGGAAGCGCTTGCGCTGGGAGCGGATACCGACGCTGCCAAGAACCTGATTCGACTTATCGGCCTTGGAATCGGATTGACGCCCAGCGGTGATGACTTCCTCTGCGGCGCTCTCGCTGCACTCGACATGATTACGTTAAGTTCTGCTTGCGAAACTTATGTCCCCTCTCACGTAGTAACATTCCGAGATACTCTGCAGGAGGAAATTGCTTCGCACCTTGCAGACACCAATGACATCAGCGGCGCATTCTTAACCTCTGCCCTCCATCACCATTACAGTCTGGCAATCAACCAATTAATGAGTGATTGTTCCTTTGATGATCTGCTGGAGGCTTTCCGCTCCATCGGACATAGCTCTGGAATCGATACGCTCTGCGGAATCTATTTCATTTTAGACTGTTTTAAGGACATATGGCAAGGGTAAGATATGGCAAAGGGGGCATGAATGTATCACTACATTCATGCCCCTTTGCATGTCATTTCCATATGGAGTTCAATATTTTATAAGAAGGACTTCCCCGGTATCGCAGGATGTTCCTTTTTACTGATATCAAGCGTTCTTGTATACTTCCAGTGCCGCTGCCACGCCATCTCCAACGTTGATCTTCACGTTGCTCTGGAGAAGTACTGCTTCTAATGCGCCAAGTGTAAAGAGGATGTTTCTCTTCTGGCTTGAGTATCCCATGTTACCGATACGGATAATCTTTCCGTCAAGCGGTCCGAAGGAAGTAGCTACTTCGATACCAAAGTCATTAAGCATACCGCTTCTGAGTGTCGGTCCGTCAATTCCTTCAGGAATATTGATTGCCGTAACAACAGGCATCTTGTTGGCAATATCTCCAAAGATTGTGATTCCCATCGCCGTAAGACCCGCTGTAAGCGCTTTGTCATTTAGCATATGACGTTCCAGACGCTTATCCATGCCTTCCAACAGGATGCAGCGAAGTGCTTCATGAACTGCGTACTGCATGCTTGTCGCTTCTGTATGGTGATTCAGATGACGTGGGCTCCAGTAATCCTGCAGCTGTGCAAGATCCAGGTAGTTACTTGGAATCTGCGGCAGTGTACCATCGATATCACTGTCTGTACGGATTCCTTTTTCCACTTTCTTTCTTGCAAGGATGATGTCCTCAACCGTCTTGTTATAGGTAATCAATGCCGAACCGGATGGTGCAGAAATGCATTTCTGTGTGCCGGCGATACAGGCATCAATGTTCCACTCGTCAACTTTTACGTCAGCTCCGCCTAGTGTAGCAACCGTATCTACAATAAGCATTGCTCCGTAGTTCTTACAGATCTTGCCAATCTCATCTAACGGCTGCATCATTGAGGTAGAGGTTTCTCCATGGATACATGCAACTGCTTTGTAGGTATCTTTCTTTAATGCTTCTTCTACTTCCTCTGGTGCAAATACCTGCCCCCATTCTTTTTCCAATAACGTAATCTCAGCTCCACAACGTTCCAGGATTTCTGCCAGCAGATATCCAAAACGTCCAAATGCAGGAATGAGCACTTTATCTCCCGGGCAGATTGCTCCGGTAAGAACTGTCTCAAGACCACCTCTTGATGTGGTATCGACAGTGTATGTCTGCATGTTCTGTGTCTTGAAAACCTGACGTGCCATTTCTTGTGTCTCCGCCATAAGGCTTGTAAATTCCGGATCAAACTGACCTAATATATGAGCGGACATTGCACGTAATACTCTTGGATCTGCTTCAACTGGTCCTGGACACATTAATGTACGCGGTGATGGATTAATCTCTCGAAAATTCATTCTTTTTCCTTCTTTCCTTGTTAAAAATTGGTTGACCTTTATTCGGAATTATATACGCTATTGAATAAATATTCAACATTTTTTTGGAAATTTCTCAATTTTCTTTTTTTATTAATGTATTACAGCGCGAAAGGAATGCCCGCATACAGGCATCCCTTTCTTTTTATTGCTTATTCTACATTAATATTATATATTTTTCCAGAAGTAAATGTCGGATTTTCCTAATCTTCCCTGCTGTTTTCAGCACTCAGAAGTAAAAAATCACTTATCTTCTCATATTTCCCTGGTATACTCTTTTAACCACACTTTTTCTTCCACATTTAAAAATGGGCTGACCGTATCATAGACATTTTTGTGGTATTGATTCAGGTAGTTTCGCTCTTTCGGAGTCAGCATTTCTGGAATCACACCATCCAGATCGATTGGTGTCTTGGTAATATTTTCAAATTCCATAAACTGGCCGTATTCGTTTTTCACGCCCATTTTAACCACCAGCTGGTTCTCAATCCGAATTCCATGAGAGCCCTCTATATAGACTCCCGGCTCATCCGTGATGATCATTCCCGCTTCAAGGGCCGGCTGATTCTGTGGACTTCCACCCTTCTCCCAGCGAAATGCCGTTGGTCCTTCATGGACACTCAGAAGATATCCTACCCCATGGCCGGTTCCATGACGGTAATCCAGATCAAGTTCCCACAATGGTTCTCTTGCGACTATATCCAGCCCCGCGCCAGTACATCCATAGAGGAATTTTGTCATAGCAAGATCAAGCATACTGCGAAGAACGGCTGTATAGTGAATCTTCTGTTCTTCCGGCACCGGTCCAAGAATGACAGTCCTTGTGATATCTGTCGTCCCTTCCAGATAATGCCCTCCGGAATCCACCAGGATCATGCCCTCCGGCTTTAATTCCTTATCCGTCTCCGGCGTCGCACCGTAGTGCACGATTGCTCCGTGTTCCTGATAACCTGCAATGGTCGAAAAACTCAGATCCAGACAGCCGTCCTGCTGCCGTCTCAGTGCCTCCAGCTTATCCGCTGCTGTGATTTCTGTGATATGTTCGGACGCAACATTTTTCTTCAGCCAGTACAGGAACTTGACGCAGGCAACCCCATCCTTAATATATGCATTTTTTGTATTTTCAATTTCCACTGGATTTTTCTTTGCCTTCATCAGGATCATCGGATTATCTGCTTCAATCTTGGGTATTGTATTCGGAATGCTTCGATACAACATTTCATTCAAATGCTTCGGATCAAGAAGTATACCAATGGCCTGGTCCAACATTCTTACATACTCATAGACACTGTCGTAGGCTTTCACTGTCACACCCAGTTCTTCCAGATATGCACGTATCCCGGCATCTAACTTGTCCTCATCAATAAAAAGCACCGCGTCATTTTCCCGAATTAAAGTATATGCAAGCACGACTGGTGTATAGGCAACATCATTGCCGCGCAGATTATACAGCCAGGCAATCTCTTCCAGTGAGGCGCTCAGATGCATGGCGGCACCCGCTTCCTTCATTGCTTCCCGGACACGTGCCAGTTTTGATGCAGCTGATTCTCCGGCATATTTTTCGTCCAGAAGATAGACGGCATGCTTGGACATTGCCGGACGATCCGTCCAGATAAGATCAATCAGATCTTCCTCATACTGGAGACGAATTCGTTTTTCCGACAATGCTTTCTGCAGCTCTTCGCCTTTGCTTCTTGCAATCACTCTTCCGTCAAACCCGACGCATCCATTTTCCGGCAGTTTCTCTGCAAGATATTCTTCAATAGTTGGGACCCCATCCTCTCCCGCACGAAACAGTTCAATCCCACTTCCTGTCAGCTGCTGTTCTGCCTGAATAAAATATCTGCCGTCTGTCCAAAGTCCTGCCCAGTCTAGTCCTACCACAACCGTTCCTGCTGATCCTGTAAATCCGGAAATATATTCCCGTGCTCGAAAATAGTTTCCTACATACTCGCTCTGATGATAATCATCTGAAGGTATCATGTAAGCATCCATCTCTCGCTTTTCCATCTCCGTCCTCAGATGCTGTATCCGCTCTGTTATTGCCATTTTACTGCCACCTTTCAAAGATTGTATTTCGTTTCGTCATTACCTATTGGAACACCTCCATGCTTCTCGCCAAAATCCCCTGCATGTAGGCAATCGCTGTTCCATAGTTCGTCATGGAGACCTCCTGATCCTTCGCACATTTCATGCGGTACTTCATCTCACGCTCGTTGAGCATACACCCTCCGCAATGCACAATCATCTTATACGTACTGAGGTCTAACGGGAATTCAATCCCGCTGGAAAATTCAAACTTCAGGTCTTTTCCAGTCCGTTCCCTGATCCATCGCGGCATTTTCACGCTCCCGATATCGTCACATTGACGATGGTGTGTACACCCTTCCGAAATCAGTACCGTATCCCCGTCTTCCAGCTGATCTATTCCTGCTGCCCCCTCGGCAAGTCCGTACAAGTCGCCCTTGTACCGCGCAAATAAGATGGAAAATGAAGTCAATACAATATCCTCTGGCACAATGGATGCCACCTTTTTAAATGCCTGGCTGTCAGTAATAACCATTCTCGGTTTTTTGCCCACGTTTTCCAGCGTCTCTTTCAACTCTGTATCCCTAACTACCAGCGCAGTAGCCCCAGCTTCCAGAACATCGCGGATGGTCTGCTGCTGTGGAAGAATAAGCCGCCCCTTAGGTGCGGCGGAATCAATTGGCACCACCAGAACGACAAAATCCCCTGGTTTTAACAGATCTGCCACAATCTGTTTTTCCTCTTCCTGTGGGACCTGGGCTGCAATCAGCTCTTTTAATTCGTGGATATTCGTCTTGCTCGTTGTGCTGACCCAGATTCTATTATTTTCCAAGTCCTCTTCCGTGTTAAACATAACGGTATTTTTATCTGCCAGATCCAGCTTATTCATGACGATCACATAAGGGATGTGCTTCGCCTGAATCCGATTCAGAATTGCATCATCCTCCTGCGTCATACCCACTGCACCATCCACAACAAGAACCGCGATATCCGTCTTGTTCAGAATCTGATATGCCTTTTTAATCCGCAGCTTTCCAAGTTCTCCCTCATCATCCAACCCCGGTGTATCGATCATCACCACCGGACCCAGCGGCAGGAGTTCCATAGCCTTTAACACAGGGTCTGTCGTCGTTCCCTTTACCTCGGAAACAATGGCAAGATCCTGCCCTGTAATGGCATTGATGACGCTGGATTTTCCTGCATTTCTTTTCCCGAAAATCCCAATGTGTACCCGGTCTGCACTGGGTGTGCTGTTTAAACTCATATGCTATTCTCCCTTCACTTCGTGCTCGATAAGAGTCAAAACGGATATTCGCAATCCGCTTTGCCACTTGATGAGGTTAAAATCTAAAATCTCTTCTATTATCTTCCGCAATCAGCTTCAGATTTTCTTTTACGACTGCGCGCGCTTTCTCATTTGGCACATTTTCCACTTCTTTTTCAATCAAGGCATCACCGATTGCTTTCGTCTCTGGAGATGCGTAGTCCATCAAATACTCTTTCAATGTCATTAGTGCATTTGGATGACAGCAGTTCTGAATCTGTCCGCTCTTACATAGGGACATGAAACGGTCTCCCGTTCTACCCTCCCGGTAGCATGCCGTACAGAAGCTCGGGATATAACCAAGTTCCATCAGCCATTTAACAACTTCGTCCAGCGGTCTCTGATCTGTCACATCAAACTGTGCAGAATTATCTTCCTCTGGTTCCGGCTCAGCGTATCCACCAACGCTTGTCTTAGATCCGCCGCTTACCTGGGAAATTCCAAGGTGAAGAACCTTCTCTCTGACTTTCTTGCTCTCACGGGTAGAGACGATCATCCCCGTATACGGAACGGCAATTCGGATACAGGCAACAATCTTTGCAAAAATATCATCGCTGATTCCGTTGGAGAATGCATCCTTTTCGATATCGTCTGCGTTGCAGAGTCTTGGAACGCTGATGGTATGCGGTCCCACTCCGCAAGCTGCCTCGAGATGTTCCGCATGCATCAGAAGTCCTGCAAATTCATAACGGTATTTGTCCAGTCCGAACAATACACCAAGTCCCACATCATCGATTCCACCTTCCATCGCGCGATCCATAGCCTCGGTATGATATGCGTAATCATGCTTTGGTCCTGTCGGATGAAGCTGCTCGTAGCTTTCTTTGTGATACGTCTCCTGGAATAAAATATAGGTTCCAATTCCGGCATCCTTCAGTTTTTTGTAGTTCTCCACTGTTGTCGCTGCGATGTTCACGTTGACACGGCGAATATCGCCATTTTTGTGGTGTACACTGTAAATCGTGTTGATGCACTCTAAAATATATTCGATCGGGTTATTTACCGGATCCTCTCCCGACTCGATTGCCAGTCTCTTATGACCGAGATCCTGAAGCGCGATTACTTCCTGCCTTACTTCCTCCTGTGTCAGTTTCTTTCTGGCGATATGCTTGTTCTTTGCATGGTATGGACAGTAAGTACATCCATTGACACAATAATTCGAGAGATAAAGCGGTGCAAACATTACAATACGATTCCCGTAAAAATCTTTTTTGATCTGTTCAGCCAGTGCGTACATTTCCTGATTCTTTTCCTCATTGGAACAGGCGAGGAGTACAGAAGCCTCACGGTGTGTCAATCCCTTTCTGAGTTTTGCTTTCTCTATGATCGAGTCAATCAGCTCAATATTGTCCTTATTGGCATCTGCATATGCTAATGTCTCAAGTATTTCCTCGTTGTTGATAAATTCTTCCGCTTTTTTTGATTTTGGATCGTACATTTCTTTCTTCCTCCACTTTCTCCACTTTTATATGTTTTTATCTTTCATTTTTTCTATCTTTTCCTGTTTTCAAGTAATAATGCTGTAAATCTCCGGGATGCCTTCACTAAAATGAAAAGCATCTTTTGTAAGATTACACTTTTGCATAGGTCGTCTTTGTACTGATACCTGGCAGCATCCCAAGCTTGCCGGACAATGCGCTGATAATATCATTCGGGGCATCAATCGCGATGCTGATGACATTGACTTTTTTCTCCCGGTGCGGCAGCCCCATCCGCCCGAAAATATAATCACCATATTCACTTAACAGCCGATTCAATTCTTCCACCGAATCTGTATTTTCAACAATCACTCCGATGAGTGCGATTCTCGTCTCCATTTCTCCCTTCCTTTCCCATACAACGGCAACACTTGGCTTATTGTCAGCAGAGCAGATTCCCTGCTCGATTCCAATAATGATATCTGTAAACAGAAAAATCCGCGCCAAATGACGCGGACCAGAATAGACTTTCCCCAGGGAAAATTCGTTCAGTGTTGTGCGCCTTTTCACTCAGGTATCACCCTTTGCAATTAGTACGTTTTTTATAGTGTAA